>NZ_JACCFL010000001.1:946755-1262340 GCF_013410375.1 Leifsonia shinshuensis
ACAGGCGCTGCCGACGACGACCCCTCGGGCATCGCCACGTACTCGCAGGCCGGCGCGATGTACGGCAACAGCATGCTGTGGACGGTCCCGCTCACCCTTCCGCTGATGATGGCGGTGCAGGAGATCTGCGACCGGATGGCGCTCGCCTCCGGCGACAGCCTAGGGCGACTGATCCGCCGCCACTTCAGCCGCGGATTCCGGGTGGCCATCGGGGTGCTGCTCGTGTTCCTGATCGTGGCGAACGTCCTCAACATCGCCGCCGACCTGAACGCCATCGGCGAGGGGATGTACCTGCTCCACCTCGGGCCGGCCGTGATGTGGAGCGCGATCGCGGGCATCGTGATCGCGGTGGCGATCACCGGCGGATCCTTCGCGATGATCGGCCGCGTCTTCAAGTGGCTGTGCCTGGTGCTGCTGGTCTACATCGCCGTGCTGTTCGTCTCGCACGTGAACTGGGCGGACGTGGGCCGCGGGCTCGTGGGCGTGGGGATGAAGCCGACGCCCGCCTTCCTCGGGCTGGTGGTCGGCGTGCTGGGCACGACGATCAGCCCGTACATGTTCTTCTGGCAGTCGGCGCAGCGCGTCGAGGAGCTGCGCGCCGAGGAACGCGGCGGCGATCGGGCGCCCGCGCTCGAGGACCGCCCACGATCCGAGGCACGGCGCAGGCTCCGCAACGGCCGGCTGGACGTCTTCACCGGCATGGCCTTCAGCGTGCTCATCATGTTCGCGATCATCGCCTCCTCCGCGGCCACGCTCGGCGCCCACCACACGGCGATCACGAGCGCCGCGGACGCCGCGAAGGCGCTTCAGCCGATCGCCGGGAGCTACGCGGGGATGCTCTTCGCGCTGGGCTTCATCGGCTCGGGCGTGCTGGCGGTGCCGGTGCTGGCCGCGTCCGGTGCGGCCGGGATGGCCGGTCTGCTGAACAAGGACTGGGGCCTGGACCGCGGCGCGCGTCGGGCGCCCCTGTTCTACATCCTCCTGGCGCTCGGAATCATCGTGGGGACGATCCTCGCCGTCGCCGACAAGAACCCGATCGACCTGCTGGTGTTCTCGGCGATCGTGAACGGCATCGCCGCGGGGCCGTTCCTCATCGTCCTGATGCTGATCGCCCGCAGCCGGACGATCATGGGGGAGCACGTGAACGGCCGACTGGCCAACGCGATGGGATGGATCGCCACCGCGGTCATGTGCGTCGCCGGCGCCTACGGGACGTGGTTCACGCTCGCGGGAGGATAGGACGGGACGAGCAGGCATGTTCGAGGGATTCGTCGAGGAGGACATCGACGTCGGCGACGCGGTCATCCATGTGCGGCACGGCGGCGACGGGCCGCCCGTCGTCCTGCTGCACGGACACCCGCGGACGGGCGCGACCTGGCATCGCGTCGCGCCGCTGCTCGTCCGGCGGGGCTACCGGGTGGTCGTGCCGGATCTGCGCGGCTACGGCCGTTCGACGGCCCCTGAGCCGCGACCGGATCACGCGCAGGCCTCGAAGCGGGCGATGGCGGAGGACGTCGTCGCCCTGATGCGGGAGCTCGGCCACGAGCGGTTCCTGCTGGCCGGCCACGACCGCGGCAGCTATGTCGCGTTCCGGCTGGCCATGGACCACCCGGAGGCCGTTCCCGCGGTCGCACTGCTCGACTGCATCCCGATCGTGGAGCACCTGGAGCGGATCACGCCCGCGTTCGCGACCGCCTGGTACCACTGGTTCTTCTTCGCCCAGCCGGACCTGCCGGAGCGCGTCATCTCGGCCGACCCGGACGCCTGGTACGGCGGCGATCCGGTTCTGATGGGTGCGGAGAACTTCGCGGAGCGACGCCGGGCGATCCACGATCCGCGGGTGGTGCGCGCGATGCTCGAGGACTACCGCGCCGGGCTCGGCGTCGACCGGCTCGCCGAGGAGGCCGACCGCGCGGCCGGCCGCCGACTCCGGATGCCGCTGCTCGTGCTCTGGTCGAGCCGGGACGACCTGGAGGAGCTGTTCGGCGACCCCCTGGCGATCTGGCGCGACTGGGCCGTACAGGTCTCAGGCCGTCCGATCGAGTCGGGGCATCACCTGGCGGAGGAAGCGCCGGTCGAGCTGACGGACGCCCTGGCCGGCTTTTTCGAGGGCGCGGGCGTCAGGGGTGCAGCACGACCTTGACGCAGCCGTCCTTCTTGTCGCGGAACAGCTCGTACAGCTCCGGCGCCTTCTCGAGGTCCGCCGACCAGATGCCGGCCGCGAAATCGTAGCCGCGGACGAGCAGCGCGAGAGAGTCGTCGAGTCCGCGGCGGCCGGTGTCGCGTGCTGTCATCATTCCGCGGAGAGGCCGTCGCGCACGTCGGTGGCCACGAGGGCGAGCGCGGCCGCGAGGCAGTCCGCCCGTCGGGTCTCCGCATGTCCGCCGCGCAGCAGCATCACCTCGAACCCGGCGGCGTCCTGCTCGATGTAGGCGAGGGTGTCCGGCGAGCCGGAACCCGGGAAACGGTTGCCGCAGACGCGCCAGGTGCGGTCGGTCAGCGCGACGAAGTCGAGCTCGTCCGGGATGGGAGTCCCTTCGTAGGACATCAACATGGTGCGACTCCCTTCGTCGCCGTTCCTGCCCCCACTGAAGTCGCGCCCGCGGTTGTCGGGCAGGGGTTGACACGGAGGAGCCGCGGGGCCGAGGTTCGTTTCCGGTGGAAGAATCCCGGAGGGAGCCGATGGTGACGGTGGAGTCGGCGCGCGGGCGTTCCCGTCCGGCTCCCACGATGGTCGTGACGTTCGACAACGGCCACGGAGGCGGTTCGGCGGACACTGTTCTCCTGCTGCACGGCATCGGCGTCAGCTCGCGGTACTTCCACCGGCTCGCGCTCGAGCTCGCCAAGGGCCGCCGCGTGATCGCCGTGGACCTGCCCGGCTTCGGGCGCGCCCCGAAGCCGGGGCGTCCCCTGACCGTGGAGGACTTCGCCGGAGTGGTGGCGTCGTTCCTCGACGCCGAAGACATCGGTCCTGTCGTGGTCGTGGGCCACTCCATGGGCGCCCAGATCGCCACGCGGCTGGCACGGAGCCGCACCGACCTCGTGACCGCGGTCGTGCTGCTCGGGCCGGTGATGCCGCCCGCGGACGCGACGCCGGTCCGTGCGGCGGCCCGGCTGCTGATCGACACGCTCCGGGAGAGCCCGCACAGCAACGCGCTCGTGTTCACCGACTACCTCCGGTGCGGACCGCGCTGGTATCTGGCGGTGCTCCCCTCGATGCTCGCCTACCGCGTCGAGGACGACCTGCCGGCGCTGGAGGTGCCGGTCACGGTGGCCCGCGGTGAGCGCGACCCGATCGCACGCGCCGGCTGGGCGCGCGCGATCGCCTCCCTGGCCCCGGCCGGCCGCCTCCTGGAGGTGCCGCGCGCCCCGCATGTGGTCATGCTCAGTCATCCCCGCGCGATCGCCCGGGAGATCCGTCGCCTGCGCCCTCCCGGAGCGTGACCGACTCGGCGATCAGCGCCTGCTCCTTCCTGAGCGACTTCTCGCTCAGGCGGGTGTCGCGGGGCGGCAGCTGGATGGTCTCCTCGGCCGCCATCCCGGCCTGCAGCTGGCGGCCGCGCTCGGTCTCCGCGTCCAGCTCGGCGCCGAACAGGAGGGCGATGTTGGCGATCCACACCCAGAGCAGGAAGACGATCACGCCCGCGAGCGGGCCGTACACCCGGGAGTAGTTGGCGAACGTCGCCACGTACAGCCCGAACAGCAACGTGGCGATCGCAAGGATGAGGATCGCGACGATCGCCCCCATGCTGATCCAGCGGAACTTCGGCTGCCGCGTGTTCGGCGCGAAGTAGTACAGCACCGCGATGATGACGATGACGACGACGAGCATCACCGGCCACTTGACGATCTCCCACACCGTCTGCGGCGTCGAGCCGAGGCCCAACGCGCCCCCGACCGCTTTCGTGACGGGGCCGGAGACGACGAGCATGAGCGTCACGATCGCCACGAGGACCAGCGAGATCACGGTGACCAGCAGCTGCTGCGGCTTCAGCTTCCAGAACGGCCGGCCCTCGTCGATCTCGTAGATGCGGTTCATCGCGCGGGAGAACGCTCCGATGTAGCCCGACGCCGACCAGATCGCGAGGACGACGCCGGCCACGAGCGCGATGCCGGAGGCGGGCGAGTGCGCGGCGTTCTGGAGCGGGCCCTGCAGCAGCGTGGCGGTATCGCCCGGTGCGACCTGCTTCAGGATGTCGACGAGCTGGGTCGTCGCGGACTTCCCCTGGCCGAGGACGCCCAGCAACGACACGAGCGCCAGGAGGCCGGGAAAGAGCGAGAGGACGGCGTAGTAGGTGAGGGACGCGGCGATGTCGGTGCACTTGTCGTTGCTGAACTCGCGCAGCGTCCGCTTGAACACGATCCTCCAGGAGCTGCGGTGCAGCTTCGGCGGGCTGTCGGGCTTGCGGGGGTCGTCGGGGGAGGGGGCGTCGGCCAGGCGCTGGCTGGCTCCGATGTCGTCGTCGCTCATCAGGTCGCTCCTTATGTGTTCGTGTTGTCATGTGTTCGTGTCGTCGATGGGGGGTTCGGGTCCCCGTCGGGGAATAAGAACGGCGCGGCGCCGGCCGAAGCCCGCGCCGCGCCGTCGTCCTGACCTCGGTCAGGCGTCCTGCACGCGCTGCCCCGCGTCCTGGGCGTCGTCCGCGACGTCGGCGGCCCGGTCGGCTGCCTCGGCCCTGACCGTCTCGACCGACTCCTGCGCAGTCTGCTTCACGGCCTCCACCGCCTCCTGTGCCGGCTCCTTGAGGTCGTTCGCGATCTCCTTGCCGACGTCCGCGGCCTCCTGAAGCAGCGGCTGCGCGGCGTCCTTGGCCTTCGCGGCGAGCTCCTGCTCCTTCTCGCTGGCGGGGATCAGGGAGGCCGCGAGCAGGCCGACGCCGAAGGCGATCAGCCCGACCGCGACCGGGCTGCCCTGCGCCTTGGCGACGACGCGGCGGCCGGCCTCGGCAGTGGCGTCCTTCGCGTCATCGAGGGCGTCGCCGGCCCGGGAGGCGACGGAGGCGTCCGAACGCCCGTAGTAGGAGTACTCGTCCTCCTCGTCGGACCCCATGATGTGCTGGGTGAAGGAGCGAAACGCGCCCTTCACCTTGCGCTTCTGCCGGTCGGCGATCTTGCTCGGGGTGACCTTGTCGGCCAGGGCGTCGACGTCGCCGCTGAGGTTGCGGCGGGTGTTCTCGATCTCGGCGCGGATCACGTCGGGGTTGTCGGTCATCGGTTCTCTCCGTTTCGCTTCAGAGTCTCGGGGAACTCTTTGACCGTCTCGACGGTCTGCGGCATCCCCTTCACCGCCTTGAGCTGATTGCGGCCGACCAGGTACAGGATCAGCGCGACGACGGCCCAGATGATCGCCACGACGACTCCGGACCAGGCGTTGCCCATCAGGTAGCCCAGCGCCCACCAGAGCGCGATGGACAGGAAGAGCACCGCCATCAGGGCGGCGTATCCGGCGCCGCCGAGCAGGCCGGCGCCCTTCCCGGTGCGGGTGGCGGTCTCCTTCAGCTCGGCCTTGGCGAGCTCGACCTCCTGCCGGACGAGCGTGGACAGGTCGCGGCTCACCTCGGCGAGCAGGTCGCCCAGCGATTCCCGTTCCGCCCGCCGCTCCGAGGGAGTGGGTTGGTCGGTCACAGCGAGCCTCCCGGGCGGGGGCCGCCGGTGGAGTCGCCCGGGGCGGTCCCACCGAGGGCTCCGCCCATCGTGCCGCCCGGGATGGCGCTGCCGGCGGCCGGCAGACCAGTGGTGGGGGCGCCGGCAGCCGGCGCTCCCGACGATCCCACCGAGTGCGCACCCGCCCCCTGCTGGTCGTCCCCGGACGCGAGAGCCCGGGTCAGCCGGCCGGCGAGCACACCGGTCAGGGCGGCCGCGGCGATGAAGGTCCCCGGGTTGCGGCGGGCGTACGACTTTACCTCCCGCAGCAGCGAGCCCGGATCGCGCTCGCCGAGCCAGCGAGCGACCGAGTGCGTGCGCTCCGCCGCCTGTCCGACGATGTCGCTGGCGACGCCCTGCTGCTGCGACGCGGACGACATCTGCGCCAGCTCGTCGCCGATGCTCCGGAGGCCGTCGGCGACCCGCTGCTGCTGGATCGCGGCCTGCTCGCGCAGTTCCTGCTGGGTCTGGCGGTAGAGGTCCTGCGCTTGCGCCTTCGTCTCGTGCGCGACCTCCCGCGCCTCGTCCTTCGCGACGCCCGCGACGTCCGCGGCCGCGTCCTTGGCCGAGTCGGCGACCCGTGCCGCCTCCTCCTTGGCGACGTCGGTCTTGCCCGCGCCGGCGTCGCCCGGTGCGGTGGCCGTTCCCATGGCCGCCGTGCCCGGAGCGGCGGGGCCGCGATACGTCGCGGGCGCGCTGGTGGTCTGGCGTGTGCTGTCGAACACCGGCGTTCCGCCGTATTCGTCCTCCGAGTTCGTCATCCTCGGCTCTCCCTTTCGCTCGTCGAGTGTGGTGGCGTCCATACATCCACGCGAGGCGAAAGGGTTTCAGTGGATTGACACGACCCCGCGGCCGGAGGATACGCGCGGGACCCGGTCACCGCTCGGTCCGCGGTTCGTCCTCCGCTTCCGCCTCGGCGGCTCGCGGCGCGGCCCCGCGCGAGACCCGGACCATCGCCGAGATCATCGCGTTCCCGACGGCGATCAGGGGCACGGCGAAGAGCGCGCCGGGCACTCCGGCCAGGCCGGTGCCCGCCGCGACACCGACGACGACCGCGAGCGGATGGACCTTGACCGCGCCGCCGACCAGCAGGGGCTGCATGACGTGGGCCTCCAGGAGATGCACCACGAGCACGCCGGCGAGCATGATCAGTGCCTGGACGGGCCCGGCGAAGACCAGGGCAATGGCCACGGCGATGATGCCGGAGACGATCGCGCCGATGACCGGGATGAACGAGAACAGCAGCACGATGACGCCGATCGGGATCGCGAGCGGCAGGCCCAGGAAGAACGCCACGAGTCCGATCCCGACGCCGTTCACCGCCGCGACCAGGATCTGCACGCGCACGAAGCTCGTGAGGGTGCGCCACCCGGCGGCCCCTCCCGCCTGCAGGGCCGGCTGGCCGCCGCGGGGGAGGAGCCCGGTGATCCACCGCCAGATGCCGGCGCCGTCGATCAGGATGAAGATGGTCGCGAACAGGGCGATCAGCGCGTCGGCGAGGATGCGTCCGGTGGTGGAGCCGACCCGCAGAGCGCCGCCGATCAGCGCTCCGCTGTCCTTCTGCGCGTAGACGCCGGCGTCGTGGAGGTAACCGGCGAACTGCGTGTCGCTGATGTTCCACGGCGGTTGGCGCAGCGCGTCCCGAGCCCGGTTGTAGGCGGCGACCGATTCCTGCTCGAGGTGCGGCAGGCCCGCGCGCACCTGCCACGTCACCAGAGCGATGAGGCCGGCGACGATTCCGGCGAACGCGAGCAGGCACACGAGGATCGCCGCCCACGTGGGCCACCGATGCCGGATCAGCCCGGCGACCGCCGGCTGGAGGAGCGCGGCCACGAGGAGCGCGACCAGCACCGGGACCACGATCTCGTGGAACGTGAACACCAGGTAGACGACGACCCCGGCGAGCGCGAGGATGGCGAGCAGCCGCCAGGACCACTCGGAGGCGGTGCGGACGCCCGACGGGACGGACGACGCGCGAACCGGGCGGGACGTGCGATCCCTGCGGGACGTGCGATCCGTGTGGGACGTCTCTGGGGAGTCCACCTTGTCACCCGTCTTCCCGGGGCGAGCCGAACACGACCGCGAGGGTCGCTCCCGGGCTGGGGGACATGCACGGCGTGCCGGACAGCAGTCCGCGCGCGCTGGACGCAGCAACGACGATCGGCGGGATCACGGCGGCGTCGGCGCCGGCTGCCGCAGATCCACCGCGCTTCGTGGGTCGGTGAAGCACTGAAAGTGTCATGTTCCCGATTCCAAGCGCTCGCCGGGCTCAGCTCAACCCCCTTGCGCACGCGGTGCACCGGTGACGGCGGTGCGTCCCCGTCAGCCCGTCCCTCGGGATGCGGCTGGTTCCCCGGCCCGCGTCAACCGCCGGTCGCGGGCGATCAGCAGGGTTCTGCCGCCCCTTCGCGTCGGCCGCCGGTTTCTCGTTGTCGTCGTTCCGGGGCGTGGTGGTGGTGCCGGTCACCATGCCGGACTCCTTCGTCTTCACCGTCCCCCTGGGACTGTGCCGCCCCCGAAAGGGAAGCATCGATGAGAATACGCGCGCCCGCGGGCCTGGGGAAGGCGGTCGCACCCGGGACGGAGCAGGCCTACCGTGCAGCACGCAGAGCCATCCGGACCGGGACTCGGAAAGAGGGAAGACGTGGCGACCACGAACACCGACACGAAGACGAAAACAGACGCCGCGCGCGGGGAGCACGAGACTCGGCGGGAGAACGCGGAGAACGGCTTCGTCGCCTCCGAGGCGCTCGCCGGCGACCTCCAGCGGGTGCAGGTCGACCTGATCGAGCTGTCGCTGCAGGGCAAGCAGGCGCACTGGAACATCGTCGGACGCAACTTCCGCGACCTCCACCTGCAGCTGGACGAGATCGTCGCGGCCGCACGCGAGTTCAGCGACGCGGTCGGCGAGCGGTTGCGCGCCCTGCACGCGACGACCGACGGTCGGTCGCGGACGGTGGCGGAGGCGACGTCGCTCGCCGAGTTCCCCGGCGGTGAGGTCGACACCTCCGAGGCCGTCGATCTCATCACCGAGAGGCTGGAGGCGGTCGTCCGCACGATGCGCTCGGTGCACGACGAGGTGGACGAGGAGGACCCGACGTCGGCCGATCTCCTCCACCAGATCATCGAACGACTGGAGCAGCTCGCCTGGATGGTGAGCGCGGAGAACCGCCGGCCGGCCACGCGCTGACGTGGGGTGACGGCGATGGGGGCGCGTCCGTGCTGGACGTGCCCCATCCGTTCTCGTTGCGCTCTGCTCAGGCGGCCTCGGGGTGCAGCAGGACCTTGGTCCAGCCGTCGTCGCGGGCGTCGAAGTGCGCGAAGGCGTCCGGGGCCTCGTCGAGCGGCAGCTCGTGGGAGACGATCGCGCTCGGGGTGGCCTTGCCGCGGATGATCAGGTCGCGCAGTTCGCGGTTGTAGCGCTTGACCGGGCACTGGCCGGTGCCGGACGCGATGCCCTTCTTCCAGGCGGCGCCGAAGTCCCAGGGGATGCGACCCTCCTTCGCCCCTTCGTCGGACGCTCCCGGGTCCTCCGGGACGTAGACGCCGACGATGCCGATGCCGCCGGTGGCGCGCACTACGCTCACGAGGTTGTCGAGCGCAAGCTCGGGGTGCTCGTGCCCCGAGGCGTCGTGGGCCTGGTAGCCGACGGCTTCCACGCCGCGGTCGACGCCGAAGCCGTCGGTCGCGTCCATGATCGCCTCGACCGGGTCGCCGTCGGCGAGCGAGACGGCCGTCGCGCCGGCGGTTCCGATGTCGTCAGGCTCCACGCGATCGGGGCGGACGGCAACGACGTCGACGCGAGCTTCCTGCTGAACAGCTCGACTGCTCTGATGGTGGAGTCGGCCTCCACCGAAGCGACAGAGCCCGACAACCGCATCGAGGCCGGCTATCTGCAAGAAAGGATCGAGGACCTCACGCAGGCATTCGGACTTCCGTCCGAAGGTCCCTCGCTGTGATCGTCTGAAGCTCCTGGGCTCACACGGCGGACAGCTGGACGATCCGATTGCCGCCGGCGTTCTTGGCCGTGTACATCGCGTGGTCGGCCAGGCGGATCAACCCGTCGGGGTTCCAGCCGCGGTCGCGGTCCCCGGCCACCGCCAAGCCGATGCTCGCGCGGATGGGGAGGGTAGGCGGCAGACCCGCGAACGGCTGGTCGATCGCCGTCCTGATCCGCTCCGCGATGTCGTGCGCCGACCCCGAGTCGGGGACTTCGCAGACGACGACGAACTCGTCGCCGCCGTACCTGCTGACGAAGTCCTGCTGCCGGACCGCGTGGCGGATCCGTACGCCGACTTCGTTCAGAAGCTGGTCGCCGGCGTGGTGGCCGTATTCGTCGTTGACGGTCTTGAACCCGTCCAGGTCGATGAACAGGGCGGCGATCGCCGAGCCGCCGCGGTCGAGGTCGACCTCCGTCGGATACTCGAGCAGGTGCGCCTCCAGCCGGCGGCGGTTCGGGAGGCCGGTCACCTCGTCGTGCATCGCGGCCTGCTCGAGCTGATGCTGGAGCCGCAGGGACGTGGCGATCTGCGCCGCCTGGCCCGCGAGCGCGTCGGCGAGTGGGGCCGCCTCGCTGTCGAACTGGCGGGGGTGGAGGAAGTAGCAGACGAAGACGCCGAATCGGACATCGTCGTGCCGGATGGGCGCGACCAGGATCGAGTGCACGCCACCCGCGACGAAGGCGTCCGCGAGCGCGGGGGAGATCGCGCGGGCGGCTCCGACGCCGCTGACGGTCTGCACGCGCCCGGTGTCGGCGAACCGTGAGAGGACGGCCTGGGTGTCGATCGCGCCCTGCAGCGGGTCGGTTCCGGCCACGAGCCGGAAGGCGTCCTGCTCGTCGCGGAGGAAGACGGCCGACTGCTCGGCCTGATAGGCGCGAGCGGTCGTGCCGGCGAGGATCCGGGAGAGGTCGGCCTCGCTGCTGGCGGCCGAGAAGGCGATCGACGCCTCGATCACGAGCTCCAGCCGGACGCGCGTGCGTTCCTGGAGCGCCCAGGACTGGGTGAGCTCGCCCTCGTACGCGGCCCGGGCGCTGGCGTCCATCAGCGCGACCAGCTCTCCGTCCGCGGAACGCGAACGGGTGACCAGCACATGACGACGGGATCCGTCGGTGTGGCGGAGCACGCCCAGGTCCGAACCGTCCCATGTGGATGCGTCGACGAACGCGGCCGCGGGCCGGCCGGGCAGGCTCTCCCGATCGAGGCCCGTCCACGCGAGGAACAGCTCGTTCGCCTCGAGAAGGTTCCCGGCGGCATCGAGCCGCGCCAGGGCGCACGGGAACTCGTCGGCGGGGACAGCTCGCACGGCGCACTCCTTCGCTCGCTCAGGCCGCGCGAGGACGCGCGTGTGATGAAACCTACTCCCCACTGTGCCACGTCCGGATCGGATACCGGACATCGCGACGCGAAGCCGGGCAGGACCGTTGACACATTCCGCGGAAGAGGCGATCATCGCGGGAGTGACTTTTCCGGGAGGTGACCGATGACGACGTGCGATGCCGTCGCCCACGACCTCGCGGACGCGATCGCGGAGGACAGGCTCCGGATCGTGTTCCAGCCGCAGATCGACCTGCGCACCGGCGACGTGGTCGCCCTCGAAGGCCTCTGCCGCTGGACTCATGAGACGCTCGGCCCGATCCCGCCGTCGGAGTTCGTCGAGCTCGCCGAGTCGACGGGCGCCATCCACGAACTCGGCCGGTTCGCCCTCGCGGAGTGCTGCCGTTACGCCGCGACCTGGCACGATCGCGGGGAGGACGTCGCAGTCGCCGTGAACGTGTCGCCCCTTCAACTGGCCACCAGCGCCTTCTTCGACGAGCTCGAACGCGAGATCGCCGACTCCGGCGTCCCGGCGGAGAACCTGATCCTGGAGGTCACCGAGGCGGAGAAGCTGGCCGATCCGGGAGTGCTCGCGGCGCGGCTCGACATCGTGCGCGAGTGGGGCGTCGCGGTCTCCATCGACGACTTCGGCACCGGGCACTCGTCGATGGATCGTGCCCTGTCGCTTCGCGCCGGCGAATTGAAGCTCGATCGCAGCCTGGTGGCCCGGGCCGACCGCGCCGCCATCGCGACCGTCGTGAGCGACGCGCATCGCGCAGGGATGAGGATCGTCGCCGAAGGGGTGGAGACACGCGGGCAGCTCGATCTCGTTCGCGAGGCGGGCTGCGACCGCGCCCAGGGCTACTACATCGCCCGACCCGCTGCCCAGGGCGAGCTCGACGCCTGGATGGCCGCCAGAGCACGCTGACGGCGACCTGGGGTCGCCCGTGCCGTTCCGGCTACAGGTCGAAGCCGTCCAGGCCGGGCAGGTTCAGGGTGTGCGGCTCCTCGACGGGCGGTGAGTCCGGGATCTCCATCCGGACCCACGTCACGGGCATGCCGGGGGAGAACAGGATGTCGAGCCCCGTCCCGCCGCGCAGGCCGGGGATGTTGACGTAGTCGCCGCCGCTCTTGACCGCCTCCAGGATGCGTCGACGGAGGTCGTCGACGGGGTCGGGCAGGAAGTAGTCTTTGCCGTCTACGGTCAGCCTGTTCACGATCATTCCGGGGCGCGTTCCTCACTGTCGGCGTGGATGCATCGTCGCGTACAGTACTCCGACTCCCCGGGCGTGAGTATCCCGCGACCGCACCTGCGCGCGCTCACGCGGGCTCGAGCTCCCGGTCCGCGCGCAGGGCTTCCCGTGCGGCGGTCGCGACGTCCGCAGCGGACGGCCGCCGCGATGCGTCGGCGAGCGTCATCGACTGGATGAGCGCGCGCCAGCGCGGGGGGACGACCTCGGGCGTCTCGGGGTCGCGGTCCAGCCGGGAGAGCGCGGATTCCACCGGCGTCCCCGGGAACGTGACGGTCCTCGTGAAGCACTCCAGCAGGACGAGACCGAGTGAGTAGATGTCCGACGCCGGCGTGAGGGTCTCGCTCCGCACCTGCTCGGGGCTCAGGTAGGCGGCCGTTCCGAACGTCCCCTCCGCGAACTCCTGCGGGTGCGTCGCGTGGATGGCGATGCCGAAGTCCGTCAGCCTCGCCCGCGGACGCGAGAACCGCGTGCCGTAGTCGACGACCATGATGTTCGCGGGGGTGACGTCGCGATGGATGACGCCGCGCGCGTGCACGTATTCGAGCGCCTCGGCGACCTCGAACGCGAGCTCACCGATCTGCCGGGTCGTCAGCGGACCGGCGTCGAGCACCGCGCGGAGCGTGTCGCCGTCGACCAGCTCGATGACCAGGAACGGGCGAGGGTCCTTGGGCGACGAGTCGTCGACGCCGGCGTCGAGGATCGACACGACGCCGTGGTGGCGGAGGCCGGCCAGCACGCCCACCTCGGCACGGAACCGCGCGACGTCGGCGTGCCCTCCCGAGGAGAACAGCTTGACGGCGACGTCGCGACCGAGGTTCTCGTCGCGGGCACGGAAGACCATCGAGGTGCCGCCACGCGCGAGAAGCCGCTTCGGCCGGTACCTCCCGAGCAGGAGCGGAACCGGGGGCGCGGGTTTGCTCACCTGGATATCTTCCGGCATTCCCGGTTTCGCCGCCCCCGGTGGACCGCGTCGCCGACCTGGGGTATAGGAGAGCGCGCCGCGGGTCTACGATCGCGATGTCCGCGGCGAGGGCCGCCGCGCCGCAGCCGTCCGAGCGAAGGAGCACCGATGAGCACCTCAGCCGCCACCACCTCCCGCGGACTGGAGGTCCGCTCGATCGACTACGTCCCGCTGAGCGAGCGCCACGGCAAGGTCTCGCACATCGGTCCGCTGTGGTTCATGAGCAACGCGCAGATCGCGACCCTCGCCACCGGCCTCATCAGCATCACGAGCGGCGGCAACCTGATCTGGTCCTTCATCGCGATCGTGCTGGGTATCCTCATCGGCACGTTCTTCATGGCCGCGCACTCCTCGCAGGGCCCCCGCCTGGGCCTGCCGCAGATGATCCAGTCGCGGCCGCAGTTCGGGTACGTCGGCGCGCTGCTGGTGTGGCTGTTCGCCTACATCCAGTACGCCGGCTTCAACATCTTCAACTCGGTGCTCGCGGGGGAGGCCGTCGGCGGCGCGATCAGCAAGGAGCAGTCCAGCAACCCGCTCTGGATCTGGGTGGTCACCATCGTCGCCGTCGTCATCGCCCTCGTCGGCTACGACCTCATCCACACCTTCGAGCGCTACCTCATGTACGTCACGGTCGCCATGCTGATCCTCCTCACGATCTCGGCGGTCGTGAACATCCACATCCCGGCCTCGCAGTTCGACCTGTCGCACTTCAACGCGGTGGCCTTCTTCGGCCAGCTCGGTGTGGCCGCCGGCTACCAGATCTCCTGGGCGATCTACGTGTCCGACTACTCCCGCTACCTGCCGCCGACGACCTCCACCAACAGCACGTTCCAGTGGACCTTCTGGGGCAGCGCCCTCGGCGGCATCTGGGTCATGTTCCTCGGCTCGTGGGTCGCGGTCTCCGCCAAGGACATCGGCACGAACACGGTCGAGGATCTCAAGCACGTGGCCGACCTGCTGTTCCCCGGGTTCGGCATCATCGCGCTGATCGTCGCCGCGCTGGGGCTCGTGTCCGTCACCGCGCTGAACATGTACGGCGGGTCGCTCACGCTCATCTCGTCGATCGACAGCTTCGTGAAGGTGCGGCCCACGCTCGGCATCCGGATCGTCACGCTCGTGGTGACCGCCGCGATCTCGCTCCTCTTCGCCCTGTTCGCGACCGCGAACTTCCTCGGGGACTTCAACGCCTTCCTGCTGCTGATCCTGTATCTGTTCATCCCGTGGACCGCGGTGAACCTGACCGACTTCTTCATCGTCCGCAAGGGTCACTACGCGATCGCGGAGATCTTCGACCCGAAGGGCATCTACAAGCGCTGGGGCTGGCCCGGGATCACGGCCTACCTCCTCGGGTTCGTCGTGATGATCCCGTTCTTCGACGTCGCCGGCTTCTACGAGGGCCCCGTCTCGAAGGCCCTCGGCGGTGTCGACATCTCCCTGTTCATCGGCCTGCCGGTGGCCGCGGTCGCCTACTGGCTGATGACCCGGCACATCGACGTCGCCGCCGAGCAGGAGCTGGCCCACCGGCAGGCGCGCGAGATCGAGGAGGCGGCGGCGGCGCACGAGCTGCCGTGAGGACGCGCTGAGGTCAGCGACTCGGCCAGTGCCAGGGCGGACGGTCGAGCAGGCCCTCCTGTCCCTCGACGCGGGTCTCGCCGAACTGCTTCTCGAGAGCGACGTGTTCGATCTGCTCCGTCACGTCGCGCCGCTCAGCGGCCGCGGTGATCGCGTTCCGCAACTCGAGAGCGTGGGTCACCACGACGATCTGCGCGGTCTGGGCCGCCCCGACGATCAGCGAGCCGAGGGCGGGGAGCAGCGCGGGGTGGAGGCTGGTCTCCGGCTCGTTGATCACGAGCAGCTCAGGCGGCCGCGGTGAGAGCAGCGCGGCAGCCCACAGCACGAAGCGCAGAGTGCCGTCCGAGAGCTCCGACGCCAGGAGCGGCCGGAGCAATCCATGCTGGTGGACGGTGAGCGAGAACTGCGTGCCGGTGACGACGATCTCGATCCGGCTGCCCGGAAAAGCCTCGGCGATGGCCTCGTCGAACTCCGCCCCGCGGCCCATCTCGTGGATCGTCTGCACCGCCGCGGCGATGTCGGCTCCGTCCGCCGAGAGCACGGGAGTCCGCGTGCCGATGCGAGGAAGCCGCGCGGGGGAGTCCGCGTCGGTCCGGAAGTGGTCGTAGAACCGCCACGAGCGAAGGCGCTCGCGCATCTGCAGGACCTCGGGCGCCCGGATCGGGTCCACGACCTCGGTGAGCATGCTCTCGAAGGCCCGGAGCGGCCGCCCCAGGTCCACCCAGCCGCCATCGTCGCTTCGAACGCGGACGTGACCGCCGCGTCGCTCCGCCGCGATGCTCGCGGGCCGCGGAGCGCTGCCCGTCCACACGGTCTCCGCCTTGAACTCAGGGTCCAGGCCGAACGCGGAGCCGCCCGGCGTAGGCAGGCCGAGATCCAACGCGTAGCCCAGATCGGGATCGTCGGCGAGCTGGACTCCGAGCCGAAGCGCGACAGGTCCTCGCCGCATGGTTCCCTGAACGACATGCTCGCCGTGACGCACGCTGCGACCGACGGTCTCGGGCCCGGCCCACAGCGTCGAATGGAGGCCGCCCTCACGGGCGAGCACCGCGACCACTTCGTCGGTCCCGCACCCGGCGAGAAGCCGGAGCGCGCGATACAGCGAGGACTTGCCCGCACCGTTCGCGCCCGTGACGACGGTCAGCCGCCCGAGGGGCAGGACCACGTCACGCAATGAGCGGTAACCCGCGACAGCAATGGTGGAGATCACTCGCGGATCGTATCGGGAGCCGCGGACGTCCCAGAGCAGCTCCCGTGCGGCTCGCGAGGCAAACGAAAAACCCCCGGATCCGCACAGGACCGGGGGTTTTCTTCAGTGGCTCCGACCGGCATCGATCCGGTGACCTTTCGATTTTCAGTCGAACGCTCTACCAACTGAGCTACAGAGCCGGGAAGGACTGAGAGTCAGTCCCTACCTAGACGGAAGCCCTTCCATCCGGAAGGGCTTGTCGCCGTGGCGACCCTGACGGGACTTGAACCCGCGACCTCCGCCGTGACAGGGCGGCACGCTAACCAACTGCGCTACAGGGCCTAACAGTGTTGTTGCTATTGAATTGTAAAGGATGCCATCGTGACCCCAACGGGATTCGAACCCGTGCTACCGCCGTGAAAGGGCGGCGTCCTAGGCCACTAAACGATGGGGCCGGATCGTCTCGAATCGCTTTCGCTTTTCGATGACCACCGACGCATAAGCATACGGAAGTCCCCGCAGGAAAGCGAATCGGGCCTGCAGCCCGGGCGGGTCGATCCGCATGGGTTCGCGCCACGCCCCGGTGAAATGCCCGGTGAGAACCGATGCGCCCGGGTAGATTGCGAGCGACGGCCCCCCTGTCGTCCGTGCGCGCCGCACGTGGTCTCGATCGAGCACCGCCGCCCTTCCGACCCGGGCGGCGGCCGACCGTTGTTGCTAAAGTTGCTTCCGGTGATGACGAGACCCGTGTGACTCGTGTGACAGCTGATGCTCCATCCGACGGGTTCTGAGGTGACGATGAGATACGCGACCGGAGACGTGACGCAGCGGCGGGGGCCCCGCCACGCGGTGCTGCGCGTCCTCGCCGTCGGCGCCGTCGCCCTCGCCGGCGTCGTCGGATCGATCGCCGCGCCGGCGTACGCCGACCAGTACCCCAGCTGGCAGGACGTCCAGAACGCCAAAGCCAACGAGGCGGCAGCGTCCGCCCAGGTCACGCGCATCACGAGCCTGATCGCCCAGCTCGACCAGGAGGTCTCCGACACCCAGGCCGCCGCGGTCAAACGCGGCGAGGAGTTGCAGGCGGCGGTCGCGGCGTTCGACGAGGCCGACATGAAGGCGCGGGACCTGGAGGCCCAGACCGCCGCCAGCCAGGCGAAGGCCGACGCCGCGGGCGCCCAGGCCGGCAAGCTCGCCGCCCAGCTCTACCGCACCGGTGGACGCAACCTCACCGCCAACATCCTCCTCAGCGGCAACGGGGCCGGCGGCACGAGCCCGGAGACCTTGCTGACCAACCTGGGCAGCATGTCCAAGCTGGCCGAGCAGTCCGACCGGGTCTACACCGACGCCACGGTCGCGCAGAACACGGCGAAGGCGCTGGCGGCGCAGGCGGAGGCCGCCAAGGCCGTGCGCGAGAAGCTGCGCGTCACCGCCACGGCCGCCCTCCAGGCCGCGGTCGCCGCCGCCAAGGCCGCGCAGGACAAGCTCGCCGAGCAGCAGAAGCAGATCGTCGTCATGCAGGCGCAGCTCGCCGCCCTCCGCGACGTCACCGCCAAGGAGGTCGCCGGCTACGAGGCCGGCGTCGCCGCCGAAGCCGCGGCCGCCGCAGCGCGCGGCTCCGGCGGCCTCCCCGGCGGCTACGTCGGCCCGCAGGGCTGGGCGGTCCCCGCCGCCGGCCCGATCACCGACGGGTTCGGCCCGCGGCCGTCGCCCGGCGGCATCGGCAGCACGTACCACATGGGCATCGACATCGGGGCCTCCTGCAACGCGCCCATCTACGCGGCGTACGGCGGCACCGTCGTCTACGCGGGGCCCGACGGGACCCACGGCAACTACGTGCTGCTCGACAACGGCGGCGGCATCCAGACCGGCTACGCGCACATCCGCAACGGCGGCATCCTGGTCGGCATCGGCCAGCGCGTCAGCGCCGGTCAGCCGATCGCCCACGTCGGCAGCACCGGAGCGTCCACCGGCTGCCACCTGCACTACGAGGTGCTGGTGAACGGCCAGAAGATCGACGGAATCCCCTTCATGAGAGCAAGGCAGGCACCCCTTGGCTAGCGACACTTCGAAGAACTCCCGCGCCCGCACCGGGCTGGCGATCGGCGCCGGCGTGATGGGAGCCGTCACGGCCTCCATCGGCATCGTCGCCCCCGCCCAGGCGGTCGACTACCCGTCCTGGAACGACGTGCAGCAGGCGAAGGACAACGTCGCCAACCAGCAGGCGATGATCGCCAACATCACCACTCTGATCGGCAACCTGCAGACCAGTGTGGACGCGGCGCGGGTCGCGTCCGAGAAGGCGGCGGAGGCCTACTTCCAGGCGAAGGACGCCCTCGCCGCCGCGACCTCGAAGCAGGCCGACCTCGAGAAGCAGTCGGCCGAGGCCGCGGCCAAGGCGAAGACCTCCCAGATGCGCGCGGGACTCCTCGCCTCGCACCTGGCCAAGTCCGGCGGCGGCACGGACGTCAGCACCGAGCTCCTGCTGAAGGGCGGCGGCAGCGGTGCGGGCGCCGACAAGCTGCTGTTCCAGCTCGGCACCATGAGCAAGCTGACCGAGCAGTCCAAGGCGGTCTACGACCAGGCCACCAAGGACAAGAACACCGCGGAGTCGCTGAACGCCCAGGCGAAGGCGGCCAAGACCGAACGCGAGAAGCTGGCGGTCCAGGCCGACCAGGCGCTCGCCGCCGCCAAGGACGCGCAGTCGGCGGCCCAGGCGGCGCTCGCCGAGCAGCAGAGCAAGTCCACCGAGCTCGTCGCGCAGCTGGCGACCCTCAAGAACACCTCGACCCAGGTGGAGGCGGCCTACCTGCAGGGGCAGCAGATCAAGGCGCAGCAGGAGGCGGCCGCCGCGGCAGCAGCCGCCGCGGCCGAGGCCCAGCGCCGCCAGCAGCAACAACAACAACAACAGCAACAGCAGCAGCAGCAGAACGGCGGCGGATCCTCCGGCGGTTCGTCCGGCGGGTCCTCCGGCGGTGGCGGCCAAACCGGCGGCGGCGGAGGTGGCGGCGGCCCGGTTGCCCCGCCGAACGGCAACGTCGTCCAGACCGCGATCTCCTACGCGATGGCGCAGCTCGGCAAGCCGTACATCTTCGGCGGGGAGGGCCCGGTCGGCTACGACTGCTCCGGCCTCACGATGAAGGCGTACGCCTACGCCGGCGTGTGGATCGGCTCGCACTCGGTCAACAACCAGTACTACACGGCGCTCGGCCGCGGCCAGATCGTGCCGTACAGCCAGCGCCAGCCCGGCGACCTCATCTTCTGGGGCGACTCTCCCGGCAACTTCTACCACGTGGGCATCTACATCGGCGGCGGCAAGATGATCGCCGCGCCCACCGAGGGCGATGTCGTCAAGATCCAGTCCGTCTGGGGCTCCCCCTGGGGCCAGGTAGCCCGCCCCTCCGCCTAACCGGTCGCTCGCCTAACAGCCGAGTACGCGATAAATCAACAGAAAACCGCCGAGTACGCAGAGAGTCTGCGTACTCGGCGGTTGCTGTCTGAGCGAGGGTCAGTGGCCCTCGGCCGCGAGCTTGACGAAGCCCGCCTCGACGATGGCCTCGGCCTCCGCGGCGTCGCCCCAGCCCTCGATGTTGACGAACTTGCCCGGCTCCAGGTCCTTGTAGCGGGCGAAGAAGTGCTCGATCTCCTTGCGGGTCTGCTCCGGGATGTCGTTCACGTCCTGGATGTGCAGCCAGCGCGGGTCCTTGTAGGGGACGGCGATCACCTTGGCGTCGCTGCCGGCCTCGTCGGACATGTTCAGCACGCCGACCGGGCGCACCTTGACGCCGACGCCCGGGAAGACCGGGTACTCGAGCAGCACCAGCGCGTCGACCGGGTCGCCGTCGAGGCCGAGCGTGTTCTCGAAGTATCCGTAGTCGGTCGGGTACACGAAGCTGGTGAACAGCACGCGGTCCAGGTAGACGCGGCCGGTCTCGTGGTCCACCTCGTACTTGTTGCGGCTCCCCTTCGGGATCTCGATGACGACGTCGTATTCGGCCATGCCGGTGCTCCTTCGGTGTTGGAAATCTGCACTAACGTTACTGGATGCGCCTCAACGGGTCCTCGGGTGAAGCGGCCGGTGAAGCGGCGGCCGGAGCGGCGGCCGGCGGCCCGCGGCGCCCCCGTCTGACGCCGCCGATCGCCGACGCGCGCCGCGCCGTCCGGGAGGCCCTGGCCGCAGCGGCGGCCCTCCCCGCCGTCGACCCGGACGACCATCACGGCCCGGCCGGCCCCGCGCCGCTCGCCGCGGGCTCGCTGGTCCTCGTCGGGCTGAGCGGGGGAGCGGACTCGCTCGCCCTCGCGGCGGCGACCGCGTTCGAGGCGCCCCGCCGCGGCTACCGGGCCGGCGCGATCGTCGTCGACCACGGCCTCCAGCCCGGCTCCGCCGAAGTCGCCGAGACCGCGGCGTCCCAGGCGCGCGAGCTCGGCCTCGACCCCGTGCTGGTGGAGCGCGTCACGGTCCCCGAAGGAGCTTCCGGGCCGGAGGGGGAGGCCCGCGCCGCCCGCCACGCCGCCTTCGACCGTGCCCGCGCCGCCACCGGCGCCGCTCGCATCCTCCTGGCGCACACGCTCGACGACCAGGCCGAGACGGTGCTCCTCGGCCTGGCCCGCGGCTCCGGCCCGTCCAGCCTGCAGGGGATGCGCCCCGACACCGGCACCCTGCTGCGCCCCTTCCTGGGCCTCCGCCGCCGGACGACGCGCGCTTTCTGCGCCGACAGCGGGCTCAGCCCCTGGGACGACCCGCACAACGACGACCCCGCGTACGCGCGCGTCCGGGTGCGCACCCGGCTGCTGCCCGCGCTCGAGGACGCGCTCGGCCCCGGCGTCGCCGAGGCGCTCGCGCGCACGGCGGAGCAGCTCCGCGAGGACGACGACGCGCTCGACGGCCTCGCCCTGGAGTGGGCGCAGGAGCTGGTCAGCCAGACCGAGGACGGCGCGGTCGCGCTCGACGTGCGCGGCCTGGCCGCGGACCCGGCTGCGCTCCGCCAGCGGATCATCCGGCTGGTCGTCTCGGCCGAGTTCGGGGTGTCCCTCAGCAGGGCGCACACCCTCGCCGTCGCGGAGCTGATCACGGGGTGGCACGGCCAGGGACCGCTCAGCCTGCCAGGCGTTAGAGTTGTCAGGCAGAACGGCCTGCTCACGTTTCACCCCGACAGCTAAGGACAGCGCCTCCCCCATGGAACTCACGGACGTTCACGACGACCTGACCGAGATTCTGATCACCGAGGAGCAGATCCGCTCCCGCATCGCCGAGCTGAGCCGGACGGTGGAGGCCGACTACGCGGGCAAGGACGTCCTGCTGGTCGGCGTGCTCAAGGGCGCCGTCATGGTGATGGCCGACCTGTCCCGCGAGCTGCGCATCCCGGTCACGATGGACTGGATGGCGGTCAGCTCCTACGGCAGCGGCACCGCGTCGAGCGGCGTCGTGCGCATCCTCAAGGACCTGGACACCGACCTCAGCGGCAAGACCGTGCTGATCGTCGAGGACATCATCGACTCCGGGCTCACGCTCTCGTGGCTGCTCGCGAACCTGCGCAGCCGCGGCCCGGAGTCGATCGAGATCTTCACGCTGCTGCGCAAGCCGGAGGCGGCCCGCGTCGAGATCGACGTGAAGTACGTCGGCTTCGACATCCCCAACCAGTTCGTCGTCGGCTACGGCCTCGACTACGCCGAGCGCTACCGCAACCTCCGCGGCGTCGGCATCCTGGCCCCGGCCGTCTACAGCTGAGGCGGTCCGACCACCCGGCTCGACTTGCGCCGCCGCCCGCGGAGTGGTCCGATGACCCCATGCCGTACGAACCCACCGAGCTCTACCGACGCTGGCTGGCCGCCTGGAGCGACAGGCATGCGTCCTTGGAGCCGATCATCGCGGAGGACGCCGTCGGGCACTGGCCGGAGGGCGACGTCACCGGGCCGCGCGGGTTCGCGCGGGCCATCGCCGAGACCGTCGACGAGTTCGACGAGGTCGGGTTCGAGGTGCAGGCGGGGCCCCTGGCCGGTGACGGCTTCGTCGCCGCGCGCTGGGTGATGACCTGCCGGCTGGGCGACGAGACCATGTCCTTCGCCGGGCACGACTTCATGCGGGTGGAGAACGGTGTGATCGCCGAGTACTGGCCCGCCATCCTCCCGGCCTCGTGACGCGGCACGACGGGCGCGTCGCCCGGCGCGAACGCGGGTCCGGGCGGTAAGCGCGCCCAGAGCGAACACGCAGCCGACCCACAGCGCCCAGGCGGTACTGTGGTCGCACCATGAACCTCAAGAAGATCTTCCGCGGCCCGATCCTGTACGTCGTGCTCGCGATCATCGCGGTGTGGATCGGCTCCAGTCTGATCACCATGTCGGGCTTCAAGTCCGTCACCACGCAGGAGGGGCTCAACCTCCTGCAGCAGGACAAGGTGTCGAGCGCGAAGATCGTCGACGGCGAGAACCGCGTCGACCTCACGCTCAAGCAGGCCGACGGCGCTAACGGCACGCAGGTGCAGTTCTACTACGTCACCCCGCGCGGGCAGGACGTGGTCAAGGCGATCGACGACGCCAACCTGCCCAAGGGCTACGACGACGAGGTCCCGCAGCCCAACTGGATCGTCAACATCCTCGGCTTCCTCATCCCGGCGCTGCTCATCGGCGTGTTCTTCTGGATCATGATCTCGGGCATGCAGGGCGGCGGCAACAAGGTCATGCAGTTCGGCAAGTCGCGGGCGAAGCTCGTCACCAAGGAGACGCCGAAGGTCACCTTCGACGACGTCGCCGGGTCCGACGAGGCCATCGAGGAGCTGCAGGAGATCAAGGACTTCCTCAAGGAGCCCGCCAAGTTCCAGGCGGTCGGCGCGCGCATCCCCAAGGGCGTGCTGCTGTACGGCCCTCCCGGCACCGGCAAGACGCTGCTGGCCCGCGCCGTCGCGGGTGAGGCGGGCGTCCCCTTCTACTCCATCTCCGGTTCGGACTTCGTGGAGATGTTCGTCGGCGTCGGCGCCAGCCGTGTCCGCGACCTGTTCCAGCAGGCCAAGGAGAACTCGCCGGCCATCATCTTCATCGACGAGATCGACGCGGTCGGCCGTCACCGCGGCGCCGGTCTCGGCGGCGGGCACGACGAGCGCGAGCAGACCCTCAACCAGCTCCTGGTGGAGATGGACGGCTTCGACCCGAAGACCAACGTCATCCTGATCGCGGCGACCAACCGTCCCGACATCCTCGACCCCGCGCTGCTGCGCCCAGGCCGCTTCGACCGGCAGATCGGCGTCGACGCGCCGGACCTGCTCGGCCGCAAGAAGATCCTGGAGGTGCACGGCCGCGGCAAGCCGCTGGCGGCCTCCGTCGACCTCGAGGTGCTCGCCCGCAAGACGCCGGGCTTCACCGGCGCCGACCTGGCCAACGTGCTCAACGAGGCCGCGCTGCTGACGGCCCGCTCCAACGCGCAGCTGATCGACAACCGCGCCCTCGACGAGGCCGTGGACCGCGTCATCGCCGGACCGCAGAAGCGCACCCGGGTCATGAAGGACCAGGAGAAGCTGATCACCGCGTACCACGAGGGCGGCCACGCCCTCGCAGCCGCGGCGATGCGTCACACCGACCCGGTGACCAAGATCACCATCCTCCCGCGCGGCCGCGCCCTCGGCTACACGATGGTCATGCCGCTGGAGGACAAGTACTCGGTGACCCGCAACGAGCTGCTCGACCAGCTCGCCTACGCGATGGGCGGCCGTGTCGCCGAGGAGATCGTCTTCCACGACCCGACCACCGGCGCCTCCAACGACATCGAGAAGGCGACCTCCATCGCCCGCAAGATGGTCACCGAGTACGGCATGAGCGCCGACATCGGCTCGGTCAAGCTGGGCCAGGCGAACGGCGAGATGTTCCTCGGCCGCGACATGGGCCACCAGCGCGACTACTCCGAGCGGATCGCCGAGCGCGTCGACGCCGAGGTGCGCGCGCTGATCGAGAAGGCGCACGACGAGGCGTGGGAGGTCATCAACGACAACCGCGCTGTGCTCGACCGCCTCGCCGCCGCGCTGCTGGAGCACGAGACGCTCGACCACAACCAGATCGCGGAGATCTTCGCGGACGTGAAGAAGCTGCCGGAGCGCCCGCAGTGGCTCTCCAGCGACAAGCGGCCGATCTCCGACCTGCCTCCCATCGAGTTCCCGAAGGCGCCGATCGACGCCGGCGCCGTGGACGGCGGCGTCGACTCCGAGCCGCCGTCGTCGAAGCCGAAGCGTTCCCCCGCCATCAAGCCGCGGCCGGCGACGGCCTAGGCCGCGCACCGCATGACCGGATTCGATCGCGCACGCATCGAGGCGGCCGTCGCCGAGATCCTCGCCGCCATCGGCGAGGATCCGTCGCGTCCGGGCCTGACGGACACGCCGTCGCGCGTCGCCGACGCCTACGCCGAGTTCTTCTCCGGCGTGGGCGTCGACGCGCGTCAGCAGCTCGGTGAGCCGGTGCCGCTGGAGAACGTGCGCGCCGAGACCGTGATCCTGCGGGACATCGCGTTCCGGTCGGTGTGCGAGCACCACCTGCTGCCGTTCCTCGGCGTCGCGCACGTGGCCTACCTGCCGGGGGAGGCCGTGATCGGCCTGGGCCGCATCCCGCGCGTCATCGAGACGCTCTCCGCCCGGCCGCAGCTGCAGGAGCGCCTCACCGAGCAGATCGCGGACACCATCGAGGACGGCGCGAACGCGCGCGGAGTCCTGGTGGTGCTGGACGCCGCCCACGAGTGCGTCACCACCCGCGGCGCCCGGCAGACCCGCGCCACCACCGTGACGATCGCCGCGCGCGGCGCCTTCAGCGAGCCGGCCTCCCGCGCCGAGCTGATCGCGCTCATCGGCGGAGGCGCCGAATGACTCCGACATTCGTGCCGAATGTCGACTTTCGCGCCGGGAAACGCGACATTCGTGCCGAAGCGCGGACGGGCTGCCGCTCGTGACCCTCATCATGGGCGTCCTCAACGTGACGCCCGATTCCTTCAGCGACGGCGGCCTGTGGCTCGAGCCGGAGGCGGCGGTCGCCCACGCGCTCGACCTCGTCGCGCAGGGCGCCGACCTGATCGACGTGGGCGGCGAGTCCACCCGCCCCGGCGCTCTGCGCGTGGACCCGGAGGAGGAGCGCGCCCGCGTCGTCCCCGTCATCCGGTCGCTCGCCGAGCACGGCGTGACCGTCAGCGTCGACACCCTCAACGCCTCCACCGCGCGCGCCGCCGCCGACGCGGGAGCAGCGATCATCAACGACGTCTCCGGCGGCCTCGCGGACGCGACGATGCCGGACGCGGTGCTCGACACCGGCCTCCAGTACGTCGTCATGCACTGGCGCGGGCGGCTCGACGCCGCCGACTCGCGGGCCGTCTACACCGACACCGTCCGGGAGGTGCGCTCCGAGCTGTCCGCCCGGGTCACCAGCCTCCTCGACCACGGTATCGACCCCGCCAAGCTGATCCTCGACCCCGGGCTCGGCTTCTCCAAGAACGCCCACCACAACTGGCAGGTGCTGGCCGGCCTCCACGAGTTCGAGACGCTCGGCTACCCGGTGCTCATCGGCGCCTCCCGCAAGCGGTTCCTCGGCACGCTGCTCGGTGACGGCGCCACCGTCGAAGACCGCGACGCGCCGACGGCCGTCATCTCCGCGCTCGCCGCGCAGGCCGGCGCCTGGGCCGTGCGCGTGCACGACGTGGCGTCGACGCGGATGGCCCTGGATGTCGTGCAGGCGTGGCAAGCTGGACGCGATGACTGATTCCGCTGCCGTGTCCGCCTCGCCCCGGCCGTCGGACGCCATCGTGCTGACGGGACTGCGCGTGCGGGCTCACCACGGGGTGTTCGACTTCGAGCGCGAGAACGGCCAGGATTTCGTCGTGGACGTGACCGCGCACCTCGACCTGTCGCCGTCCGCGGCCTCCGACGACCTCGCCCGCACCGTCCACTACGGCGAACTGGCGACGGAGATCGCCGACGCCGTGCGCCGCGACCCCGTCGACCTGATCGAGACCGTCGCCGAGCGCGTGGCCGGGGTGGTCCTCGCGCATGAGCCGGTGCACTCGGTGGAGGTCACGGTCCACAAGCCGGACGCCCCGATCGACGTGCCCTTCGGCGACGTCGCCGTGCGCATCGTGCGGGGCCGGCCATGAGGCCGCGGCCCGAGCGCCTGCGCGTGGGCGTGCCCGCCGTGCTGGCCTTCGGCAGCAACCTGGGCGACCGCGTCGCCACGATCCGGGAGGCGCTGCGCCTGCTCGCCGACGACCCCGGCCTGCGCGTGGAGGCGGTCTCCCGCCTGTACGAGACGCCGGCGCTCAAGCCGGAGGGCATCGACGAGGAGGCGCCCGCCTACCTCAACGCCGTCGCCCTGGTGAACACGATCCTCGACCCGCTCGCGCTGCTGGCCGCGGTGAACCAGGTGGAGGACGCCCTCGGCCGGGTGCGCGAGGAGCGCTGGGGCGATCGCACCATCGACATCGACATCGTCGACTACCAGGGCATCGTCGCCGACGACGACCCGCGCATCGTCCTGCCGCATCCGCGCGCGCACGAGCGCGCCTTCGTGCTGGTGCCGTGGCTCGACGTGGACCCGGACGCCGTGCTTCCCGGCTACGGACCGGTGGCCGCGCTGGCCGCCGAGGCGACCGACCCGGTGACGCTGTACGAGCCGGGGGACGGGAACGCCGACGCCGGCGCGGACGAGGACGGCGACGCATGAAGCGCACCCGCCCCACCTCGCTCATCGGCCTCGGGGTGCTCGGACTGGTCGTGGGCTTCCTCGGCGAGCTCGCGGCCGCGGGCACCGGCCTCGCCGTCTTCATCCCGCCGCTGACCCTGCCGATCACCCTGGTCGCGGTCGCCATCATCGTGGTGGCGTTCGCAATCCCGATCCGGCGGGCGGTGCGCGGCCGCAGTTCGCGGCGGATCGACCCGTTCCAGGCGATGCGGATCGTGGTGTTCGCCAAGGCGTGCAGCCTGAGCGGCGCACTGCTCACGGGCGCCGGCATCGGCATCCTGGTGTACGTCCTCACCCGGGACGTCCTGCCCTCCTCCAACGCGATCCTGATGACCGCGCTGGGCACGGCGGGCGCCGTGATCCTGCTCATCGCGGGCCTGGTCGCCGAGTTCTTCTGCACCCTCCCGCCGGACGATGACGACGACGTGGAGACCGCCCGTGCCCGCTCGCATTGACCTCTCCGTCGGGGAGTGGAACCGGGTGTCGCCCAAGTACGTGGTCGTGGTCGTGGTCAGCACGCTGCTGAGCGGGCTGGTCCTCAGCGCGGCGACGGTGTTCCTCTGGCTGGTCGCCGGCTGGTCGTGGGCGTGGATCCCGCTGATTGTCGTCGTGGTCGCGACGCTGATCGGGCTGTTCATCGCGAACCGGCGCACCCGGTCGATCGGCTACATCCTGCGGGAGGACGACCTGCTGTTCCGGCGCGGGATCATGTTCCAGCGCTTCGTGTCCGTCCCGTACGGCCGGATGCAGCTCATCGACATCACGCGCGGGCCGGTCGGGCGGATGCTGGGCCTCGCCGACCTGAAGTTCGTCACCGCCGCCGCGTCGACCGGGGTCGTCGTCCCCGGCCTGCCCGAGCCGGAGGCCGCCGGGCTGCGCGACCGCCTGGTGGAGCTGGCGGAGAGCCGCCGGGCGGGACTGTGACCGTCCCGCAGCCCGGCGCGCCGCTCCCGGGCGGCCCGCTGAGCGCGGCGGAACGCGCCGCGGAGCGCTTCACCGACGGTGAGTGGCACCGGCTCCACCCCGCGACACCGCTGCTGCGCGGCGGGATCGTGTTCATCGCAGTGCTCGGCTTCGTGCTGTCCAACCTGCGCGAGCGGCTGGTGAGCTTCTTCGTCGGGGCGCCCGACCTCGGCGGCGACCCGATCGACGCGATCTACACCCACGGCTGGGAGGGCTGGGCCCTGCTCGGCGTCGCGGTCGTGCTGCTCGGCTGCCTGGCCGCGTTCTACGTGTCCTGGCGCATGCACAGCTTCCGGATCACCGACGACGCCGTGGAGGTGCGCAGCGGCATCCTGTTCCGCACGCAGCGGAAGGCCCGGCTCGACCGCATCCAGGGGATCAACGTGCACCGGCCGCTGCTCGCCCGCATCTTCGGCGCGGCGAAGCTGGAGATCTCCGTGGCCGGGCATGACGCGAACGTGACGCTGGCGTACCTCGGCTCGGTGCTCGCCGACGGGCTGCGGTCGGACGTGCTGCGGCTCGCGTCCGGGGTGCGGGAGGCCGAGGCCGCCGCGCCGGCCGCGACCGGCGCCCCCGCCTCCCGCGCCGCACAGGTCGGCGACTTCGTCAGCCGCCGCATCGACGACTTCCTCGCGCCGGAGCTCGACCCGAACGCGGCGCCGCCGGAGTCGGTCGTGAAGATCCCGCCGCTCCGGCTGGCCGGCTCGCTCGTGCTGAGCGGGTTCACGATGTTCGTCATCGCCGTGATCGTGCTGCTGGTGATCGGCTCGGCGGGAGGCGCGCCCTGGCTGCTGATCGTCGTGCTCCCCGGCCTGCTCGGCTCGGCGAGCTTCTACATCAACCGGTTCACCAAGTCGCTGCGGTACTCGATCGCGGGCACCCCCGACGGCGTCCGGGTCGGCTTCGGCCTGCTCACGACGAGCAACGAGACGCTGCCGCCCGGCCGCATCCACGCCGTCGAGGTGCTGCAGCCGCTGCTGTGGCGCCCGTTCGGCTGGTGGCAGATCCGCATCGACACGGCGGGCCACACCCGCGAGAAGGGCGCGGCGGGCCAGCCGAACACCACGATGCTGCCGGTCGGCGACCAAGCCGACGTGGCGAAGGTGCTGTCGCTGGTGCTCCCGGACTTCACCGCGGAGCACGACGCGGCGATCCTGCAGGGCATGACCTCCCGCGGCCGCGACGCCTTCACCGGCAGCCCGCGCCGCGCGATCTGGCTGCGGCCGCTGTCGTGGCAGCGCACCGGCTTCCGGATGGTCGACGGCGCCGTGCTGTTGCGCCGCGGGTTCGTCTGGCGCAGCCTCGCCGTGGTCCCGCTGGCCCGGCTGCAGAGCCTGGAGCTCCAGCAGGGCCCGCTCGACCGGCTGCTGGGCCTCGCGGAGGCGCGCTTCCACACGGTGTCCGGCCCGGTCCATCCCCGGCTGGGCGCGATGGACGCGGCCGCCGGCGAGCGGCTCTTCGAGACGGTCGCGGCGCGGGCGGTGGCGGCCGCGACCGCCGACCGCAGCCACCGCTGGCGCGCCGAGCCCACCTCCGACTCCACCACCGAACAGCGACCACCAGGGGAGGACGCATGAACGACACCACCCGCCGCTCCGGCCGCCTCGGCCTCGGCATCATCGGCGCAGGACGCGTCGGCCCGGTCCTCGGCGCCGCGCTCGCCGGAGCGGGCCACGCGATCGTGGGCATCTCCGCGGTCTCCGCCGAGAGCCGCGAGCGCGCGCAGGCGATGCTGCCGCAGGCGCCGATCCTGGAGGTCCCGACCCTGGTCGAGCGCAGCGAGCTCGTCATCCTCGCCGTGCCGGACCGGGAGCTGCCCGGCCTCGTCGGCGGCCTGGCCGCGACCGGCACTTGGCAGCCGGGCCAGCTCGTCCTGCACACCGCCCCCGGGTACGGCGTCGGGGTGCTGCGCCCGGCGGCGGAGTCCGGGGCCATCCCGCTCGCGGTGCACCCGGCGCTGGAGTTCACCGGCACCAGCCTCGACCTCGCCCGGCTCGCGGAGAGCTGGTTCGCCGTCACCGCGCCGGCGCCGGTGCTGCCGATCGCACAGGCCCTCGTCGTCGAGATGGGCGGCGAGCCGGTCGTGATCGCCGAGGAGGACCGGGCCGCGTACGCGGAGGCCATCGCCACCGCCACGGCGTTCTCCCGCTCCATCGTGGAGCAGTCCACCGGCATCCTCGCGGGGATCGGCGTGGAGAACCCCGGATCCTTCCTCAGCTCGCTGCTCCGCTCTGCCGTCGACAACGCCCTGACCCGCGCGGGGGCGCCCACCGCGCTCGACGTCGGCGACGTGCTCGGCGCGCTCGGCGACGCCGGCCGCGGACCGGCGGAGGCGCCGGGCGACGGCGACCCCGGCGACGACGGTCGCGGCTGGTTCCTCCGCGGCGAGTAGCCTGGATGCGGCCGCCGCACGGCCGACCGGCCCAGCGCCGGCAGCAACGCACGAGAGGACCGTCATGCCCGACGTCGTGACCACCATCGCCGGACTGCGGGAGCGCGTGGCGCAGGCCCGGCGGGAGGCCGCGCTCGACGGCCCGGCGGACGCCCCGGCCGGACGGGTCGTCCTCGTCCCGACGATGGGCGCCCTCCACCGCGGGCACCTGCGCCTGGTGAGCCGGGCCCGCGACCTCGGCGGGATCGTCGTGGTGTCGATCTTCGTCAACCCGCTGCAGTTCGGGCCGGGGGAGGACCTGGACCGCTACCCGCGCACGCTGGACGCCGACGTCGCCGCGCTGGACGGCCTCGCCGACCTGGTGTTCGCGCCGTCGCCCGCCGAGATGTATCCGGGCGGCCCCAGCTCGACCCGGGTCACCGCGGGGGAGGTCGGACGGCTGTACGAGGGCGCCTCGCGTCCCGGCCACTTCGACGGGATGCTGACGGTCGTCGCCAAGCTGCTCAACATCGTGCAGCCCGACGTCGCCGTGTTCGGCCAGAAGGACGCCCAGCAGGTGCACCTGGTCGGGCGCATGGTCGACGACCTCGACCTCCCCGTCACCATCGCCGTGGTGGACACGGTGCGCGAGGACGACGGCCTCGCCCTCTCCAGCCGCAACAGCTACCTCGACGCCGAGCAGCGCACGGCCGCCGTCGCGCTGTCGCAGGCGCTCGCCGCCGGAGCGGCCGCTGCGTCCGGGGGAGTGGCGGCCGCGCTCGCCGCGGCGAACGCGCGCGTGGAGGCCGAGCCGGTCGTTAAACTGGACTATCTCGCGATCGTCGATCAGGACACCTTCCTCGAGGCCGGCGCGGACCACCGCGGTCCCGCGCTCCTGCTGATCGCCGCGCGCGTCGGCTCCACCCGCCTGATCGACAACGCGCGGATCACGGTCGGCTGAGCCCCGAGAACCGCACGCCCTCCACCGCACCAGAACCGCCGGAACGGAAAGACACGATGACCGAAGCGCCCGCCACCGACCTCAGCGACGACGGCGGCCTCACCGCCGACGAGATCAGCGAGCAGAAGGCCGTCCGCCTGGCCAAGCGCGAGCGCCTGATCGCCGAGGCCGGCGACGCGGGCGGCGGCGCCTACCCGGTGCAGGTCCCCGTGACGACCACCATCCCCGAGGTGCGGGCGGCCTGGGGTCACCTGGAGGCCGACCAGGCCTCCGGCGAGACCGTCGGCCTCGCCGGGCGCGTCGTCCACCAGCGCAACACCGGCAAGCTCTGCTTCGCCGTGCTGCAGGCGGGCGACGGCTCGCGCATCCAGGCGATGGTCTCCCTCGCCGAGGTGGGCGAGGAGTCGCTGGCGCGCTGGAAGGAGCTGGTCGACCTCGGCGACCACGTCTTCGTGTCCGGCGAGGTCATCTCCAGCCGCCGCGGCGAGCTGTCGATCATGGTCAGCGGCTGGATGATCGCGTCCAAGGCCATTCAGCCGCTGCCGAACCTGCACAACGAGCTCAACGAGGAGACCCGGGTCCGCTCGCGCTACCTCGACCTGATCGCGCGCGAGCAGGCCCGCCGCAACGTGCTCGACCGCGCCGCGGCCGTCGCGAGCCTCCGCAGCACCTTCGCGGGCCAGGGCTTCGTGGAGGTCGAGACGCCGATGTTGCAGGTGATGCACGGCGGCGCCTCCGCCCGGCCGTTCGTCACGCACTCCAACGCGTTCGACACCGAGCTGTACCTGCGCATCGCTCCGGAGCTGTACCTCAAGCGCGCCGTCGTCGGCGGCATCGACCGGGTGTTCGAGATCAACCGCAACTTCCGCAACGAGGGCGCGGACTCCACGCACTCGCCCGAGTTCGCGATGCTGGAGGCCTACCAGGCGTATGGCGACTACAACTCGATCGCCGACCTGACTCAGCAGCTCATCCAGGACGCGGCGCTCGCCGTCTCAGGCTCGCACGTGGTCACCTGGGCGGACGGCACCGAGTACGACCTCGGCGGCCAGTGGGATCGCATCCGCATGTACGACAGCCTCTCGGAGGCGATCGGCGAGGAGATCACGCCGGAGACCCCGATGTCGCGGCTGCGCGAGCTCGCGGCCGAGGCCGGCATCGAGGTGCCGCACCCGCTGCCCGGCAAGTACGTCGAGGAGCTGTGGGAGCACCACGTGAAGTCCGGGCTCGTGCGGCCGACCTTCGTCATGGACTTCCCGGTCGACACCAGCCCGCTCGTGCGCGCGCACCGCTCGCGCGACGGCGTGGTGGAGAAGTGGGACCTCTACACGCGCGGCTTCGAGCTGGCGACCGGCTACTCCGAGCTGATCGACCCGGTCGTCCAGCGCGAGCGCTTCGTGGAGCAGGCGCGCCTGGCGGCCGCCGGCGACGACGAGGCGATGCGCCTGGACGAGGAGTTCCTGCGCGCGCTCGAGTTCGGCATGCCGCCGACCGGCGGCATGGGCATGGGCATCGACCGCCTGCTCATGGCGCTCACCGGCCTCGGCATCCGAGAAACCATCCTCTTCCCCCTGGTCAAGTAGCCCGCAGCCCGCCGAGGGGCGGCGGGGTTCAGCCGCGCTGGTGGAGGTGCGCCTGCGTGAGCGCCTCCATCTCCTCGTCGCTGAGCTCGTCCAGCTTCTTGCCCTCGCGGCGGTCCAGGCGCATCCACCGGATGAACAGGATGATAAGGATCGGGATGTCCGCGACCTCGGCGATGAACCAGAGGAAGTCGCCGGAGAGATGCTGGTCGTGCAGCGCGCTCGGGAACCACAGCGGCAGCGGGCCCACGATCGCCGGCGCGTGGTCGAGCACCGTGTCGTTGAGCCGCAGCAGCAGCCCCGGGATCGCGTCCAGCAGCAGCGCGACGAACGCCAGCAGGAACTCCACCGTGATGAAGAAGCTGGTGTGCATCACGGAGTGCGCCGCGATCGGCAGCACCATGAGCAGGCCCGCGAGCGGCACCAGCACCGAGATGGTCCACTCCGACCACGGCGAGTCCCGGAGGACGGCGGCGACCGGCGTCAGGAAGATCATGAACGCCGCGCAGGCGAAGACCGTCGCGAAGATCGCGTTGCCGAACAGCTTCACCGCGCGCGACTGCAAGAACCGGTCGGTGCGGGCCTGACCGGTCGGGCCCAGCGCCACGCGCGCGAGCGCGATCGGCCGGCCGAGGCTCACGAGGGCGGGGACCACGAACAGCAGCAGCGCGATTCGCGTCGTGAAGGCCCAGCGCAGCTCCCGGCTCTCGGCGCCGAGGAAGCCGAACGAGATGACCGCGTACGACCCCAGCCCCAGCAGGAAGTACATCCACGTCAGCCGCGCCGGCCAGTGGTGGCCGCGCCGCCGCAGCGACAGCACCCCGCCCAGGTAGAGAGCGGCCGCCGCGACGAGCATGACCGCGGCCGCCGGGTCGAACGACCAGGTGGTGAGGAAGACGAGGAAGGGAGGCGTGGTGCTGCTTTCCGGGTGACGACGTTCACATGTGCGGGAGGTACCATTATCCCGCTATGGGAGACATCATCGGTGGAATCGTCTGGTCGCTGGCCCCGACCGTGCTCGTCGGCCTGCTGTTCTGGCTGATCATGCGCGCCATCGTCCGGGCCGACCGCACCGAGCGCAAGGTCTACTCCCGCATGGAGAACGAGGAGCGCGCCCGCCGCGGTCTCGCTCCCAAGTCGTAGCGCCCACTACGGTTAGCGGAGAGGGCGTACATCCCGGTCCTCGACGCCTGACGCCGGAGGGGGCCGAATGGATGCGGGTTTCCTGACCACGACGATCGTCGTGCTCGCGCTCCTCCTCGACTTCGTCATCCGCGTCATCGCGATCATCGTGGTCCCGCGCAACCGCAAGCCCACCTCCGCGACCGCGTGGCTGCTCGCCATCTTCCTGATCCCGTACATCGGCGTGCTGTTCTTCCTGCTGATCGGCAGCTACAAGCTCCCGAAGAAGCGCCGGGAGAAGCAGGACGAGATCAACCGCTTCATCATCGACAGCACCGAGGGCATCGAGCGGGTGCGCCGCGACCACCCGTGGCCGCCGTGGCTGGAGTCGGTGGTCGAGCTCAACCGCAACCTCGGCGCGATGCCGCTCGTCGGCGGCAACCGGGCCACGCTCAACGGGCACTACGAGGAGTCGCTCGCCGCGATGACCGCGGCGATCGCCGCCGCGAAGCGGTATGTCCACGTCGAGTTCTACATCCTCACGCTCGACAAGACGACGGCTCCGTTCTTCGAGGCGATGGAGGCCGCGGTCGCGCGCGGCGTCGTCGTGCGCGTGCTGCTCGACCACATCGCCTCGGTCCGGACCCCCGACTACAAGGCCACCATCAAGCGCCTGACGGCGATGGGCGCGAAGTGGCACCTGATGCTGCCCGTGCAGCCGTTCAAGGGCAAGTACCAGCGGCCCGACCTCCGCAACCACCGCAAGCTGCTCATCGTGGACGGCCGGGTGGCGTTCATGGGGTCCCAGAACGTCATCGACCGCAGCTACAACAAGAAGTCGAACATCAAGCGCGGCCTCAAGTGGAAAGAGCTCATCGTCCGGCTCGAGGGGCCGATCGTCGCCGGTCTGAACGCGATCTTTATCACCGACTGGTACAGCGAGACCGACGAGCTGCTCCGCCGCGAGACGGAGCCGATCACCGACGAGGACGTCCAGAACGCCAACGACCCCGAGGAGCTGGACGCCCAGGTCGTCCCGTCCGGCCCCGGATTCGCGGGCGAGAACAACCTCCGGCTCTTCCTCGCGCTGCTGTACTACGCGCAGGAGCGCATCGTCATCACGTCGCCGTACTTCGTGCCGGACGAGGCGATGCTCACGGCCATCACGACCGCCACTCAGCGCGGCATCGCCGTCGACCTGTTCGTCTCCGAGATCGGCGACCAGGCGCTTGTGTACCACGCCCAGCGCTCCTACTACGAGGCGCTGCTGCGCGCCGGCGTGCGGATCTGGATGTACAAGGCGCCGTACATCCTGCACGCCAAGCACTTCACGATCGACGACGATGTGGCCGTGATCGGGTCGAGCAACATGGACATGCGCTCCTTCCTGCTCAACATGGAGGTCTCGCTGATGGTCCGCGGGCGTCCGTTCGTGGAGCAGATGCGCGAGGTGGAGGACGGCTACCGCCGCGACAGCCGCGAGCTGACCCTCGACGAGTGGATGAAGCAGCCCCTCCGCTCCACCGTGCTCGACAACCTGGCCCGGCTCACCTCCGCCCTGCAGTAGCGCGCCGACCGCCGTTGCCAACGGAGGAGATCGCGCCTCCGTTGCTGCTGGAGTCCTCCGCAGACCGTCGCGCGGCGGCGTGTCGGGGCGGATCTCCTCCGTTACCCCCGCGGCTTCAGCCGCACCGTCGGAAGCGCCGGCGCCGGCAGCGCCCCGCCCTCATACCCGCGCACGGTCCCGAAGCGGCCGTCCGGGTCCTCCCCGTCGATCACGTCGCGCTGCCACTCCGCCCGCGCGGCCACGACGTCTTCGTGGCTGCGGCCGATGAAGTTCCACCACATCACGATCTCCTCGCCCAGCGGCTCGCCGCCCAGCAGCAGCAGCCGCGCCGGGCCGGCCTCCCCGGCCACCACTTCCACGCTGTCGCGTCCGGGGCACAGGTACGCCAGGTGGCTGAGCGGGACGGGCGACCCGGCCACGGAGACATCGCCGGCGTCGACCAGGATCCCGTGCTCGAACGCGGGGTCGAGCGGCACCGTCACCCGCGCACCCGCGGGCACGGCGAGCTCGGCGCCGACCAGCGGCGAGAACACGGTGGCGTCCGTCCCGCTCCCGGCCAGCGCGCCGACGAAGGTGCGCACCGTCGCGTCCCCGAGCGGAGCCGGAGACGGGACGTGGTGCTCGAAGAAGGGGGCGACGTCTTTCGACGCGCTCGGCAGCGCGACCCAGAGCTGGACGCCGTGCAGCCGCTGCGTCCCCGGCGTCGACACCTCCGAGTGGCTGATCCCGCGCCCCGCCGTCATCAGGTTGAGCTCGCCCGGCCGCACCAGCGCGTGGCTGCCGACGCTGTCGCGGTGGTCGATCTCGCCCTCGAACAGCCAGCTCACCGTCTGCAGCCCGGTGTGCGGATGCGGGGGCACCTGCATCCCACCGGTCAGCGAGACGTCGTCCGGGCCGTAGTGGTCGACGAAGCACCAGCCGCCGATCAGCGAGCGCCTGCGCTGCGGGAGGGTGCGCCGCACCGTCATCGCCCGCGGTCCGCCCAGCGGGACCTCGCGCGGCTCCAGGATCTCCACCCCCGCGTCCGCGACGACCGCGTCGTCGCCCGCGAGGACCTCCACCGGGTCGCGCTCGAGGTTGCTCATAGCGGCATCCTAGGCTCCCGGGACGCCGTCCGGGTCGTCCAGGGACCGCCGGGCGCCTGCCGTAACGACACTCCTGCCGCGGCCCAGGAGGCCGCCCCTAGAATGAGCGCGTGAACCGTGCAGCGCGCCCCCGGACCCCCGTCGCCGCCACCGCCGTCCTCGTCGCTGCCGCCCTGCTCCTCGCGGGATGCACGAGCACGCAGGTGAAACCCGCGAAGGACTACGCGGGCGAGCCGCAGGGCGTCCAGCCCCCGGCCAGCAGCGCGGGCGGCGCCTCCTGGGCGACCTGGCTGCAGAACGGCAAGCAGTTCGGGATCGTGCTCAACGGCAGCTCCACCTGCCCGCCCACCGTGCAGTCGGTGAAGGTCGTGGCGTCCAACCAGCTGGAGGCCACGCTCGCCCCGGTGTCGGGCGGCGTCTGCACGCACGACATCGTCCCGCACACCACCGTGTTCGACACCCCGAGCGGTCTCACGACGTCGTCGGACGTCACCGTCAAGCTCCCCGACACCACCCTCACGATCGCCGCGCTGCGCGGCTGACACGTCGTAACGCCTCCAGCGAACATGCCTCCGCAGCACGGGATGCCGCGGTTACTCTCGATGTATCGGCGCCGACCCTGCAACGGCGTCGCGAGGAGTAGACATGTTCGAGAGATTCACCGACCGCGCTCGGCGCGTCGTCGTCCTGGCCCAGGAAGAGGCCAAGATGCTCAACCACAACTACATCGGGACGGAGCACATCCTGCTCGGCCTGATCCACGAGGGTGAGGGTGTCGCCGCAAAGGCTCTGGAATCGCTCGGTATCTCGCTGGACGCCGTCCGCGAGCAGGTCCAGGACATCATCGGCCAGGGTCAGCAGCAGCCGACCGGCCACATCCCGTTCACGCCGCGCGCCAAGAAGGTCCTCGAGCTCAGCTTGCGCGAGGCCCTCCAGCTCGGCCACAACTACATCGGCACCGAGCACATCCTGCTCGGCCTGATCCGCGAGGGCGAGGGCGTCGCCGCCCAGGTGCTCGTCAAGCTGGGCGCCGACCTCAACCGCGTGCGCCAGCAGGTCATCCAGCTGCTCTCCGGCTACCAGGGCAAGGAGCAGGTCCAGGTGGGCGGCAACGATCAGGCGACCGCGCAGGCCGGCAGCCAGATCCTCGACCAGTTCGGCCGCAACCTCACGCAGGCCGCGCGCGACAACAAGCTCGACCCGGTGATCGGGCGCGAGAAGGAGATCGAGCGCGTCATGCAGATCCTGTCGCGCCGCTCCAAGAACAACCCTGTGCTGATCGGCGAGCCCGGCGTCGGCAAGACCGCCGTCGTGGAGGGCCTCGCCCAGGCGATCGTCCGCGGCGACGTGCCGGAGACGCTGAAGGACAAGCAGCTCTACACGCTCGACCTCGGCTCGCTCATCGCCGGCTCCCGCTACCGCGGCGACTTCGAGGAGCGCCTGAAGAAGGTCACCAAGGAGATCCGCACCCGCGGCGACATCATCACCTTCATCGACGAGATCCACACCCTCGTCGGCGCGGGCGCCGCGGAGGGCGCGATCGACGCCGCCAGCATCCTCAAGCCGCTGCTGGCCCGCGGCGAGCTGCAGACCATCGGCGCGACCACGCTCGACGAGTACCGCAAGCACTTCGAGAAGGACGCCGCGCTCGAGCGCCGGTTCCAGCCCATCCAGGTGGCCGAGCCGTCGCTGCCGCACGCGATCAACATCCTCAAGGGGCTGCGCGACCGCTACGAGGCGCACCACAAGGTGTCCATCACCGACGGCGCCATCGTCGCCGCGGCGAACCTCGCCGACCGCTACATCCAGGACCGCTTCCTCCCGGACAAGGCCATCGACCTGATCGACGAGGCCGGCGCCCGTCTGCGCCTGTCGATCCTGTCGGCCCCGCCGGAGTTGCGCGAGTTCGACGACAAGATCGCCGCCGTCCGGTCCCAGAAGGAGGCCGCGATCGAGGACCAGGACTTCGAGAAGGCCGCATCGCTGCGTGACGAGGAGAAGAACCTCCTCGGCGAGCGGCTGCGCCTGGAGAAGCAGTGGCGCTCGGGCGACGTCAAGACGACGGCCGAGGTCGACGAGGGCCTGATCGCGGAGGTGCTGGCGCAGGCCACCGGCATCCCGGTGTTCAAGCTCACCGAGGAGGAGTCGGCCCGCCTGGTCTACATGGAGAAGGCGCTGCACCAGCGCGTCATCGGCCAGGAGGAGGCCATCGCGGCCCTCTCGCGGACGATCCGCCGCACGCGTGCCGGCCTGAAGGACCCGAAGCGTCCCTCCGGCTCGTTCATCTTCGCCGGCCCCACCGGTGTCGGTAAGACGGAGCTGGCCAAGGCGCTCGCCGAGTTCCTGTTCGACGACGAGTCGGCGATGATCTCGCTCGACATGTCGGAGTACGGCGAGAAGCACACGGTCTCCCGGCTGTTCGGCGCCCCTCCCGGGTTCGTCGGCTTCGAGGAGGGCGGCCAGCTCACCGAGAAGGTCCGCCGCAAGCCGTTCAGCGTCGTGCTGTTCGACGAGATCGAGAAGGCGCACCCGGACATCTTCAACTCGCTGCTCCAGATCCTGGAGGAGGGACGTCTGACGGACGGTCAGGGTCGCGTCGTCGACTTCAAGAACACCGTGATCATCATGACCACGAACCTCGGCACGAAGGACATCTCCGGCGGCCCTGTCGGCTTCCAGATCGAGGGCGACCCGACCACCGGCTACGACCGGATGCGCGGCAAGGTCTACGAGGAGCTCAAGAAGAACTTCAAGCCGGAGTTCCTCAACCGTGTCGACGAGATCATCGTGTTCCCGCAGCTCAACAAGGCGGAGCTGCTGCAGATCGTGGACCTGTTCATCAAGCGCCTCTCCGACCGGCTGCTCGACCGCGACATGACGATCGAGCTCGCGGTCCCCGCCAAGGAGCGCCTGATCGAGGTCGGCTTCGACCCGACGCTGGGAGCCCGGCCGCTGCGCCGCGCCGTCCAGCACGAGATCGAGGACAGGCTGAGCGAGAAGATCCTCCACGGCGAGCTGAACGCGGGCGACCACGTGCACGTCGACTTCCAGAACGGCGAGTTCGTCTTCACGACGACCGCCCGCCAGGAGTCCGTCGGCGCCGGCGTCAACGCCGCCGCCGCGATCGGCACCGGCCCGGCCACCCCGGACCTCGCCGCGAACGACTGAAACGGTCGAGTACGCGAATAATCCGCTGAGAACCGCCGAGTACGCAGACAATCTGCGTACTCGGCGGTTTTTTCGTGCGGGGGGAGGGGTCGGTAGGGTTGTGGGGTGAGTTCTGAGGGCAGCGCGTATGTGGTTCGGAGGGCGCGGACCAGCGACGTGCCCGGCATCCAGGAGCTCGTGGAGCCGCTCGTCCAGCGACGCATCCTGCTCGGCAAGGAGGCGGTGACCTTCTACGAGTCGGTGCAGGAGTTCCGCGTCGCCGAGACCGAGGACGGCCAGCTGATCGGCTGCGGCGCCCTCCACGTCATGTGGAGCGACCTCGCCGAGGTGCGCACGCTCGCGGTCGCGGACCCCTGGCTCGGGCGCGGTGTCGGCCGTGCCCTGCTGGCCCGGCTGGAGGACGATGCCAGGGACCTCGGCCTCAGCCGGCTGTTCTGCCTGACCTTCGAGGTCGGCTTCTTCGAGCGCAACGGGTTCGAGGACATGGGCTCGGAGACTGTGGATCCCGCCCTCTATGCCGAGCTCGTCCGCTCCCGCGACGAGGGTGTCGCCGAGTTCCTCGACCTGGCCCGCGTGAAGCCCAACACCCTGGGAAACACGCGCATGTTGAAGCACCTCTGAGCGCGCCTGCGTCGGCGTGTCGCGGGTCGGCGCTAACCTTCGGGCATGTCGACGTTCAAGCATCCAGTCGGCCCGCAGCCGAGCGGCGTGTATTGGCGCCGTCGGCTCATCGTCCTGATCGGCCTCATCGCGGTCGTGGTGGTCATCGTCCTGATCGTGGTCCGTCCCGGCGCGTCGAGCGGGGAGCCCGCCAAGGCTCCCGTCACGACGAATACCCCCGCGCCGACGGCCGCGCGCGCCGCGTCGACGAGCATCCCGACCTCCAGCGCCAGCGCGAGCGGCCAGCCGTGCAAGCCCGCCGACGTCAAGGTGGAGGCCGTGACCGACGCCGACAACTACGCCGCGGGCCAACTGCCGCAGCTCTCGGTGGCCCTCACCAACACGGGGTCGAACGCCTGCGTCATCGACGCCGGGACCGCCCAGCAGGTGTTCACGATCACCAGCGGCTCCGAGGTCTACTGGAAGTCGACCGACTGCCAGAGCTCGAAGGTCGACGCCCAGGTGCTGCTGCAGCCGGGCAAGACCATCTCGTCGCAGACGCCGATCACCTGGGACCGCACCCGCTCCGACCCCTCGACCTGCCAGGCGCAGCGGGCGCAGGTCCCGGCCGGCGGCGCGTCGTACCACCTGCAGGTGTCGGTGGCGGGGATCACCTCGGCCACGACGAAGCAGTTCGCGCTGCGCTGACGCTGTTCTGTTGGTGTCGGTTCTCCTCCACAGGTCGGGTGGGGAGCCGACTCCTCCACGACTTCCGCGATCCTCCCGCCGATGACGGTGGCCGACCGTAGTGTGGAGCGCGACTGAGGAGGTTCCGTGGCAAAAGCCGCTGTGACGTATCGCTGCACCGAGTGCGGCTGGACGACGGTCAAGTGGGCGGGTCGGTGCGGCGAGTGCCAGGAGTGGGGCACGGTCACGGAGGCGTCGGCGCCCACGGGCGTGCTGCGAGCGTTGAAGCCGGTCGTCGTCGGCGCTGACCGGGCCGCGCGCGCGATCACGTCGATCGGCACGGAGGCGGCGGAGCGCCGCGCGAGCGGGATCGGCGAGTTCGACCGCGTGCTCGGCGGCGGGATCGTGCCGGGTGCGGCCATCCTGCTGAGCGGTGAGCCGGGCGTCGGCAAGTCCACGCTGCTGCTGGAGGTGGCCTCCCGTGCCGCCGCCGAGGGCCGGCCGGTGCTGTATGTGAGCGCCGAGGAGTCGGTGAGCCAGGTGCGGATGCGCGCCGAGCGCACCGGGGCGCTGCACGACCAGCTGTTCCTGGCATCCGAGACGGACCTGGCGACCATCGTCGGGCAGATCGACGCCGTGCGGCCGTCGCTCGTCATCGTGGACTCGGTGCAGACCGTGTCGAGCGGGTCGACGGAGGGCATCGCCGGCGGCCCGAGCCAGGTCCGCGAGGTCGCCAGCACGCTGATCCGGGTGGCCAAGGAGCGCGATCTCCCGGTGCTGATCGTCGGGCACGTCACCAAGGACGGCTCGATCGCCGGGCCGCGGCTGCTCGAGCACCTGGTGGACGTGGTCTGCCAGTTCGAGGGCGACCGCCAGACCTCGCTGCGGTTCGTGCGTGCCCTCAAGAACCGGTTCGGCCCGACCGACGAGGTCGGCTGCTTCGAGATGGCCGGCGACGGCATCGCCGAGGTCCCCGACCCGAGCGGCCTCTTCCTCAGCCGCACGACCACCCCGGTGTCCGGCACGTGCGTCACCGTCGCGATGGAGGGCCGCCGCCCGCTGCCGGTGGAGGTCCAGGCGCTCGTCGTGGCGACCACGGCCCCCAACCCGCGCCGCGTGACCAACGGCGTCGACTCCTCCCGGGTCGCCATGCTGCTCGCGGTCCTGGAGCGCCGCGCCGGCATCCGGCTCGGCGACAAGGATGTCTACGTGTCCACGGTCGGCGGCGTCCGGCTGGCCGAGCCCGGAGCCGACCTCGCCATCGCGCTGGCCGTGGCCTCCGCCGCGACCGACCGGGCCATCCCGCACACGCTCGCGGCGTTCGGCGAGATCAGTCTGGCCGGCGAGATCCGCCCCGTGACGAGCGGCAAGCAGCGGGCGACCGAGGCCTCGCGCCTGGGCTTCGCGACCCGGATCGACGAACGGAGCGCGACCGTCCGCGAGGCGCTGCGGGTGGCCTTCTCCGCCGCGGCCACGCCGCGCGAGCGCGAACTCGACGCGGCGTTCTGACGTCGGGCGCTGACGCTGCTCGCGGAGGAGACCCGTCCGCTTCGCCCTTCGGATCGCAGTCAACGGAGGAGATCGCCCGTCGCACGCTGCCCCGTTCCTCCGCTGCCCACCCTCCGGAGTCTTTCGCGCACGTTGTCCACAGCGCCTAACGGAGGAGATCGCGTGGCCTACGGGCCGCAACTCCTCCGCCGGCCGCCGTCGCGCGGTGTGTCGGACCGGATCTCCTCCGTTGCCGCCCGCACGATCCCGGGGTTCTCGCCGTCGGGGGTGCGGAGCACAATGGGCCGCATGGCCAACCTGACGTTCACCCTCCGTTCGGGCCGACGTGTCGGCGTGACCACGCTGGGCGACCCGGTCGCCGAACGTGTCATCGTGTTCTGCCATCCGGCTCCGGGCTCCTCGGTCTTCGACCCCGACCCCGACGCGTCGGCGAACCGCGGCGTTCACATCGTGTCGCTGGATCGGCCGGGCTACGGCTCCAGCGACCCGTGGCCGGCCGGCTCCTGGCCGAGCATCGTGGGCGCCGCCGACGACATCGCCGAGTACATCCGCGAGATGAAGCGGCTGGAGTCTCCGATCGGGGTGAACCGGCCCCCGACGATCGGCATCGCCGGCTGGTCGGCCGGCGGCCGGGTGGCCCTGGCCTTCGCCGCGCGGCATCCCGAGCTCGTCGACCGCGTCGCGGTGGTGGCGACGCCCGCCCCGAACGAGTACGTGCCGTGGATCCCGCCGGAACTGCAGAAGCAGTCCGACGAGCTGGGCCGCCTCTCGCCCGACGAGGCGCGGAGCCGGCTGTCGGCCATGCTCCAGGGCCAGTCCGACGCGATGCGGGCCGCCGACCTGGAGAGCGGCGTCCCCCTCGACGCGCTCGGCGTCGGACCGGTGGACGCCCAGGTGCTCGCCCGCCGCGGCCTGGAGGACCGGCTCGGCCGGATGCTGAAGGACGCCTACCGCCAGGGTCCCGGCGGCGTCGCGGCCGACATCCTCAGCTACACCGCCCGCCCGTGGGGCTTCGACCCGTCGGCGGTGCGGGCGAAGACGCTCATCATCGGCGGCGAGGCGGACCCGATCGCCGGCCACCCGCACGCCGCCTGGTATGAGCGGGTCCTCCCGGACTCCCGCATGGAGATGTTCCCGGGGGTCGGCCACCTCGTCATCGCACCGGCGTGGGAGCGGGTGCTGTCGTTCCTGGCCCCGCACCCCGAGCCGCTGCACGACTCGGGGAACTAGGCGGCGGTCCGCCGCGGGAACTTCGCGTTCGCCCGCTCGATGACGGCGGGGAGGAACGCGGACGCCCACACCCGGTAGCCGTGGTCGTTGGGGTGGAACCAGTCGTCGGCGAACTGGTGCAGCATCCCGCGCCAGCCTTCCCGCCGCATCGCCTCGTGGAGCGGCGCGACCGTGAGCCCGCGCTCGGCGGCCGCGGCTCGCAGGATCCCGTTCGCGACGGCCACTTTGCGCTCGTTGCGCGGCAGGTAGAAGCAGGGCAGGTCTGCCACGATCGCGTCGGCCGGCAGCGCAGCGAGCACGCGCGCGATGCCCTCCCGGAACCGCTCGGCGTCGAAGTCCCCGATGTCGTTGGCGCCGATGGACACGGTGACGATGTCGGGCCGCAGGTCGGCGAGCCGCGGCAGCTGGTCGGCGACGGCCAGCGCGACGGTCGCCCCGGACACGGACAGGTTGACGACCCGCACGCTCCGCCCGGTCGCCGAGCGGATGTGGTCGGCGATCACGCCGACGTAGCTGTTGCGCGGCGCGGTGGCGCCGATCCCCTGCGCGGCGCTGTCCCCGATGGCGACGTAGAGGATCTCGCCCTCGGCCTTGGCGTGGTCGCGCCACCACGCGGAGTGGACGGGCAGGGTCTGGTTGATCCGTTCCTTCCCCGCGACGATCGAGGCGCGCTGCCGCCGCACCCACGCGCGCCCGGCGAGCGCGCCGGCGGCGGCGACGACAGCGCCGCCCCCCACCCAGAGCGACGGCTTCAGGTACCCCATCCCGGCAGCGTACAACGCGCTCCTGCGACAACCGTGGACACGGGACGCGCCCGGCCACGGCCTCCGATTCGCGGTGCTCGCGCGCTTCCAGTAAACTCGTCCGCGGTACCGTGTCCGAGCGGCCGAAGGTGCAACTCTCGAAAAGTTGTGTGGGTGAAAGCCCACCGTGGGTTCAAATCCCACCGGTACCGCCACGCAGACGCCCCGGAATCCCTTGAAACACAGGGATCCGGGGCGTTTTTCTTGGAGACGAACGTTCGTCTGATTACATGTTGACTGCATGCCGCCCCGCACGATGGGGGCCGCTCGCGCGTAATGCGCTGTCACGTCGTGAAGGACATCACTGTCTCGGTGACGATACTGGGCAGCATGACGGAGGCGCGCAGCGTGTGGAGGATCGAGAAGGTCGACTGGGCCGACGAGCGGGCGGTCGGATTGCGCGCTGCGATGGATGCCGAGATCGGCCCCCGTTACGCCGAGACCTTTGCCGCGTTCGATGACGAGACCGCAGCGGCTCTCACAGAGGACTTCGCCGTGGACCCGTCGACGATCGTCGAGGTCGTCCTTGTGCTCGACGACGCGGGCGAGGCGGTCGGGCACGCGGCCCTCCGCGCCCTCGGCGACGAGCTCGAGGTCAAGCGCGTCTACGTCGATCCTCGCGCGCGCGGGCGCGGAGCGAGTCGGACGCTCATGGCCGAGCTGGAGCGGCTCGCAGCCGTGCGCGGCGCAAGCCGGCTCATCCTGCAGACCGGCGACCGCCAACCCGAGGCGATCGCGCTCTACGAGCGCATCGGCTACCGGGCGATTCCGATCTTCCCGCCGTACGTGCGTTTCAGCGCATCGCGCTGCTTCGCTAAGACGCTCGTCACGGTCGCCGGATGAGCGCGCGGACCGTCGACGTCGCTGTGGTCGGCGCCGGCGCGATGGGGGCGGCCACGGCGTGGCACCTCGCGCGGGGTGGTCGCGATGTCGCGGTGTTCGAGCAGTTCGAGCCGGGCCACGCTCGGGGCGCCTCGCATGGCGCCTCCCGCAACTTCAACGTCGCATACACCGAGCCCGAGTATCTCGCCTGGCTCCGTGACGCCCGAGTGCTCTGGGGCGAGCTGGAGGCGGAGTCGCAGGTCGCGCTCTTGGAGCCGACCGGCATCGTCACGCACGGGCGGGGCCGGGATCTCGAGGCCGCGCGGGTCGCGATTTCCGAGGGCGGTTTCGAGGCGGAACTGCTCGACGCCTCCGCCGCCGAGGCACGCTGGCCGGGCCTCCGTTTCGATGGTCCGGTGCTCCACAACCCCGGTGCCGGCCGCCTGCACGCCGACGCCTCCGTCCGAGCGTTCCTGAGCGGAGCCGCGGCATCCGGAGCGGAACTGGTCTGGCGTACGGCGGTCGCGGATATCGAGATACACGGTGACGACGACGTGCGCTTCACCGTGACGGATTCGGACGGGAGTCATCGGGTCCACGCGCGACGACTCGTCTGCACGGCCGGCGCGTGGACCGTGAAGGCGCTCGCCGGGGTGAAGGGGGTGACTCTCCCCGCGCTGCGGGTGACGCAGGAGCAGCCCGCGCACTTCCGCCCCCGCGATGCTTCGGCATCCTGGCCCGGGTTCAACCACCATCCCGCTGGCGACGACCCCGCGACGGCCTGGTTCCCCGCCCCGGTGTACGGCATGCTGACCCCGGGAGAGGGAGTCAAGGCCGGCTGGCACGCGGCCGGACCCCAAGTCGATCCCGACCGCCGCAGCTACGTTCCCGACCCCGCGCGGACCGCGGCGCTCGTCCGGTACGCACAGGAGTGGCTTCCCGGCGTGGATGCCACGGCGTTCACCGAGATCACGTGCACCTACACCTCGACCGTCGACGCCCGCTTCGTGCTCGACCGCACGGGGCCGGTGGTCGTGGGCGCCGGCTTCTCCGGACACGGCTTCAAGTTCACGCCCGTGATCGGGCGGACGCTCGCGGCACTCGCCTCGAGGTGACATGTTTCCACTGAGCCGATCTGCGGTAGCGCGTCGGTGGGTCCCGCGCCGAGGCTCGGTCGTACGCGACGGGTTTCGACCGGGCGGCGTCTCTCCGCACCCGGCCAACAGCTTCACTCGGGTCCTCGGGGAGCCGCTTCTTGGAAGTCGGTGATCGCCGGGCCGTATTCGCGTGCCCATCGGGTGAGTGCTTCGATCGGTTCGTCCAGGGTGCGACCGAGTTCGGTGAGGGTGTAGTCCACGTGCCGACCGTTCAGGGGCACGCGCTCGACGAGTCCATAGCTCTGGAGTCGTCGCACTGTCTGGGTGAGGACCTTGCGTGAGACCCCGCCGATCAGCTCGATGAGTTCGGTGTGTCTGCGCGGTCGGTCGCGCAGCGCGTGGAGTACGAGTACGGCCCATTTATCGGACAGTATCTCGATGGCCAGCCGCGTGGGGCAATCGGCGAGGAACACGGAGCCGGCCTGATCGAGCATGGCCCCACGTTACCTCTCGGTAACCGTCGCGTTCGTAGTGTGGAAGACGGCTGGGGGCACGTCCTGGCGGGAGAGGAGTTCACATGTCGCGCGTCGTCGTCTTCGACCGGTTCGGAGGGCCGGAGGTTTTGCAGGTGGTGGAGGAGGAGGCGCCGGAACCGTCTCCGGGGGACGTCAGGGTGAGGATCGAGGCGACCGCGGTCAATCCGATCGATGCGATGATGCGCGCCGGAACGTCGCCGGCGCCGGTGCCCCTTCCGGGCGCCCGGTTGGGTGTGGAGGCGACGGGGATCGTGGAGGCGGTCGGAGACGGAGTCGGAGGTGTCTCGGTGAGCGACGCGGTGATTGTCACGGCCATCCCTGATGCGCACCTCCGGGGCAGTTATGCGGATCGCATCACGATTGCTGCGACCTCCGTCATCCCTCGTCCCGCCGGACTCACTGTTCCGGAGGCTGCGGCCGTCTGGGTGGCCTTCTCGACGGCGTTCGGTGCGCTGGTGGAAGTCGCGGGGATGCGGCCGGGGGACCGGGTGGTGATCTCTGGCGCATCGGGGAGCGTCGGGCGGGCGGCGATCCAGCTCGCGAACCGCATCGGCGCCGTGCCGATCGCGGTCACCCGCCGTTCGGCCCGGCGCGCGGAGCTGCGAGCGGCCGGGGCGGCCGAAGTCGTTGCCACGGACCACGACGATCTCGTCGGCGCCGTTCGGGAGATCACCCGCGGCGCGGGAGCTGACATGGCACTGGATCTGGTTCGGGGACCGGGACAGAGGGATCTCATCCGGGCGCTTCGTCCCTCCGGGACACTCGTCGCGGCGGGCTTCCTGGACAACCGACCGACGCCCGTGGTCGGGGATCCGACCGTGCGGGTCGCGAACTACCGGGGATTCGACTTCCTTTCGGATGCCGACGTCGTCGCCCGCATGGAGACCTCCCTGAACGCCGGTGTTCGGGCCGGCACGTTCCGCCCGGCCCTCGACACCGTGGTCCCGCTGGAGCGGATCGCGGAGGCGCACGAACGTTTCGAGAGCGGCGAGAACGGCGGGCGCAAGATCGTCGTCGCGGCCGGCTGAGCCTCGATCCGAACGCTCAGGTCCCGCTGCCGCGTTCAGCGGAGCGCGGCGCGCAGTGCGGTCGCGGCGCCCACGAGCTCTCGGGTGTACTCCTCGCGTGGGGAGGTGAAGAGGTCGTCGGGTCGCCCCTCCTCCACGATGCGTCCGTCCTTGAGCACGATGATGCGGTCTGCTAGTGAGCGGACGACCGCGAGGTCGTGGCTGATGAAGAGGTACGCCACACCCGTGCGGTCTTTGAGCTCGGCCAGCAGGTCGAGGATGTGCGCCTGGACCGAGACGTCCAGTGCCGATGTGACTTCGTCGCACACCACGAGAGGCACGGGACCCGCGAACGCGCGGGCGATGGCCACGCGCTGCTTCTGACCACCTGACAGCTCTCGGGGCAGCTTGTCGAGTACGTCGCTGGGCAGGCCGACCGCGTCGGCGAGCGTCCGGGACTCCCAGTCGCCGCCGAGCAGTCGGATGGATCGGGTCAGGACCTGACGGACGGTGCGGCGGGGGTTGAGGGAGGCGTCGGGGTTCTGGAAGACCATCTGAACGTGGATGCGTCCCGCGGGGCCGTGCAGTTCGCGCGTGCCGCCGTGCGAGGTGAGCCCGGCGGCGATGCGGCCGAGCGTCGACTTGCCGCTGCCCGATTCGCCGACGACGCCGAGCGTCTCTCCTGCGGCGACGGTCAGGGAGACTCCGTCGAGTGCGCGCTTGCGGCCGAAGTCCTTGGTGACCGACCGGAGGTCCAGCAGCGTCCGTGACTCCTGCCGTTCGCGCCCTGGCCGGCCGTCGAGCGAGGGGAGGGCTGCCACGAGCTCGCGGGAGTACGGGTGGGTCGGCCGGGTCAGCAGCCGGCGCGCTTCGGCGCGCTCGACCACGGTTCCCTGACGGAGGACGGCCACGCTATCGCAGTGCGTCGCCACCAGCGGCAGATTGTGGCTGATGAGCAGCGTTGCGAACCTGCGCTCCCTCCGTAGCCGCTCGATGAGGTCGAGGATCCCGGCCTCCACCTTGCTGTCGAGACCGGTGGTCGGCTCATCGAGGATCAGCAGTCGCGGATCGGTGGCGAGCGCCATGGCGATGACCGCGCGCTGCTGTTGGCCCCCGGACAGCTCGTGCGGATAGCGGCGCAGGATGGCGTCCGGTTCGGGAAGGTCGACGCTCGCCGCCGCGTCGGCGGCGGCAGCCCAGGCGGCCGAGCGGGACGAGCCCGCGATGCGGTACACCTCGGCGAGCTGGGCTCCGATGCTGGAGGTGGGGTTCAGTGCGAGCCCTGGCTCCTGGTAGACGACTCCGACGGATCCCGCGCGGTACCGGCGAAGCTCGGCGACGTCGAGTGCCGGCACGTTGTGGTCGTCGACGATGAGCCGATCGGCGGTGATGGTCGCGTTGGCGGGCAGATAACGGGTGAGGGCCAGGGCGATGGTGCTCTTCCCCGAGCCCGATTCGCCCACGAGCCCGTACGACTCGCCCGCGTGGATGGTCAGGTCGACGCCGGAGACCACCCGGCGCGTCGCACCACCGATCCGGTAGTCGATGTTCAGGTTCGTCACGTCGACGATGGGGTCGCTCATCGGTCGAGCACCTCCTTGAGGTTGTCGGCGATCAGGTGCACGGCCACGACCAGGGACGCGATCGCGGCGGCCGGGAACAGCACGGTCCAGCCCGCACTCTGCAGATACGCGCGGTTGTCACTGATCGCGAGCCCCCAGTCCGGCGACGGCGGGGCGGAGGCGAGGCCCAGGAACGACAGCGACGACGAGATGAAGATCGCCGCGGCGAGGCTGAGCGTGGCCTGGATGAGGATGGTCGGGAAGATGTTCGGCAGCAGCTCGCGGAACAGGATGCGCACGGTGGACTCCCGCTGCAGTTTCGCGGTCGTGACGTACTGCTTTCCCATCTCGGTCAGCACCGCCGCGCGAATGATTCGCGCGATACCCGGGGCGAAGACGAGGCCGACCGTGAGAATCAGAGTCGGGACGCTCGCGCCGAAGGCTCCGACGATCACGAGGATGAAGATGAGTGTCGGCAGTGCCAGGAAGACGTCGAAGGCCCGCATGAACGCCGTGTCGACCCAGCCGCGGTGGTAGCCGGCGATGAGTCCGAGCGTGCTTCCGAGCACGGTCGCGAGGATGGTTCCGGCCGGCCCGATGGCCAGCGCGGGCTCGGCTCCGGCCAGAACGCGCGCGAACACGTCACGGCCGATGTCGTCGGTGCCGAACCAGTGCGCGGCCGAGGGAGGCGCCAGGTGCTGACCGGTGTCGGCGAACGGGTGGAGGCCGAACCACCGCCAGCCGACGGCGGCGACGATCCAGAACAGCACGACGAGCGCGCTGAGCACGAACGTCGGGCGCCGCAGCAGCTGGAGCGCGACTCGGTGCCGTGCCGCGGGACGGGGATCCGCCGGCCCGGCGGCCTCCGGCGGTTCGCCGGGCGATGTCCGGGTCGTGGAGGTCGCCTCGAGCGCTTCAGTGCCCGCCAGGCCCACGTCGTCGATCGCCATCTCAGTCCTTCGCATCGAAGCGGATCCGCGGGTCGACGAGCGCGAAGACCAGATCGGTGAGCAGGAGTGCCAGCAGGGAGACGACTCCGGTAACCATCACCCCGGCCTCCAGGAGAACGATGTCCTTCTTCTGCGTCGCGGTGACGAGCAGTGCCCCGAGCCCGGGGTAGCCGAACAGGGATTCGACGATGGCGCTGCCGCCGAGCAGGGTGCCCAGGTAGATGCCGAGGAGCGAGATCGTGGGGATCAGTGCGTTGCGGGCGACGTGCGATCGCACCACCTGCGAGGGGGGCAGCCCTTTGAGCACCGCCGTACGGTGGTACTGCGAGGTCAGCGTCTCGAGCGTTCCGGTGCGGACCATCCGCACGAGAACGGCCAGGTACCCGAGCGCCAGCGTGATCGCCGGCAGGGTCATGGCCCGCAGGTGCAGCAGTGGATCGGCGGAGGTCGCATCCGCGGCCGAGCTGACCGGCACCCAGCCGAGCCACACCGAGAAGACGATCAGGAAGACGACGCCGATCACAAACTCGGGCACAGCGGACAGCGACATGAGCACCACGGTGATGAGTCGATCGGTCCGTCTGCCCTCCCGGTACGCCTGTACCGCGCCGAGGGCGATCGCCACCGGCACGACGATCACGAAGGCATAGAGGCCCAGCAGCAGCGAGTTGCCGAGGCGGCCGAGGATGAGCTCGGACGCGGGCTGCGCGTAGATGAGGCTGACGCCCCAGTCGCCCGTGACGAATCCGCCGAGCCAGTGCAGGTACCGTTCGACGATGCTGCCGTCGAGTCCGTGCGCGTTGTTCCACGCGGCCACCTGCGTGGCGGTGGCGTACGGGCCGAGAGCGTTCCTCCCCGGGTCGCCGGGGACGACCTGGACGAGCCAGAACACCAGCACCGAGACCACGAGCAGCACGAGCGGGATCTGCACGAGCCGCCGGCCGGCGAGCCGGGTGAGCGCGAGGTGGCGCGGCGCGAGCGCACGCAGCCCCCGCCCGCGCGACGGATCGGCGTCGCGGAGGCGGGGGCTGGTGGTCGTCACGGGTCGGCTCCTGGTGGGATTCGGTCGTGGTGGGATCGCGGCCGGGTCAGCCGGTGATCGTGATGCCCTTGAAGGAGTAGCCGGTGTAGAAGTCCAGCGCTCCGGGGAACTGGCCGTGCACCCGCTTGTTCTGCAGGACCTTGGCCTTGGCGAACGTGGGCACGATCACGGCGAGGTCCTTCCACTGGGTGGCGGCGATCTCGTTGACGAGCTTCTGGCGCTCGGTCTTGTCGGTCGCCTTGTCGTAGGCGGCCGAGGTGGCCTCCAGCTGCGGGTTGGAGTAGTGAGACGCGTTCCACGCCGCCCCCGCGGTGAAGATGAGCGAGATGTACTGCGACGGGGCGCGCACCGCCCAGTTGGTGATGGTCAGCGGCGCGTTCAGCCACGGCGAGTTCGCGCCGTCGGCGTAGTACTGCTCGCTCGTGAGCACCTTGAGGCCGACTTTGAAGCCCGTCACCGCGTTGAGCTGCTGCTGCAGCACCTCGCCGTAGAGCTTGTTGTCGGTGGTGATGTCGAACGAGACCGTCTTGCCGCCGAGGAGTTCGGCCACCTTGGCAGTGTCCTTCTGACGCTGGTCCAGTCCCTGGGGCTGGATCGGGTAGTCCGGGAAGTAGGTCGTATCGTTCGCCACGACGGCGTTGCCGCCGTAGACGTTCTTCACCAGGCCGGGCCGGTCGATCGCCCAGGCGACGGCCTGGCGAACCTTCGGGTCGTCGAACGGCGCCGCAGTGACGTTGAGGAAGATGCCGTCGAACTTGTTGTAGCCGGAGCTGACCTCGTTGTAGTCGGAGGCCTTCACCGCTGCGGCGACCTCGCTCGACTGGTCGATGCGGTCGATCTCGCCGGCCTGGAACGCGAGCAACTCGGCCTGGGTGTCGGCATAGACCTTGAGCTCGACGCCGGAGATCGTGATGTCCTTGGCGTCCCAGTACTTGAGGTTCTTCGAGAACGTCGCCCCCTGGCCGGGAGTGAACTTGTCCAGGACGAACTGGCCGGCGCCGATCGGGTGCTTGAGCCAGTCGCCCGGCGTGTAGCCGGCGGGCAGGATGGCGGTGTTCGCGCCCGTCAGCAGACGGGGGAAGTCGGAGAACGGGCGTGCCAGCGTGAAGACGACGCTCTGGTCGTCGTTCCCCGCCGCCACGGACGAGAGGATGCCGTCGAACGAGCTCTTGCCCGGCGACTTGCTGTCCTTGGCGGTGATGGCGTCGAAGGTGGCGACGACGTCTTTCGCGGTGACGGGCTTCCCGTCGTTGAAGTCGGCGCCCTTCCTCAGCGCGACCGTCCAGGTGAGACCGTCCGCCGACGGCTTCCATGAGGTGGCCAGCCGTGGCACGAGGTCGCCCTTCGCGTCGAGGCTGATCAGGCCTTCGGAGGCGAGGCCGGTCAGGAGCATGGCGTTGTAGTCGGCTGCGGTGAGCGGATCGATGTCGCCGCCCGGATCGGTGATCGGGATGCGGTAGACGCCGCTCGCGCTGCTCGAGGATGTCGGTGTCGCGCCTCCGGAGGTGGCGCAGCCGGCGAGGAGCAGGGCTGCAGAGGCGAGAGTGGCGGCGAGTGCGGCCGCACGTCGTCGCGGGGACGTTCGGATGGTCATTCGGGTCTCCTGGCTGTGAGCGTTCGGGCTGTGGCGTGGTGCGGGTGGTGCGGTCAGTGAGGTCCGCCGTCGACCGTCAGGTCGAGGCGTTCTGTGTAGAAGGCGACGCGTCCGGCGATCGCGGCGACATCGTCCTTGGGGTTGCCGTACGACCAGGCGACGTCGTCGAGAGTTCCGTCGGCGAGGCTCCAGTACTGCGTGGTGTGCCCCTTGTACGGGCAGGAGGTCTCTGTGCTGCTCGTCTTCAGCGCCGAGAAATTCACATGCTCCGGCGGGAAGTAGTAGCGGGGGAGGAGCCCGGTCTCGTACACGATGACGGTCTCGTCGCTGTCGGCGAGGACGACTCCATCGCGCGAGACGGTGACCCGTCGGCTGCTGGGGAGCGCATCCACCCTGCTGAACTGGTCGCGCGGGTGCGTGAACACCGGCTGCTCCTCCTCCAGCCAGCGGTCGAGCACTCCGGGGAACCAGCTGACCCCGAGGAAACCGCCGAGCTCTGGAACGTCCCAGCTCCAGGCCGCGTGCCGGATGAGCCGATCGCCGACGCGCAGGTCGTACCACTGGGCGGGAGCCTGTCGCGGACGGTAGTAGCCGAGGTCGCCCTCGGGCGCGTCCGTCTCCTCGAGCAGATCGGTTCGGACGTCGGCGAGCGGGAATCCGTACTCGGGGACCTTGTGGCGAGGCTCCCAGACGAGGAGCTGGCGCCGGCTGTCGACGACGGCGACATCCCCGGCGAAGCCGCGGACCCAGCGCTCGCTGGGATGGAAGCTCCAGGTCTCTGGGTAGGCCGGGAAGCGCTGCACGAGGTTCGCGGTCACGGGTGGGAGCCAGGTCTGATCGGTGGGCATGGGTGGAACCTTCACGTCGTTCGCGTCGGGCGCGCCACCCTCGCCGACACACAACGAAATCTCTGACATATCCCGCAATAGAGGCTCCCGTGACGCCGGGAGCCGTGGCTAGATTGGCCGCCTTCACGAGAAACGGAGACCCCGGTGACTGATCGGATCGTCGACGCGCCCCTGCAACTCGGACTCTTCGCGCACTTCGCGGAAGAGGCCGCCGAGGCCGAGTCGTACCGCGAATTCCTGCACCTGTTCGAACACGCCGAGGAGGCCGGGTTCGGCTACGCCTGGGTCCGGCAGTTCCACTTCCGGAACCCGGGGAGTACTCGATCCGGAGGTCTTCCGTCGCCGTTCGTCCTGCTGGCCGCTCTCGCCGCGACGACATCCCGGCTGCGGCTCGGCACCGCGGCGATCACCCTGCCACTGGAGAACCCGATCCGGGTGGCAGAGGACGCCGCCGTCCTCGACGCGATCAGCGGTGGCCGTCTCGAGCTCGGCGTCGCGAACGGCGCGGGAGCGCCCGCTGCCGCGGAGGCGTTGGGCCGGCGGCTCCCGGAGGACCGGGAGGAGCGCAGACGGGCGTTCCTCGACGCGCTCGACGTGCTGCTGGACGCCCTCCGCGGCAAGCCGGTCACTGCGGACGGTCACACTCTCGCCCCGACAGCGCCGTCTCTTCCCGACCGCATTTGGGAGGCGACGCTAACCGCGGAGAGCGCCAGGGCCGCGGGAGAGCGCGGCTATGGAGTCCTGGTCGGCACCACGCAGACCGTCCCCGCCGAGGTCACGGCCGCCGCCTATCTGGAGGGGCTGCGCGTCTCGGGAGCGGCACCCCGGCTGGGGCTGTCCACCTTGGTTCTTCCTGGGCGCACCCGGGAGGAAGCTCTCGCCGCGGCTCGAGAGGGCATCGAGCGCAAGTGGGCGTGGGGCAAGGACTTCCTGCCACCGGCGAGCACGCTCGCCGAGAAGGCGGCGTCGGTCGGCCTGCACTACGGCACGACCGACGACATCGTGGAGTCGATCGCGTCGCAGCCCGCGTTCCGCTTCACCACGCACCTCCAGGTGCAGCTCGAGCTCGTGTACGACGGCTTCGCGCGGCGCCATGACGCTCTGGAGCAGTTCACGGCGGAGATCGCGCCGGCCCTCGGCTGGACGTCGCCCCTGCTCGCGGGGGTCGGACGATGAGCGCGCAGCGGCACCCGATCGTCTTGGGAGCCGGGCTGTTCTATCCCGGTGGGGAGCACATCACCGGGTGGCGATCGCCGGCCGCGGAGCCCGACCGGTACCTCGACCTCGACTACTATGCCGAGTTCGCCCGGACGGCGGAGGACGGCCGGTTCGCCACCGTATTCATCGCAGACGAGCTCTACGTGTGGGATCGCTACGACTCGGGGATCGACCACGGTGTCAACATCCGGCCCGAGCCGCTCACGCTGCTCTCCGCCCTCTCGCAGCTGACGACGAAGATCGGCCTGGCGGCGACGGTCTCGACGACCTACAACGAGCCCTACCACGTCGCCCGCAAGCTCGCTTCGCTCGACTACCTCAGCGAAGGCCGGGCGGCCTGGAACCTGGTCACGAGCGCGAGCGACGAGGAGGCGCGCAACTTCGGCAAGGAGGCGAACCTCGATCATGCCGTGCGCTATCGCCGTGGCGAGGAGTTCGTGGAGGTGGTCCAGGGACTCTGGGACAGCTGGGACGACGACGCGCTGCGCTACGACAAGGCGTCGGGGTTCTTCGCCGACCGCGAGAAGGTGCACGTCCTCGACCACCAGGGCGAATTCCTGTCGGTCCGCGGCCCGCTGAACATCCCCCGACCGCCGCAGGGCCATCCGCCCCTGTTCCAGGCGGGCGCGTCGGAGGCCGGCCGTGCGCTGGCAGGACGCACCGCCGACGCGGTGTTCACCCTCGGCTCCGACGACCTCGCCGCGGCCCAGCGGCTCTACCGCGACTACAAGCTCCGGGCCCGCCGCAGCGGCCGAGACCCGGAGGCGGTGAAGGTCCTCCCCGCGCTGCAGCCCGTGATCGGCCGCACCCTCGCCGAGGCGGAGGAGAAGCTGCGACTCATCGAAGAGCTCACACCGGAGCAGGTCGCGCTCGATCTGCTGTCGCACTGGCTCGGCGAAGACCTCGGAGCGCGCGAGCTCGACGAGAAGTTCGAGTTCGACCCGGACGTCGCCGGGTTCAACCAGTCGAAGTCGCTCTACGCCTCGATCATCGCCCTCCTGGGTGAGCGCGACTACACCCTCCGGGAGCTGTGCCGCACGGTGCTGCGCCGCCGTTTCGTGCTCGGGACGCCGGACTCGCTGGCCGACCAGCTCGCCACCGCCTACGAGGAGCGCGCCGCCGACGGGTTCATCCTGATGTTCCCGACGCTCCCGGACACCCTCACCGACTTCGTCACCGAGATCGTGCCGCGGCTCACCGACCGGGGTGTGTATCCGGCCGAGTACGCGGGCGACACCCTCCGCGAGCACCTCGGGCTCGCACGACCCGGAAGCAGGTATGCCGCATGACCCGCCGCATCCACCTCGGCGCGTTCGCCTTCCACCCCGGCGGAGCCCACGTCACGGGATGGCGCCATGAGACCGCGCGGCCCGACCGGCACCTCACGATCGGGCACTACAAGCACTTCGCCCAGACGGCCGAGCGCGGGGTGTTCGACACGATCTTCCTCGCCGACGGCCTCTACTTCTGGGATCGTCACCCGTCGGGCGTCGACCACTACGGGCAGCTGCGGCTCGAACCGCTGACCCTGCTGTCGGCGCTCGCCGTCCACACCTCGCACATCGGTCTCGCGGCGACCATCTCCACGACCTACAACGAGCCGTACCACGTGGCGCGCTCACTGGCGTCGCTCGACCACCTCAGCAGAGGACGTGCAGCGTGGAACCTGGTCACGTCGCGCTACGACGAAGAGGCCCGCAACTTCGGCGGCGATCACCACCTCGATCACTCCCGCCGCTATGAGCGAGGCGAGGAGTTCGTCCGCACCGTCGAAGAGCTGTGGGACAGCTGGGATGACGACGCCTTCCCCGCCGACCGGCAGAGCGGTATCTTCGCCGACCGCAGCCGGCTCCACACGGCTGACCATCGCGGCGAGTTCTTCCGGGTGAGGGGGCCGCTCAACATCGCCCGCCCGCCGCAGGGCTATCCTGTTCAGTTCCAGGCGGGCGGCTCCCCCGCCGGCCAGCAGCTGGCTGCCCGCACTGCCGACGCCGTGTTCGCCGGTTACCGCCCGTTGGCCGAGGCGCAGGCGTTCTACGCCGGGCTCAAGCAGCAGGTGGAGGACGCCGGTCGGGATCCGGAGGCGTTCCACATCCTCCCGACGCTGCAGCCCGTGGTCGGGAGCACGCGGAGCGAGGCGGAGGATCTCGCCGAGCAGCTGCTCGCGTCGACACCGGATGCGCTGATCGTGGAGGACGTCTCGCACTCGATCGGCCAGGATCTCACCGGGCGGTCGGCCGACGAGCCGTTCGAGTTCGAGCCGGACACCGACACGTCGAACGAGTCACGTTCGCCGAACCGCAGGGCAGACGCGCTGCGCACCGGGGACCACCCGGCGACGCCGCGACAGGTGTACGCCCGCTCGTTCCGCGAGGGGATCGTGGTCGGCACCGCGGCCGAGGTCGCCGACACGATCGAGGAGCGGGTGGAAACGCGCGCGGCCGACGGCTTCATCGTGCAGTCGCTGACACTCCCGTACAGCCTCGACCGGTTCGTCGAGCTGGTCACTCCGGAACTGCAGCGCCGCGGCCTGACCCCGGAGTCCTACGCTCCGGGCACCCTGCGCGACCGGCTGGGGCTGGAGAGGCCGGCGCGCGTCGTTCCAGCCTGACGGTCCGCCGCGGCGGTGTCGGTCGGGCGTTCGAGGCGGACGAGCACGACGCCGGCGAGGATGCACGCACCGCCGACGAGCTGGCGCGCATCCGGCTGCTCGCCGAGCAGGAGCCACGCGAGAAACACGGCCGACACCACTTCGGTGAGGCCGGCGAACGACGCGATGCGCGATCCGAGACGGCGCGACCCGGCGATGCTCAGCGAGTACGCCGCGGCCGTGGCGACCAGGGCGACGACGAGCATGGGCACCCACCAGGGCAGCGTCGCACCACCGAGCTCGACCGGGTCGGTCGAGACAGTGAGCGGGAGCATGCCGGTGAGGCCGACGCCCACGGTGGCGACCGCGCCGACGACCAGGCCGGAGCTCACCAGGGCGAGCGGGGGCAGTCCGGGCGTCGGAAGCGCGGAGAGCAGGTAGTAGCCCGCGAGGCACACGGCGGCCGCGAGGGCGAGCGCGATTCCCGCGGTGTCGAGCCCGTCGCCGGCCTGGCCGATCCCGTCGACGCCGACGATGAGCACCAGCCCCATGACGCTGAGCACGACGCCGGCGACGACGATCGGACGCACGGGCACGCGCCGCGTCGCCCAGCCCAGCACGGCGATCATCACGGGGGCCGAGTACTGCACCAGCAGCGCGACGGCGATCGGGAGGCGCTGGATCGCCGCGAAGTACAGCACTTGCGTGCCGGCGACGGCGATCAGCCCGTAACCGAGCACCAGCCGCCACGACCGCAGCAACGGTCGCAGGCTTCCGCGCAGTGCGACCAGGGCCGCCGGTGCGAGCACCAGGCCGCCGAGTGCGACGCGCACGGCCACCGCTGCCGCAGGCGACCAGCCGGCGTCGAGCAGCGGCTTGAGCAGGATGCCGCTGGTGCTGAACGCGATCGCGGCGCCGAGCGCGGCGGCCAAGCCGGTGCGGCCGCGGACCGCGAGCGCGTCAGAAGTCCGCAAGGTTCGCCCGGATGCCTCCGTTGCCGAACTCCGTCCGCAGCACTCCGCGGCGGCGCAGGATCGGGACCAGTTCGTCGAGGTTGCGGTGCAGTGTGACCGGGTGCAGGTCGCCGGAGAAGATCAGGCCGTCGTTGTCGGCCTCCTCGCCGAGCTCCTCGATGAAGTCGGCGATCTGCTCCGCCGTGCCCACGAAGCCCTCACGGTCCGTGATCCGGCCCTTGACCGTCTTCGGGGTGATGAGGTCGCGGAGGGTGACGCCCTCCCGCACACCCTCCTTGCCGAAGAGCCCCTTGATACTGCCCAGCGAGACGTGGTCGCCGAAGATCGACGCGTCGAACGGCTCGTCGAGCGAGAGGGCGTTCAGGTCGGTCTCGAGGTCGCTGGACTGGCCGGCGAGCACGCGGTAGAGCTCCTCGTCCGTCGGGTGCTTCGATGCCTCGACGACGCGGTCGGCCTCCTCGTCGCTCGCGACGATCTCCGGCTTGAAGACGAAGAGCACCTTGATCGCGTCGGGATCGCGACCGGCGTCGACCGCTGCCTGGCGCACTTTCTGCCGGTAGGCGCGGACGCTCTCGGCGTCGAGCGGTGCGAGAGCGAGCTGCACGTCGGAGTGCGCTCCGGCGAACGCGATGCCGCGCGGCGAACCGCCGGGGGAGACGATCGCCGGGTCACCGCGCGTGAACGGGACCGCGTTGAGCGGCCCGGTCACGCGGAAGTACTCGCCCTCGTGCTCGAAGGCGCGGATCTTCGACCCGTCGGCGTAGTGATGGGTGCGCGGGTCGGCGATGAGCGCGTCGTCGTCCCAGCTGTGCCAGAGCCGGCGGATGACGCCGAGCCACTCCTCGGCGCGGTCGTACGCGGCGTCGTGGGGCAGCGGCGGGAGCCCGAGGTGGCGAGCGCTGCCGACGTCGGTGACGACGTTGATGCCGAGGCGATGGTCGCTGAGATGGTGGAGGGTGGCGAACTGCCGCGCGGCGACATAGGGCGGGTAGGCGCCCGCGTTGATGGTGGGCGCGACGCCGAGGTACTGTGTCGCGTCGAGCAGGTAGGGCGACAGGATGAGCGGGTCGTGCTTGGGGCCTCCGTAGGCCTCCCGCACGCGCAGGTCGATCGTCTCCGGGAATCCGATCGAGAGGGCGTCCTCGATGATCACGAGGTCGAGCCCTGCCTGCTCCAGCTCGCGCGCGGCGTGCTGGTAGAGGCGCGGCTTGGTCCAGTCGTAGTTCCACTCGTAGTACGGATGCCCCCAGCCCTGCGGGCCGAACCCGCGGGCGAAGAACCAGCCGAAGTGCTGCAGCCTGGCCATGCGTCCCCCCTAGTTTCCTGCTGCCACGACGAGGCGGGGCTCGCGGTTCGGGGTGGTGGCGGTCGTGGCGGCGACCCCGGCCTGCCCGGTGACCGCGGCGATCCCGCGCTCCAGATCCGCGATGAGATCGGTGGGGTCTTCGAGGCCGATGGAGAGCCGCAAGAGCCCGTCGCCGATCCCGGTGGCCTCCCGGACGTCGCGCTGCAGGTGGGCGTGCGTGGTCGTCGCCGGGTGCAGGATGAGCGAGCGGACGTCCCCGATGTGGGTCATCCGGCTGAACAGCGTCACCGCATCGTAGAAGCGCTGGGCGGCGGCCGCGCCGCCGACGAGCGTGAAACCGAGGATCGCACCCGCGCCGCGCGGCAGGTAACGCCGCGCGAGGTCGTGCGAGGGATGCGACTCCAGACCGGCGTAATCGACGCTCGCGACCTCCGGCTTCCGCTCGAGCCAGCGGGCGACGGCCAGCGCGGTGTCCGACTGCTGTCGGAGGCGGAGTGACAGGGTCTCGATGCCCTGCTGGATGAGGAAGGCGTTGACCGGCGACAGCACCGGCCCGAACAGCGAGGCCACGACCGAGCGCGCGAACGCGATGTACGCGCCGCGACCGTACGCTCCGACGTAGCTGTCGCCGTGCAGCCAGTCGTCCGGAGCCCTCAGATGCTCGAACGGAGAGACGCCCCAGTCGTAGCTGCCCTGATCGACGACGACGCCGCCGAGCGCCGAGCCGTGGCCCCCGAGGAACTTGCTCGCCGAATGCACCACGATGTCGGCGCCGTGCTCGCCCGGCTGGAGCAGGTACGGCGTGGCGAGAGTGTTGTCCACGATCAGCGGGAGACCGTTCTGGTGCGCCACGTCCGCGACCGCGGCGATGTCGAGCACGTCGTTGCCCGGGTTGCCGATCGACTCGCCGAACAGTGCACGTGTGTTCGGACGGATCCGCCGCCGCCACTCCTCCGGGTCGCCGGGCCCGTCGACGAACTCGACCTGGACGCCGAGGCGCTTCAACCCGGTCTCGAAGAGACCGCGGGTGCCGGAGTAGACACTCTGCGCGGAGAGGAGGTGGTCGCCCGACTGCACAAGACCGAGCAGAGCCACGGTCAGGGCGGCCTGCCCGCTGCCGACCGCGATGGCTTCCCTGCCGCCTTCAAGTGCGGCGACCCGCCGCTCCAGCGAAGCTGCCGTCGGATTCCCCGACCGGCTGTACGTGTAGCCCGGGACGTCGCCGCCGAAGCGTTCCTCCGCATTCGCGAAGCTGTCGAACTCGAAACCGGCGGTCAGATAGATCGGAGTGACACGGGCGCCGTGGGCGGCTTCGCGGGTCTCTCCGGCGTGGACCTGCGCTGTGGTGAATTCGGGCATTGGCATATCCTGCGCCCCTCGGCACAGACGGCAGAGCCCGTGTTGCGTAAAACTACGCCTCGGAGGTGGCGGAGGGCCTGTCGTGGCGGGCGTCGCCGACACATTCGTAACAATCGTTGCGCGTCCACTGCGGCAGGTTTAGACCACATGCCATGGTGATCGATCACTGGTGGGTGTGCGGCAGTGCCCTGGCCGAGCGGCTGATCCTCCTGAGTGCGAGCGAGGAAGAATCCGATGAACCGTCGCCGGGTTCCCCGCCGGATGCGGGTACGGATCGCAGATGACAGCGCGGCCGCACCGCGCGGGTCAGGCGGGTGTCCTGACCGCGGCGAAGCGATTGCGGCGGCGCAGTGTGAAGCCGAGCCGTTCGTAGGCGGAGATGGCACCGGTATTCGTCGCGGCGGCGTGCATCATCGCTCGGTCGCCGCGCTGCTGGATGTGGAAGGCGACATCGAGGACGAGACGGGAGGCGAGTCCCTGCCGGCGGTGCTCTGAGTCGACAGAAACGGCACTGATCTCCGTCCAGCCGGTCGGGTGCAGGCGCTCGCCGGCCATGGCGACGAGTCGCCCGGCTCGGTGGATGCCGATATACCGGCCCAGCTCGTAGGTGCGGGGGCGGAACGGGCCCGGCTGGTTGCGTTCGACGATGGCGAGCATGTCGGCCGCGTCGTCGGCGCCGAGCTCGACCGCCTCGTCGTCGGGCCGTGCGCGTAGTGCTGAGGTCTCCACGAGCTGCACCCCATCGCCGCCCCCGAGGTACTGCCAGCCTTCGGGAAGCGGGCCTTCGTAGCCGGTGAGGCCGACCTCCGCCCCGGGTCCGACCAGATCGGACAGTGCGTCCCATACCCCGGGAGCGTCCCAGGTTCGCACGGCGACGAACGGGGCGACCTCGGCCGGGTAGCGCCGGACGAGATCGCCCCCGATGGCGAAACGGGCGTGCGGGCCGGCGAGCGAGTGCCAGGCGGCGTTGTCCAACACAACGGCGTCAGCGGGCGAGAGCTCGAGTACGGGGGCATCGGTCACCCGTGAACTCTGTGCTGACCGCCGCCGCCGCGCAACCGGGCGTTACTCTCAGTGAAGGTCGACGCGGCTCCAGAGTGGTGGTGGTCGCCAGGGTGCGCCGTTCGCGTTACGGACTCTGACGTCGATGTTGGATGCGCGTGCTGACCGCGACGTACGGTGCCGCCCATGGACACGAATGACAGTTCCCAGACCATTGGGCTGTCCCAGAAGCCGAGGGCAGCCCAAGGGGAGAACGAGCTCGAGTTTGCTCGTGACGAGTTCCGGCGCGCGAATGAAGCACTGTGCAGGGCGCGCGAGGACTTGATGGAGGCGTACCGGCACGCGGGGGTTCACCGATGATGTCGTCGCCCACCGATGGGGCCAGTAGAGAGAACAATCTTCGACCTCGGCTGCGACGGTCCGGGGATTACCGTGATGCGAGTGTGCGGACGGTCGGACCCCAGCGCTCCAACCAGTCGACGAGCTTCGGGTCGTCCAGGTAGGTCGAGTCGAGCTGATACACCGCCGGCGTCGGCACCGTGGCGCCGAGTTCGACGAGCACCGGCTTCAGCAGCAACTCTGGCGCGAGCTGATGCCCCGGTGCGGCACCCAGCATGAGCGGGACCGCGACGACACCTTGCAATCCGGTGCCGGTGGCGAATTGATCGAGGAAGAGCTTGAGCAGGCCCGTGTAGGTCGCCTTGAACGTCGGGGACGCGACGATGGCGAGATCGGCGGCCTGAACTCGCGCGACGGCGTCGACGACGACCGGGTCGCCCCAGCCGAGCAGGCCGGCTCCCAAGTCCACGAGATCGATCAACTCGACGTCATCCGCCCCCAGTGCGCGGGCGAGACGTACGGCGGCGTCTGCCGTTCGGGAGGCGGGCTTCGGATTTCCGACGACGGCGACAGCATGCAGGCTCATGCGCCCGAGTATGCAAGGAGACTGACGTCTCGCTCCATACGCGCGTAATAGATCGCCGCGATGATAAGCGCGTCCTATTTAGGAGGGCATCCCGTGTCGCGCCCCTTAGTTACCGCGCACTGAAGCGAATCCAGCTCGACGCGCGGCGAAAACCGGCTCACTCCATCCAAGTGACCTGCCGGAACCTAATTCTGGTGTCGGCGGCGCGGCCACGCTGAACCTCAGCTGCCCCGGCCGAGCTGGAGTCTAACGCGCGAATTTCAGATGCTAGGGCTACTGGCTTTTGACTACATTTTGACTACAACCGTGTGAGTTCGAATGAGGTTCTACGAGATCACAAGAGCCCTATTTGGTTGACGTTCCGTGGAAGTTGCTCCGAATACTAAGGGGCTTAAAGCCCCGAACTAGAGTTCAAATCCCACCGGTACCGCCACGAAAACGCCCCGGAATCCCTTGAAAACACAGGGACCCGGGGCGTTTTGCATGCCGGGCGGGTGCGCTCTGAGTACAGAGCCCCGCTTCCCGGTGCCGCCGAGGAGCAGCGCCGCGGCCATGCCGATGCCTTCGGTTCCGGTTAGGGCTTGTGCTGACGCTGCTCGAACCACAAGGTTGAAAGGATGGGAATCGGGGCTCGCACGTTGTCCGTCGTCGTGGCCGCCGTGGTGGCACTGGGTGCGACGGTGGCGATATCTGCGAGCCCGGCGGGGGCGGCGGTCCCCGCGCCGGGCCCGGCCTCCGCCGTCGTCACCGTGAAGGTGGGTGGCGACCGTGTCGATGACACCACCATCGCGGGTCTCGCCGGCGTGGAACTCGGCCTCTATGCGAACCAGGCCGACACGACGCCGTTGCTCACCTGCACCTCCGACGCCGACGGCGACTGCTCGTTCGTCGTGACCGGCGGCGTGCTCGGCACGGCGCCGTGGGTCAAGGAGATCGCCGCCCCGGCCGGCTGGTTCGCCAACGACGCCCTCCGCACGGGCCCGGGCAGCGGAAGCGGGAGCGTCGCCAGCCCCTACGAGTTCCAGACGCCCACATTGGTCGCGTCGAACACGTACCGCTCGACCTCCGAGTTCATGTTCAGCGCATCCAACTCCCAGCCGACCCGCTCCAACGGCGTCTGGCAGCAGTCGCGGACCAATCCGCCGCTGCCCGCGAACTGCGGAATGGATGTCGCGCTCGTGCTCGACCTGTCGGCGTCGGTCGGGTCAAACCTCCCGACGCTCAAGACCGCAGCCGACTCGTTCGCCGACGCCTTCGTCGGCACGCCCTCCCGGATGGCGGCTTACAGCTTCTCCGCCGAGTCGCCGAGCACGCAGGCGGCGACCGGCACCGTCGATACCAACCGGCCCGCGCTCCAGTCCGTATCGACGCAGGCCGGCGCCGACGCGTTCAAGGCGGAGTACGCGGGATGGGGCCTCGGGGCGGGCACCAACTGGGACGCTGCGCTGCAGCGCGTCGCCGATTCGGGCGTCCACTACGACGCCGTTGTCGTCCTCACCGACGGCAACCCGACACGCTGGGGTGGTACGACCCTGCACGGCAACGGGTCGAGCACGCACTTCACCGACACCGAGGCCGCCATCTTCTCCGCGAACGTCCTCAAAGCGCAGGGCACGCGCGTCATCTCCTTCGGAGTCGGCAGCGGTGTCTCCGGCATCACGAGCCTGAACCTCGCCGCGATCTCCGGTCAGGAGGCGTTCGACGCCGCGACCGGCAACGTCGCGACGGCCGACTACTTCCAGATCCCGGACTTCTCCGGCGCCGGCGACGAACTGCGCAAGCTCGCGCTCGCCAACTGCACGCCAGCACTGACAGTGATCAAGCAGATCGTGCCGGGCACGACGATCGGCGAGGACATCTCCGGAGCTGCGCCGGCAGGCGCGGGCTGGACCTTCGACGCTGCGGCGCTGACACCGGGTGCGACGGTCACCCCCGGCACGGCGACTACGCAGGCCGACGGGACGGGCGGCGTCGCCTTCCGCGCCGAGCTGCCCGACGGAGGCGCCGAGGCGGTGCTGAGCGTGGCGGAGACCCAGCATTCCGGGTACTCGCTCGTGACGCAGGGCGGGATCAATGCGGTCTGCACCGACCTCGCCGACGGCGCGCCGGTGACGGTGACCAACGACGGCGGCCTGGGGTTCCGGGTAGCGGTCGGCGCCGACCAGGCGGTCGGCTGCATGGTCTACAACCGGCAGCTGGATCCGGCGACCGTCGAGGTGGACAAGAACTGGGTCGTCGATGGCGTGACCTACGCGAACGGTTCGCAGCCGTCCGGTATCTCCGCCGCGCTGCGGCTCTCCCCGCCCGGTGGCGGATCTCCAGTGGATCAGGCGTTCGGTGCGGTCGTGCCCGGCTACGAGATCGGCGACCCCGTCTCGTTCTCAGAGACCACCGCGCTCACTCTGGCGGGCTGCACGCTCACGAGTGCACGGGTGACCGAGGCGGACGGGACCACGGTGGATGCAGCCCTCCCGTACGCGGCGACGCTTACGGTCGCGGCCTCCCACTACACGGTCACCAACGTGGTCGACTGCACGACTCCACCAGTGACCCCGCCGGGCGGATCGACAGGCTCGGAGGGAGCGACGGCCTCGGGCGGATCGCCGACGGAGACACTGTCGGACACCGGTTCCGACACCGGCTGGATGCTCGTCCCCGTATTCGCAGCGGTGCTCCTCGTCGGCGCCGGAATCGCTCTCCGACTGACGCGCGTTCGAGGCTAGCCGCAGAAGTCCCCCGGGCTGTGTCGCCGGCTGTTCTTCCAGCGAACCAGGACACCTGGCCGGAGCGATCCGCCCCAGCGGCCCGGCGGGACCTTCAGCCCTGCCGGCGTGCGCGTGCCAGCGATTGACTCGCGCTGGCACCCGAGGTGCCGAAGGCCGATGGAATGGAGGAAGCGAAATGAAGGCTCTTGTGTACGGCGGCCCGGGAAAGAAGAGCTGGACCGACATGCCGGACCCTGCGATCCAGCATCCGACCGACGTGATCGTGAAGATGGTGGCTACGACGATCTGCGGCACGGATCTCCACATCCTCAAAGGGGACGTCCCCGAAGTGGCTGAAGGCCGGATCCTGGGGCACGAGGGCATCGGCGTCATCACGGAGGTCGGATCGGGGGTCACCCAGCTCGCCGTCGGCGACCGTGTCATCCTGGCCTGCGTCAGCTCCTGCGGTGTGTGCTCGAACTGCCGCAAAGGCCTCTACAGCCACTGCCTGAATCCGGAGGGCATTCCGGGAATCGGGTGGATCTTCGGATACATGATCGACGGGACGCAAGCCGAATACGTCCGGGTGCCGTTCGCCGAGAACTCCGTCTACAAGGTTCCGGACGGCGTCACCGACGCCGAGGGCATCCTGCTCTCCGACATCCTCCCCACCGGGTTCGAGATCGGGGTGCAGTACGGGCACGTCCAGCCAGGCGATGTCGTCGCCGTGGTCGGTGCAGGGCCGGTCGGGCTCGCAGCGGTGATGACGGCGCAGCTGTACGGTCCCTCCCAGGTCGTCGCCATCGACCTGGACGACGCCCGACTGGCTCGCGCCGCGGACTTCGGGGCCACCCATACGGTGAATTCCGGCCACGCGGACTGGAAGGAGCAGGTGCTGGCCCTCACGGATGGCGCCGGCGTCGACGTCGCGATCGAGGCGGTCGGCATCCCTCAGACGTTCACGATGGCGGTCGACATCGTCCGGCCGGGCGGTCACGTCGCCAATATCGGTGTGCACGGCAAGCCGGTCGAACTCGCGCTCAACAGACTCTGGATCCGCAACATCACCATCTCGACCGGGCTGGTGAACACCAACACCCTCGGGATGCTGCTGAAACTGGTCAGCCAGCATCGCCTGCCCGCCGACAAGTTCGTCACGCACCGGTTCGGCTTCGATCAGCTGACCGACGCATACGAGGTGTTCGGGAACGCCGCCGAACACGATGCGCTCAAGGTGCTCATCCAGGCTTAGCGGACCGGTTGCAGTTCGTCGGCGATCGATGCCGCCCAGGACTCGATGACGGGCCATTCCCGGAAATCGCCCTGGGGGAGGATGTCGCGGATGGCCGGCATCCACGCGAAGAGACGGTCCGATCCGCGCAGCTTCTCGTGGTCGAAGGCCCCGCGGAAGACCTGCATCCCACGCGGATGCAGGAGGTCGGCGTAGGTGGAGAACTGCTTGGGCTCCGCGGCCTTCAGGACGTCCTGGCCGTTCTTGTCGACCTGCTCCGTGCCGACCGGTCCGCTGCTGAACAACCACACGGGGTGGGCGGCCAGCTCGTCGACGTTCCGGCGGACGAACCGGCGGGCCGCTTTGCGCCAGTTGAACTCGTAGGTGGCCGACCCCACGATGTAGGCGTCATACCCGGACACGTCGTCGAGGTCTTCGCACCGGCGGACCTCGACCTCGAGACCCTTGTCCTGCAGGACCGTCCCGATCCGCTGAGCGATCCCTTCGGTGGCGCCGTACTTGCTTGCGTAAGCGACGAGCGTTCTCATGGCGTCTTGCCTCCCGGTCGGTGCGTGCGATTCTCCTGGGTCAGCGGCACCGTACGGTGCCCGCCGGGCGAGAGCACAGGGACCAAGGTCACACGGCGCCCGAGAGGAGGGACCTTCGGCCCGCGCGTCCAGACACGCTCGGCCGTAGCCTTGCCGCGTCACGCCTACGGGAGGAGAAAACCATGTCAACGAAATCGACGACGGTCGCCGTCGCCACCTATGCGTCGCGCGATGCCGCGGTCGAGGACTACGAGATCATTCGAGGCGCCAAGCATCAGGGTGAGCTCGGTCATCTCGCCATCGCCGTGATCGCCAAAGACCAGGACGGCAAGCTCGTTGTGGACCGCCACGACTCGACGGCGAAGCACCTTGCCTGGGGAGGGGCCATCGTGGGCGCTTCCTTGGTGGTCCTCGTCCCGCCGCTCGGAATAACCACCCTGGCTGCGGGCCTCGCGGGCGGGGGCGCGGTCGCCACTGCGGGCGCGCTCGCCGGCGCGGGCGGGATCATCGGGCACTTCTACCGGAACATCCCCAAGGACACCGTCGAGGAGATGGGGGCGACGCTGTCCTCGGGAGAGGCCGGTCTGCTGATCATCGCCGTGGACCCGAAAGGGCTGGACATCGACGCGCTTCTGACGAAGGCCGAGAAGAAGGTCGTGAAGACGGGTGTCACGGACGAGAAGGACGCCGAAGACGACGCGCTCGAGACCGCCTTCAAACAGATGAGCGACACGAACGCGACCGCAGCGGCCTGAGTTCGTTTCCGCGGGTGCCGGGAGACGCGCGGCATCTCCCGGCACCCGGTCTGGCCTCAACCGGTTGGAACATCGCCGGGAACCTTTCCCAGGAGCCTGCCGACCCGGCTATCGAGAGAGTGCGGGGAAGGTCCACTCCCGGCTGCGTGCAACGGCCTGCGGCTGATACATGCGAACCATATAGTTTCACCCCTCGGGGGTCGGGATGGAGTTGGGTTCGTCGCTGTCCCCGAACCGGACGGTGATGGATCCGTCGTCGTTCGGGACGGCGGTGACGCTATTGACGCTGACAACGTGTTCGGGGTTGTCGACCATGTACCCCTCAGCGTTGTAGACGGTGACGGACCAGAACGCGTCCACCGGGACGTCTTTGACGGTCAGCTCGTACTGGCCGTTCGAACGCGTTCCGATAGTCGGGCAGGCCCCGGGACAGGGCGAGCAGGTGGTTCCGGGTCGTGTCGAAGGAGGCGGTGTCGTAGTCGGGGTGGGTGAGGGGTGTGGAGGATGCGGCGTGGATGGTGAACTGATCCTGCAACGTGTTCACGGCCGCGATGTCGGTGTCATCGGTCGGGTCGACGAGGATGCGAACGGCAACCAGCACGTAGTCGCTGCCGCACTGGTCCGCCGTGAGCTCGTAGGTGCCGGGCGTGTGGAAGATGTGCTGGATGTAGTGGTCCTGGTTGACGACCATCGCTGACGCGTACCGGTCACCGTGTTCCGGGACTGTCAGCCGCGCTCCGCGCGACACGTCGACGACAGCGCCGCTGTAGAGCGTGTCCCGGTTCTGCCGGATCACCGGCTGCTCATCGAACGGTGTCGGGACCCGGTAGCGCAACCACTGGTTGATCCCGCCCGATTGCGACTGGCCGAAGTCGAACATCCGGTTGGTCTCCGCCCGCACGAAGTTGTCCACATTCACCTGCACCGACATGCCCCGCCCCTTCGCCGAACGCCGTAATGCTGTGAGCGTAGCGGCGGGAACCAACCGGCGAATGGATGCCCTGGCTCGGCACAACGCCTGAGAGCCGGTCGGCCGGGACCTTCGGCTCTGGAATCGTTCCTCCGATGCGCGAACGATCGGAGGCGTGAAGGTTTTCGGAGGTTTCAGACCGGGTCAGGCTCGGGACCGGTCCCGTCCCGCTCGCACAACCATCGCGTTCTGGTCACTTGTCGTGGTCGCGAGCTTCAACGCGCTGTCGGCGGTCGGCGGCGGGGCGGCGGTTCTTCTGACGAACGGCCTCGGTATGCCCGCTTCCATGCTGAAAGGGGGGCCATTCGCCTCGTTCCTCTGGCCCGGGATCATCCTTCTGGTGGTGGTGGGCGGCACCCAGTCGCTCGCCGTCGGGCTCTTGCTCGCCCGACGTCCGTCGGCGCTGGCGTGGACAGCGGTCGCCGGCTTCGGGATGATCATCTGGATCTTCGTCGAAACCGGGATCATCCGTGGCTTGTCGTGGTTGCAGGCCCTCTATTTCACGACGGGCGTCATCGAAGTCGCCCTCGTGCTCGTCCTCCTCGGCGTGATCAACGGGCCATTCGGCGCGGGCCCAGGCGCTCCCGTTGCTGCGGGCTTCACGAGACCTGCGTCGACATCCGTGCGCGACGGGCGGTGAGTCGAACGGGCTTGAGGCCTGGGGGCTTCTACCCGCAGAGGCACGGGAATCCAGACCAGACCAAGCCCGCAACATCGTTCAGCAGCAGCTCGCCGCGCTCGGGTGAGAGTCGGCCCCAATGGGCTTCAAGGCCGGGAGTGGAGTGGTCGGTGAGTAAACAAAAGGGGGTAAGCCAACCGCGCTGGCTCACCCCCTGGACGGACCTGGTGATCAGACCTTTTCGGAAGCCTCTTCGTCGGTTCGCCGGTGCAGCGCTATAGAGCGGCGGTGGTCTTGAACCACCGGTACGTCCAGAGCGAGTTGGGGTCGAGGCTCGCCGTCGTGAAGAGCGCTGTGATCGAGGATTCGTTCGGAAGAGTTCCGTAGATCGTGCGTGAGAACCCGGGGTTGTGGATTCGTGCGGCCGAGGAGACGCTGCTGTCGATGTTGCTGAGTACCGTCCAGGAACCTGAGCCGGACCACATCGACGAGCCCGGGATGCTATCGACCTGCACTGCTGTCGAAATGTAGTTCGGACTGCTCGTGGGATAAGGGTGGGCTTCGCGAATCATGTAGAACGCGTCGCGCGTGGTGGAGTAGACGATGTCGAAGTTGTTGATGAAGTCCTGAGATCCGTTCAGATCCGTGAGTCCCGTCGTCTGGATCTGGTGTTTGCCACTGATGACCGGAGCGCCGGTTGCGAAGCTGACCTGAGCGAAGTAGGCCTTCGTGTCGGCCGGGTTGCTGGTGTAGCCGGACGACCACGTGAGGACGACGGTTCCTGCGGAGGGGTTGATCGTCGTGGCGCTCGGCTGGCCTTCACCCCAGAGACTGGTCGACTTGGTCGAGTCGAACGCGATCACGGGTGACGAGTACTTGGTCCATGGTCCATCGAGACTGTTCGCGAACGCGACGCCGACCTGGTTGTGGCACGAGCAGTTGGCGTCGTTGCCGGTATAGAACATGGCGTACGTGTAGCTCGTGCCGCCGATGGTTGCGTTCACTGCCACGACGCTCGGGTCGCAATTATGGTAGTTGTCCCAACCGGTACCCGACCCTGAGAGTACCGAGGTGCTCGAGAGTACGGTCCCGGAGCTGTTGAGCGTTGTCTCGAAGATGTCATCTCGGATCGTGCCAGAGCTGCGGCTATGACATGACCAGCCGCGGTCGTTGGCGCCCGGGACCATCTCGGGCGCATAGCTGTAGGCAGTCGTCTGGATTGTGCTCGGGTCGTAGACCAGAGTGGGAGACGACCAGGAACCGATCGCGCCCGCGGATTGCGCTGTCGACGCGATGATCGCGACGCCAGCGGCCAAGGCCAACAAGGCCTGGCGCCGGCGGCGTCGGCGGGTTGCGGTAGGAGAAGACATCCTTGTCCTTTCGTTCGGCGAGCACTCGCTCGAGGGCAAAACGCTACTCCTGTAGACTCCCGCAAACAAGCAGAAAAATCCGTCCGAACAAACATTTGACACCGCTATCTATTCGAGTAGACTCTACTCGCGTCAACCTACGCTGCTGTAGTGAAAGGAACCCAGCGTGCCCCAACCCCTCGTGCTGGACACGGACATCGGAACGGATGTCGATGACATCCTCGCTCTGTCCATGATCGTGGGTTCTCCGGAACTCGATCTCACCGGTGTCACAACTGTCTACGGCGACGTCCGGCTTCGCGCCCGGATGATCGCGCGCACTCTCGCTGTCGCTGGCGCACTGCGCCCCGTGATCGTCCCCGGCCTCGGGCTCACCCGGTCCGGTCGTCCGGTCTGGTGGCCCGGTCACGAGGGCCGTTTGATGCCGGACTTGGAGATCGAGGTCATCGACGATGATCTCGATGCGATCACGGTTCTCGCATCGGCGAGCACGGTGGCGGCGATCGGTCCGCTGACGAACATCGCCGCAATGACGGAGAGACCCGATCGGGCTGTCGATCACATCGTGATGATGGGTGGCGAGTTCCGCCTCGGTCGGCCCGAGCACAACATCGTCTGCGACGTCGATGCCGCCGATGTCGTCTTCCGTTCCGGTGTGCTGCTGACAGCGGTCGGGCTCGACCAAACCGAGCGCGTCCGCATTACCGAACGCTCTCTGGAGGCCATCGAAACTGCGGGCCCGCTCGGCGACCTCCTGTATAGCGAGGTGCGCCAGTTCTGGTCCTTCGCAGAGCAGGACTACAACGTCCCCCACGACCCAGTGGCGGTTCTCGCCATCGCCCGGCCTGACCTGTTCACGACCGAGCGAGGTCAGATCACCGTGGCCACATCCGGACCCGACGCCGGAGTGACCACCTTCGTACCCGATCCCGCTGGCCCGCACCGTGTCGTCACAGATGTCGACACAGAGCAGGTGGCCTCCGAGATCGTCTCGCGCATCGTCGCCGCTGGCGTGCGCAACCTTGCACCGCTCGAAGAGGAGAAGCAATGAAGAAGCACACCCGAAAGGTCCTGGCAGTAGCCGCGGTCGCCTTGATCCCGCTGGCCGGCTTGGCCGCCTGTGCGTCCGGGAGCGCCGGCAGCGACAAGGTGACCATCACGTTCGCCAACGCCGACACCTCGGCCACCTGGGGCGACGCCGTGAAGGGGTTCGAGAAGGCCAACCCGAACATCACCGTCAAGCAGCTCAACATCCCGTACGCGCAATACGTGGCGACCATCAACCAGCGCATGGGGCAGGGCGGCGGCGGAATCGACGTCATGGTCGTGGACGCGGGCGGCGCGCTGGCGGACTTCGCCAGCCGAGGCTACCTCGCGGACATCAGCGACCTGAAGCAGCAGGCCATCGATACAGCCGTGAGCGAGGACATGGTCACCGCGCGGGAGTACAAGGGCAAGCTGTACGCCCTCGAGCCGTGGACCACTTCGCAGTTCCTCTACTTCAACAAGGATCTGCTCGCCAAAGCCGGCGTTCAGGAGCCCTCGACCGATCCCTCCCAGCCATGGACCTATGAGCAGCTCACCGACGCGGCCAAGAAGGTCAAGGCGACCAACGCCGCCGAGTACGCGTTCCTGTTCGACCAGTGGGACAGCTACTACCAGCTCCAGATGGTCGGCGCTTCCGCGGGAGGCGGCAACGGGATCTCGGACGGCGGCAAGGTCGACTTCGCGAACGCGGGATGGCAGAAGGCGCTGACCTGGTACCACGACCTGTTCACCGATGGGATCTCGCCGCGCGGGATCACCAACGACAAGAACGGGCCGCTGTTCCAGACCGGCAAGGCCGCGTTCATGATCTCCGGTCCGTGGGGCGTTTCGGTCGCCGCGCAGGGCAAGATCAACTTCGGCATCGCGCCCGCCCCGTACTTCGACGGCGGCAAGCAGGCCACGTCAACGGATTCGTGGGGCGTTGCGGTCTCGGCGAAGTCGAAGCAGACGGACGCTGCCAAGAAGTTCCTGCAGTACCTGACGATCAACTCGACGGGGAACACGGAGTCCGCTCAGGTCGCCAACATCACGCCCACCAACAAGGACGCCTATCCGGCATACGCGACCAAGGCGAACGCCACCGCGGGGGCTTCCAGCGCCAACTTCGGTGACGTGATGCAGTACCAGCTGAAGCACAACGCGGTCCACCGTCCGAACGTCCTCGGCTACAGCGTCTTCGAGCCGGGCGCGGACCAGATGTTCGCCGACATCCGAAACGGCGCGGACCCCAAGACCGCGGCGCAGAAGGCTGACGACGAGCTCACTGCTCAGATCGCACGGCTGAAGTAGCTTATGACCGTGTTCAGCACCAAGGCGGCGTCGGGGGTCACGACCTCCGGCGCCGCCCGGCGGCGTGTTTCGGTTCGCGCCCGCCGAGACTTGCTTGTCGCGGCCGCGCTCTTGGCGCCGGCCCTGATCATCCTCATCGTGATGCGAGTCGTGCCGATGGTCAGTGCCGTCAGCACCAGCTTCCAGCATCAGTCGCTCTCCGAGGGGTCGAGCTTCACCGGCCTTGCCAACTACGCGTACCTCTTCACGTCGCCGGACTTCTACTCGGTGCTCTGGGTGACGTTGACGTTCAACATCGTGGTCAACCCGGTCATCGTCGTCCTTTCCACGGCAGTCGCACTTCTGTACACCCAGCGTGTGCCCGCGGTGGGACTCTGGCGGTCGCTGGTCTTCGTGCCGGCGGCCGTTCCGGGTGCCGTTGTGACGTTGATCTGGAGCACAGCACTGCAGCCCGACGGCCTCGTGAATTCGATCCTCACGTTCTTCGGCCTGCCCCCTCAGCCGTTCTTCACTTCTGCGAGCCAGGCAGCGATGTCGATCGGCATCCTCGTGACGTGGGGTGCGCTCGGCTACTGGATGATCTTCATCATCGCGGGGCTGAACGACATCCCGGACTCGCTGCACGAAGCCGCGATGATCGATGGCGCCAACTGGTGGCGTCGGCTGTTCTCGATCACGCTCCCGCTCCTGAAGCGACCCATGGCGTTCGTCCTGGTGGCGTGCACAGTCGGCAACTTCCTGCAGTTCGCTCCCGTGCAGATCCTCACGAAGGGCGGACCGGAAGGTTCCACCAACTTCATCATGTACGACATCTTCAATCGAGCGTTCCTGCTCAACGATCAAGGCGTCGGCCAAGCCGAGGTGGTCGTCCTCATGGCCATACTCGCGATCATCGTCGCCATCCAGTTCCGACTTCTGCGAGACGATACCCGATGAAGCAATCACGGCGCGCCACCATCACCCTGCTCGTGGCCTCCATTGTCACGGCGATCGTCGTCTTCCTGCCGCTGTGGTGGGTCTTCGTCTCGTCGCTGCGCCCCGGCAACACCTACGTGAACTACACGACTCCGCTGTCGTGGCTGGCGTTCATCCCGATCGGCGGCGACCTCACCAACTATGTTTCGGTGTTCTCGGGGCCCTTCCTGATCGGTCTGGGCAACAGCTTTCTTGTTGCAGGTCTCACGATCCTCCTCGGCCTGATCGTCGCCGTACCCGCCGCCTACGTTCTCGCCACCATTCCGTTCAAGGGACGAGGGCTCGTCTTCAGCTTCATCGTCATCGTCTCGATGATCCCCTTCGACGCGATCTCGATCCCGCTGGCCTCTCTGTTCCAGAACTGGGGGCTCTCGGATTCCTACGCGGGACTGATCCTCCCGGCCCTCGCCAACGGATTCGCCATCTTCATGCTGCGTCAGTTCTTCCTCGGCATCCCGACCGAGTTGCTCGACGCCGCCGCGGTCGACGGCCTCGGCCGATTCGGCACGCTCTGGTGGATCGTCCTCCCCTCGGCCAGGCCCGCGCTGATCGGCGCGAGCATGATGCTCTTCCTCTCCCAGTGGCAGGCGTATCTCTGGCCCCTGCTGATCGGCACATCGCCGGAGAGGCAGCTCGCCCCGATTGCGCTGGCCAACCTCAGCACACTTTTCACGGTCGACATGGGCCAGATCCTCGCGGGCTCGTTCGTGCTCAGCATCATCCCGATGATTCTTCTGCTTCTCTTCCAGCGGCAGTACACCCAGTCGCTGTCGTCGACAGGGATCAAAGGATGACGTCCGGAAAGCTGCTGGTGGTCGGCTCGCTCAATCAGGACACGTCGCTGAAGGTGCACGTGTTGCCGAAGCCCGGCGAGACCGTCGCCGCGATCGATGTGCTCGTCTCAGCCGGCGGGAAGAGCGCAAATCAGGCCGTCGCGGCCTCACGGCTGGGAGCCGAGGTGTCCCTCATCGGCGCGGTCGGAGACGACGAGGCAGGGACGGCACTGCGACGACAGCTGGAGGCGAGCGGCGTTGACACCTCCAGTGTGTCGACGATCGTGTCGACGGCAACGGGAACCGCCCTCATCACGGTGGATGATCAGGGCGAGAACACCATCGTCGTTGCCGCCGGGGCGAACGACCACCTCACGCCCGAGCGCATCGGTGATTCAGACTTCGGCGGCGCCGCGATCATCTCCCTCTGCCTCGAGGTCCCCGATCACGTGCTGGTCTACGCTGCGCTTCGGGCGAAGCGTCAGGGCGCGAGGGTGATGCTCAATGCTTCGCCGCTGCGTGCGTTCGACTGCGCCCTCCTGGAGTTGGCCGACATCGTCGTCGTGAACGAGCACGAGTATTCCGCTCTGTTCGGTGAGCTTCCGGCCGAGGACGACGACTGGCTCACCAAGCTCGCGGAACTCGCGACGCAGCTGCTGATCGTCACTCTAGGGAAGGATGGCGCGATCGCCGTGGACAGATCCACGCCGACGCCGACCATTCATCGTCAGGAGAGCCGTCATGTCGAGGCTGTCGACACGACAGGCTGCGGTGACGCTCTTGCCGGCGTGCTCGCCGGCGAACTCTCCAAGGGAACACCTCTACCCGAGGCTTTGGAACGAGCGACTGCATTTGCGTCGCTGGTGGCAACGCGGTCAGGCGCTCAATCCTCCTACCCGTCACGGGAGGCCTTCGCCCAGTGGCAGGCTGAGCAGGCCTACGCGTACGAGTGACACCCGCACGACGCGCGCGTCACCAGGCTGACGCCGACCCGTTCGTGCACAGGAATGAATGGGTCGGCGAGCACCGCTGCGAGAGCAGCAGCAGCGATCTCCTCGATCGGCTGCTCGATAGCACTCAACGGCGGGTCGCTGTACGCGGCGTCCTCGGTTCCGTCGAACGAGATCACCGCAAGATCCTCGGGGACCCGCACGTTCGCCTCGCGAGCCGCGCGCAACAGACCCAGGGCCTGAACGTCCGAGCTCACGAATAGCGCATCGGGTGCGCGGTCAGGGTTCTTCAGCAGCCGACGACCGGCTTCATACCCACCGTTCCGGGTGAACTCAGCTCGCTCGACGAAGCTCAGTGCTTCGGTCTGGCCAGCGCTTCGTACGGTGTCCTCCCAGCCCTTCAAGCGCTCGTCAGCTCCTGGCCCTCCCTCGGGACCGGCCAGGTGTCCGATACGCTTTCGGCCGTGTTGAAGGAGGTGCTCGACTGCCATCTGTGCGCCGCCATAGTTGTCGGGCAATATCACAGCCTGATCCGCCGCGGCGCGTCGATCGAGGTACACGGTTGGCGTACGACCGACCGCCATCGTGGTGCTCGGGTCCAAGCTGACGACGATGAGGCCGTCCACCTGGCGTCCGACAAGAGAGTCGATCTGTGCGGCCTCGCGATCTATGTCGTTGTCAGAATCACCGAGGAGCAGAGCGTAACCGGCGTCAAAAGCCCGATTGGACACCGCCTGCGCGAGTGCCCCGAAGTATGTGTTGCTGACGTCCGGCACGACAAGGCCCACGGCGGTCGCCCGCTGCAGACGCAAGGCCCGGGCTGCAGCATTTGGTCGGTACCCCAGGGTCTCCATGGAGGCGAGGACCCGCTCGCGCGTCGCTTTGGCCACTGGACGCGGACCGTTGTTCACGACGTAGCTCACGACAGCGGTGGAAACCCGGGCGTGCTTGGCGACGTCAGAGCGTGTGACTTCACGCTTGCCAGTGTCGGTCATGGGCCCTCTTTCAAGAGAATCTACTCGCGTAGTCTATCGGTAGACCGAGGTGCTTTAAAGCTGTTGACCGGCGGCTTTCGAATCGGAAACCACGTTAACAAATCCGTGTGGCCACCGTGATGAACACCGTCAGCGACGCGAAGAACGGCCCACCACCCAAGTACCCGAGCCAGCGGTCCGCTTGGTCCGGGTCGAGGTATCCCGCGGCGACCGCTCGGCGGGTGACGCGGGCGAAGCCGAAGATGCGGTCGCCCTCAATGGGGTCGGTGTAGGTGGCGGTGACCGGGATCACGGTGTCGAGTTGGAGGCCGGCGTGCTGCACGAGCCGCGGGAGTTCGCTGCCGATGCGCGGGTTGCGGATCACCTCCTCGATGACGAAGCGCCGGTAGGTCTCGGCGAGTTCGGGTTCGGGGCTGTCGATGACGAGGGTCTGCCAGTCCGGCTCGGCGAGGACGACCCGGCCGTCCGGGCGCAGTATGCGCCGGAGCTCGCTCAGCACGGTCGCGGGGGCGGTGAGGTGCTGCGCGGTCCGGTCGACATAGGCCCGGTCGACCGACCCGTCGTCGAGGGCGAGCGTGTGGGCGTCGCCGACGATCAGCTTCAGTCGTGGGTCCTCGAACCGGTCTCGCGCGGCGCGGAGCGCTTCTTCGTCGGCGTCGACGCCGATCAGGGAGCCGGCCGGGCCGAGGGCGCGCAGGAGGGGGTCGAGTTCGCCGCCGGTGCCGCAGCCGAGATCGAGGATCGTGTTGGCGGGGTCGATCGCGAGCTGCTCGATCGCGAGCGTCTTGTAGGTCCGGCCGGCCGGGGATGCCGCGGCTCGGAGCAGATAGTCCGAGGGGCGTTGGGCTTCGAACTTCGACGCGGGCGGCTCGTCCGGGATCAGCTGCCGGCGGGCGCTCGTGTAGGACTCGCCCGTCTTCGCCGCGCGCAGGCGGACTCGGCGTTTGAGGTTGCGGTTCCGGGTCATGACGCTCCTTCACGCCGCGAAGCGATGCCCCCAGCGGCTCGCCTCGGGGCGATCCAGGATTCGTGACCGGCCCGAGTCGAGAAGACCCTTTGCCTCGCGTGCGGCCGGCGCTGGGTGCCGGCATCGAGGTTCGGCGTGAGCCACGCCGTGGACGGAACTCTACCTCCTTCGCCTCTTGATACCTAGGACTCCCATGCCTAGAATTCCTAGGTATGGCGAACGATCGAATCAAGGGGAATCTCGACCTCCTGCTCCTCGCCGCGCTCGCCGCCGGCCCGGCGCACGGCTACGAGCTCACCGCGAGCATCCGCGAGCGCAGCGACGGCGAGTTCGTCCTCGCCGAGGGCACCGTCTACCCGGCGCTGCACGGGCTCGAATCCCGCGGGCTGATCACGAGCTCGTGGGAGGTCGTCGGGGGCAGGCGGCGCCGCGTCTACGAGCTCAGCGGCGCCGGACGCGAGGCCCGGGATCAGCAGGCCGCCGACTGGCAGCGCTTCGCCAGCGGCATGAACCGAGTGTTGGGAGCATCCGCATGACCAGTGATCGCATCGACGCCTACCTGGACGACATGCTCGACCGCCTGGAGGGCACCCCGGGAGAACGCCGCCGGATGCTCACCGAGGCCGAGACGCACCTGCGCGACTCCGCCGACGCGTACCAGCGCGGCGGGATGGACGCCGACGCCGCACAGGCGGCCGCGATCGACGCGTTCGGCGACGCCCCGGCGATCGCGCGCGCCGCCAACCGCCGCCGGCCCGCCGAGCTGATCGCCGCGTGTGTTCGGGCGGCCGCGCAGCTCGCCGTGTACGGCTTCGCCGCGATCGGCGTGGCCACACTGCTCGCGCGGGCGCTGGCGCTGGTGACCTCGACCCAGTGGGTCTACGGGGCGCCCGCCGGCTACCGGTTCAGCGCGGCGCAGTGCGCGCACTGGCTCGCCGTCCAGCCGGGCGCGACCAGCTGCAGCAGCGCGGCCGCGCTGGAGAGCTCCGACGACTCCTTCCTGTTCATCCTCGTCGCGGCGGTCATCGGGCTGGTCATCGCGGGGGTCATCCTGGCCGCGATGCGGCTGGCCCGGCGGCGTCCGCTCCGCGCCACGGCTCGCCTACCGCGCACCGTCGTCACCGCGATCGGAGCGACCGCGTTCCTCGGCGCCGGTGTCGCGCTCCTCGCCGCTGGAGCCACCCAGGGCGTCTCGCGGGTGGCGTGGGGGCAGGGCGTGCTCTACACCGACGGGGTGGTCGCGCTGATCTTCGGCCTGGTCTTCCTCGTCCGGTTCCTCGTGACGATCCGACCCGTCCGGGCGTCCGCAGCGTGAACCGGACGCTCACCGTCGTCGTCAGCGGCGCGGTCGGAATCGGGCTCGGAGCCCTCAGCGGCCGGATCCTGTTCGGCGGTTCCGCCTGGAACCTGATCCCCTGGGCGATCGTCGCGATCGCCATCGGCCTCCTCGCCACCGACCGGCTCACCGCCCTGCTCGCGTCGGGGGTGTACGGCTACCTCCTGTGCGCCGTCTTCCTCTACACCGCGAACGCCAGCAACACGCCCCAGGCGCAACGCATCCTCTTCGCGCTCGTGCTCGGCCTCGTCGGCCCGGTGTGCTCCATCGTGCTCACACTGCTCGCGCGAGTCATCTCGCGGCAGCTCGTTCGACGGCGCGAGCCGTGATTGCGGCAGTGAGCGGTCGGGGTCGGCTCCACCCTCGCGCAGCGCACCCTGGCGGCTGCGCGGCTCGCGTTCTACCCTGAAGAAGCGCACGAAAGCGAACCGTGCGCTTCTCACGCTCAGGCCCATCGAACCCTGTCTGCCCCACCCGTCGCCGACGTCGGTCGCCATTGCGAACGATCCGCCGCTCTCGGATCCGCCCAGTCACTGACCTCCGTCGTGGGGCCACGTGTTGCACGACGACAACCTGAGGACGGGCCATGACCATCATCGATGAGGCGCTCAGCGCCATTGCAGCGAACGCCGACGATTACGATGCGAGCAACGGGTCGCCGCCGGCGCCGAAGATCGCGATCGTCACCTGTGCGGATCCCCGGCTGAGCGGGATCGTGAGGATGCTCGGCCTGGCCGACGCCGACGTCGACCTGATCAGGAACGTGGGGACCGTGATCGATGACGACTCGGTCCGATCCCTCATCGTCTCCACCCGGCTGCTCGGCACCCGGGAGATCATGATCATCAACCACAACGACTGCGGGATGTCGAAGTTCGCCGACCAGGAGCTCGAGGCCCGGCTGCGCACCGAGACGGGAGCGACGCCGATCGCGCCGGCCCGCTTCTACAGCTTCACCGACGTGGAGCAGAACACCAAGGAGCAGGTCGCCAAGGTGAAGACCCATCCGTGGATCTCCGCCGACATCCCGGTCCGGGGGTTCGTCTTCGACGTCCACACCGGTCGGCTCAGCGAAGTCGTCCCGGACTGACGCGGTCGCGGCTGAGGAGGTGCCACCATGCCGAGTCCCGCGATGGACGAGCTGATCGCGTCGCTCCACGAGCGGCAGAACGCTGCGGCCGGCCAGACGCCCGAGACACTGGCGGAGGAGCGAGCGGGCTTCGCGCCGGCCGGCCCCGTGCATCCGATACCGGACGATGTGCGGGTGACCGCGGTCACGGCCGGCGGGGTGGAGGCGCATTGGCTGGAGCCTCCCGGGGCCGACCCGGGCAGGGTCCTCTTGTTCCTGCACGGCGGGGGATTCCGGTTGGGTTCGCTGGCCAGTGACGGGGAGCTCGCTGCCCGACTGGGACGGGCCGGCCGGATGCGGGTGCTGTTCCCGGAGTACCGGCTGGCGCCCGAGCACCCGTTCCCTGCGGCGATCGACGACGTCCTCGCCGTCTGGCGGTGGCTTCGCGAGGAACAGGGGGTGCCCGCCGACTCGATCGCCGTCGCCGGCGACTCCGCGGGCGGTGGACTCACCGTCGCCCTGCTCGTCGCCACCCGCGATGCGGGAGGAGACCTCCCTGCCACTGTGGTGCTGATGTCTCCGACCGTCGACCTGACGAGCTCCGGGCCGTCGATGGCGGACCGGATCGACCAGGATCCGATCTCCACTCCCGAGCTGCTGCGCCAGCTGGCCTCCGACTACCTCGCCGGGGCCGACCCGAGGACGCCGCTGGCTTCGCCCCTGTATGCGACGCTCACGGGGCTGCCGCCGATGCTCGTGCAGGTGGGGACCGCCGATCTGCTGTTCAGCGACGCCGAACGCTTGGCGAGCGCGGCGACCGCCGCCGGTGTCGACGTGCGCCTGGAGGTCGGCGAGGGGCTGCCGCACGTGTATCAGCTCATGCTCGGCACCCCGGAGGCGGCTGAGGCGACCGAGCGGATCGGGCGGTTCCTGCGGGAGCGGGTGGTGGGGTAGCGCGGGTGGACGCTCTTCTCGTCGTCAGTCGTGTCGAAGGGCATCGGTGAAGAGCTGGAGGTTGGTGCTCAGCACATGCCGGCAGCTGGCGGCCCACTCGACAGCGGTGCGGGCGTGCCGGCGTCGCTGGTCGCTGAGCCGCCCGTCGCCGGCGTTCGCTCCCTCGATCCGGATGATCGAGTCCTGACACCGGAAGATCGCGTCGATCAGAACGTCGGCCCGCAGTTCCGCGTCGTACCCGTCGGCGAGCTGGCGCAGCCGCCGCGCTTGATCGGCGACAGGCACGTTCCCCACGGCGTGGATGCACCAGGTCCATCCCGCATAGCCGACGTCCTCCATCGCGTCACCGGGATGGACGCTGTCCCAATCGATCAGCGCCACCGGCATCCCCTCGGCCATGACCACATTGAACGGACCCGGGTCGCCGTGGACCAGACATTCGGCGCCGGACGCGAGTGGGATGCCCCGGCTGAAGTCGTGAAGCTCGCGCAGCATTCCTCCGAAGGCCGCGTACGAGCGCTCGTCGCGCTGCGAGGGGTGGTCGGTAGTCATCCCCGGGATGTAGGAGAAGGTGTCGCGGCCTTCCGCGTCGATGCCGAGATAGGTGGGCGCCCACGTGACGCCCGCCGCATTCAGCGCGCGAAGGACCTCGCTCGCGAACGCCGCACGATGACCACGCGGGCGTCGAACGGTTCGGCCTGCTTTGACGACGCCCTCGGTCGTATTTCCGCCGGCCAGCAACTCCTCCATGAGCCCCCGATCCTCGGGATGAGCATACGGCCGAGCAGGCATCGAAGGCGTCCGGAAGACAGTCGTTCAGCGGGTGTCGTCGAGTACGGTGTCGATCCACTCGTGCCGGACGAGACCGTCGACGTCACTGCGGGTGAACCAGCCGGTCTCCAGCAGCTCCGCGGACTCCAGCGTGAGAGCGGTGTTCGGGAGGCGGCATTCGAAGGCGGTCGTGATGTAGGCGACGCGGTCCCCATTGGGATAGACCGTCTCCAAGAGCGGTCCGCCGTAGACACCCAGGATCGCGCCGAGTTCCGGCGTCACGCCGAGTTCTTCGAGGACTTCCCGAGCGACGGCCTCGTGCGGCGTCTCGCCGGGCTCGACACCGCCGCCGACGAGGCTCCATCGGTCCGTGTCGCGTTGTCGTGCCAGGAGGAAACGATCACTGTCGCGAATCACGGCCGTCACGCCGGGGAGGAGGAGCAGATCATGTCCGACGCGTTCACGGAGGGATCGAACGTAGGGCGACATCGGCATGGTTCGACCTTAGCTTCGCAGCACGATGCCGTCGGCAGAGAGGATCGGCGTTCGGCAGCCGGGCGGAACTCTGGATACGCTGCAGGATATGGGCAGAGTGGGCGCGCGTGTTCTCTCAGCGCTGGCTCGTTTCAGCGCGCAGCATCCGTGGTCCCACAATGATGCCTACGGCCCCTGGGTGCTGTGGCACGCACGCCGAACCCGCCGCGGCGGCTCTGCGGCCCTTGACGTCGGCTGCGGCACGGGGAACCTCGTCCGGAAGCTGGCGGGTGTCATGGGCGAAGTCACCGGTATCGAACAGGACACCGGAACGGCGGCACGAGCGCGCGCGAACCTCGCTCACATCGACAACGCCGACGTGCGCGAGGAGTCTTTCGACCTGAGTCCGGACGAGCAGCCGCGCTACGACCTCGTCTCGTTCGTCGCGGTGCTCCACCATCTGCCTCTCGAACCGGCACTCCGAGCCGCCCGCTCGGTGCTGCGGCCCGGCGGATGCCTCGTCATCGTCGGGCTCGCTCGGGAAACGCCGGCCGACCTGCCGCGGTCCCTGGCGTCGGTGTTCCTCAACGCGGCTGTCGGGGCCGTCCGTCATCCGCGACGCGCAGTGGCCGAACCGGAGAACATGACGGCGCCCACGGCGGAGCCGCTCGAGACGTTCGAGCAGATCGAGGCAGTGGCGCGGGATGTGCTCCCGGGCGTGAAGATGCGACGCCGTTTGTTCTGGCGCTACACGGCAGTCTGGGTGGCACCCGCGGCCGGTTTCGGCGCGACCGTCGGCTGACGCCCACTGACGGCGGCAGCCGCCGCGAACGCCCGCTCCCCTGCCCCCGCAGGTGAAGTGGCGGCCCGAGTTTGGGCCGGACAGGACATAGGCCGGGTTCGGTGCTCCGCGTAGCGTGCGGCCGTACCACCCACGCTAACGAAGGAGTCGCCATGGCCGGAGAACGAGACGACGAAGACAGGACCCCCACCCAGGACGACTTCGTGCTCGCGATCGAGAGCGGCCCGCTCGCCGAGGTCGAGATCGTGGAGGCGGACGACGGGTCGCATGTCGACCTCGCCGTCAACGCGGTCGCGGTCGATCCGGACACCGGCGAGCCGGTGCCGGTGAGCATCGCTCTGAACGCGGACGACTCCGCCTATGTCGTCGCGATCGCCGATGAGGAGTTCGTCGTGCCGCTCGGCGAGACGGCCGAGGAGTCGAGTCACCGTCGGTCGGGTCTCATCGGTGCGCTCCGCACGCTTCAGCAGCTCGCGCAGCGCGTCGAGGAGGAGACGAAGGGCATGGCGAAACGGCTGGCGGAGAAGTTCGAGCGGCGTGGAGCGAGGTGACGGGATCATGGAACTCTTCGGTATCGCATCGCTGGAGCGCTTCTTCCGCGAGGCCGCCGGTCTCGACGTCGACAAGGACGACCTGCGGCGCTTCGACGACTTCGTCAACGATCGGCTCTACGACCTCCTGCTGCGCGGCGTCGCGAACGCGAAGGCCAACGGCCGCGACGTCATCGAGCCGCAGGACCTGCCCATCACGAAGGGTCTGCAGGAGTCCATCCACGCCTTCGAGGCGATCGATGAGGAGGTGTCGTTGGACAGGATTCTCGAACAGCTGACGAGGCGCCCGCCGCTCGACCTCGCCTACAGCGAGGAGACGGAGGGGAGGCTGACCCGGATCGCCGGCGGTCTCGGCGTGGCGCTGGCCCGGACGTTCCGCATCCTCGACGAGAAGGTGAAGAACCCGCAGACCCGGCACTGGGAGCAGGCCGGCCGCGTCTTCGATGTGCTCCTGTAGCGCGCGTCACGGCTCCACGACGAAAGGGGCGCAGCGGATGCTGCGCCCCCTTTCGCTCGTCGGGTGAGCCGCTCGTCGGGTGAGCCGCTCGTCGGGTGAGCCGCTCGTCGGGTGAGCCGCTCGTTGGGTGAGCCGCAGTTCAGCGGCTGACGTACCCGCCGTCGGTGTCGTGCGCGAGCGTGTAGTAGCGCGTGCTGCCGGTCTGCGCCGACAGGGTCCACGCCCGCTCGGAGCGGCGGCCCGCCGGGCCGTACTCGACGACGATGCGCTCTGCGGCGGTGGGGAACTGCGAGGTCCACTGCGTGGGCGAGCCGAGGCCCTCCGCCTGGAGCACCACCTTCGGGCCGGCGCCCTGGGGGCGGGTGCTCAGCTCGGCCACCTCGGCGGCGTCGAGCCGGGCCTCGGTGATGGTGCGTGCGGTGAGTTGGGTGTTCATTCCGATCTCCAATATAACTAAACGGTTAGTTGTATAGTAGATCACATTCGTTCGGAAGGGAAGAGGGAGGTCCGGATCGATGGCCAGACGGTACGACCGGGATGAGAGCGTCCGCCTGCTGCTGGAAGCCAGCGCCGAGGAGTTCGCCCGCCACGGCGTCGGAGGGGCGCGCGTCGATCGCATCGCCGAGCGCGCCGAAGTCAACAAGGCGTCGATCTACTCCTACATCGGCAACAAGGACGAGCTGTTCCAGGCGGCGCTGCAGACCAAGCTCGGCCAGCTCGCGGACAGGGTCGCGATCGAGTCGGACGACCTCGCGGCCTACGCCGGCGACCTGTTCGACTTCCTCACCGCCGAGCCGGTGGTGGCCTGGCTGTTCGAGCAGGAGGGGCTCCACTACGGCACCGCCGATGTCCCCGCGCTCGCGGAGCGCTCCGGCTACTTCCAGTCGCGGGTCGCCGCGGTCCGTGACGCCCTCGGCGGCGACGGTGACGCCGAGGCGATCTACTTCTCCATCATCGCGATGTGCTACTGGTACGTGGCCGCGCCGCAGCTCGTGCGGATGGTGTTCGGCGGGGTCGCTCCGGAGGAGGCCAAGAGCCGCTACCGCAGCCACGTCGTCGCGACCGCCGCAGCCATGGTCGCCCACTGAGGCCGATCGGCGGCGGGGAATAGCAGGCGCGCCCACCGAGGGGTATCGTCCGCCCTGGCACCTCCGAGGGTGCTGACACCTCCGAGGGGTGACGGGGCGTCCTGACCACGAAGGAGAAGGACATGGACCTGAAGTTCGGCGTACTGGCACTGCTCGAAGCGAAGCCCGAGAAGGCGGCGGAGCTCAAGGAGTTCCTGATCGGCGGCAAAGCGGTCGTCGACGGCGAGCCCGGAACGCGCACGTGGTACGCGTTCCAGCTCGACGACACGCATTTCGGCATCTTCGACTCCTTCGCCGACGAGGATGCCCGGCGCGCGCACCTCGGCGGCGAGATCCCTCGAGCCCTCGGCGAGGTGGGGCCGGCGCTGCTGGCGAAGGACCCCGAGCTGAGCACGGTCGACCTTCTCGCCGTGAAGCACGAGCAGGACGGCGCGCGGTCCTAGACCGCGCCCGTGTCGTCGATGGCCACGAGTGTCGGCGTCATGCGCGGGAAGCGCGGAGGAGCGGACGCACCGGGAGGCGCGTGGTGGCGCGAGGTCGTGATCGTGGGCTGCGCGCTGCTCGTCAGCGTGGCGCTCCTGATCGCCTTCCATTCCCTCGGAGATCCGGCCTGGGTGCGCCGGTACGTGTCCCCGGTCCCGGGCTCCGACGCCGCGATCTGGCAGGTGCAGACGACCTTCCTGTCCGTGGGGTTCGCCGGGCTGACGATCGCGGCCCAGCTGTTCGCGGAGGCTCCCCTCGCGATCGGCACGTCCCGCAAGCGCATCCTGGCGTACATCGGCGCGAGCTGGTTCGTGACCGCCGGGCTCGCCGGGAACGCGGTGATGGCTCTCGAGTCCATCTGGCTGCCGAGCGCGACGGGTGTGGCGATCGCGTTCACGTGGCTCGCCGCGACCGCCGCCCTGCTGATGGTGTCCACGTCCCGGCTCACGCATCTCTTCGGGCACCCGTCCCGCCTCGACGAAGTCGTGCGGACCTCGCTGATCGAGACGCTGTCCGATCGGTTCGACCGGGTGGCGCGCCGGTACTCCGACGCGCGGAGCGGACTGGACGAACTCCTCACGCCGGAGTCGTCGCGCACCTCGACGGACTCCGTCTGGACGGTGTACGTCCCGGTGCCGCAGGCCGGGCGGGTCATCCGCACCATCGATCCGGAGGGCGTCCGCCAGGCGATCGCCTCGCTCGCGGCGTCCGGCGACGACGACCCGCCCCGGATCCTTCTGGACGTGCGCCCGGGGGACCGAACCCGGCTCGGGGCCGTGGCGTTCCGGATCGTCACGTCGAACCGGCTCGACGAGGCTGCGGCCGTCCGGATGGTTCAGCTCCTCCAGTCGAGCATCGAGCTGGAGCCGCCGGGAGCGGTCACGGCGTACGAGGAGACCGAGCACGAGATCGCCACGCTGATGGACGCCATCGGCACCAACCTGCGCTCCGGTGCCCTGGCGACCGCGGAGCGGGCGCTGGAACTCCTCGGGCAGATCGTGCAGGGCGTCTGGATGACCGGACTCGACCGCTCCACGGCCGACCGGGCGTCGGTGACCCGCGGGAGCGGACTCCTCCAGAGCATCGTCGATGTGGAGCAGGACGTCCTGCTCTCCCCCCAGGTGGCCCAGGTGTTCGTCACCGCGACGACGAGCCGGACCCTGGAGGCCGCGGCGACGGGTTCGGGGGAGTACATCGAGGAATGCCTTCGGAGTTTCATGCGGCAGTGGTCCGACATCCTCCAGCGCGGAGGGCCGGAATTCGAGGCGCTGCCCGTTCGCATCGTCGCGTGCGTCCAGAACCTCACGCTGTACTCGGACCCCTCCGCGAGCGAGCCCCACGCCCTGCGGTCCCGCGGCACGTGGGCGATGGTCGAACTGGTCAAACTCGCCCTCGACGCCCGGCGGCCGGACATCGCGACGATCGCGGCGGGAGAGCTCAGGCGGCTCTTCGAATTGGACCCGGACGGGGCGGCGCGCTCCGAGGTCCGGGCCGGTCTCCTGGTCCTCTCCGGGTGGCTCCGCTACCTCGCCGAGACGAACGATCCCCGCTCGGCCACGGACCCGGGGCTCGTGGCGGCCCTGGTCTCGGACGGATCCGCAGGCGACATCCTCGCGGCCCGCGACATCGTGGAGGGCGGGACGCCGTTCAGCCGATGGGACAAGTGGGAGGCGAGCAGGGCCGCGTCCGGGAGCGTCCAGCCTTCGGAGCTGCCCGGCTTCATCGAACGGGCGCAGGTGACGGCGCTCGCCGCGGCCGCCTCCGGCCCGGATCGACCGACCGGCCCAGCGCGACCGACGGGCGCAGCTCGACCGACGGGCGCAGCTCGACCGACGGGCGCGGATCACACCGAGGGCGCGGATCAGCCGAAGTAGTCGGTGAGCGAGGCCCGCGCTCGAATGGCGATGTGCAGATTCAAGCGGGACTCCGGGTCATTGAGGTCCCGGCCGCTCACGTCGCGGATCCTGCTGAGACGGTAGCGCAGGGTGCTCCGGTGGATGACCAGCGCAGCAGACGTCCGATCGTAGTTCCCACCTGCCTCGAGATAGGCGCCCAGGGTGCGCACCAGTTCGGTGCGGTGCTTCCGGTCGTGCTCGACGAGCTCGCCGAGCCACTCGGCGATGTAGCGCTCCAGCGCCGCACCGCTGTCCGAGGTGTCGAGAATGCGGAGGAGGCCGAGATCGTCGTGATTCGAGAGCCCGAGCGGCTGCCGGGACTCGGCCCGGATGCGCAGTGCGCGGCCGGCCTCGGCGAACGAACGGGGCAGGTCTTCGGCGGTGCCCCGGCCGCCGACGCCGATCGTGCCGCGCACGCTGGTCAGGGCGGCCGACACCCTGTCGTAGAGCCGCGAGAGGTCGGGGCCGTCCGGGACGACGGCGAGCGTCGCTTCCGGGCGCCGCGAGACCAGCGCGGGCACATGCATCGCAGCCAGCTGATGGCGGACGGCGGCACTCACGTCCACTCCGTTCGGAGCGGGCGACTCCCAGGCGACGAGTACCGCGCGTTGGAGGCTGCCGAGGTCGAAGTGGAGCGCCTCGGCGCGAGCCAGAGCGTCGACGACCTCGCCTCCCGCCACGAGATCGTCCGCCAGCTCGCGACCGAGGCGGAGCTCGACCTCGGCGAGGCTCCGCCGGTGGGCGAGTTCCACGGCGATGGCGGCGGAGGCGTACTCGACCGCGAAGCGGTCGTCGTCGCTCCGGTTGTCGTCGGGATCGTAGATCCCGAAGACGCCGAGCGTCTCACCGCCGGACCGGATGGCGACCGATCGCCAGGCGCTCGACCGGCCGCCCGCCGAGAGGTTCTCGACGGGCATCGACCCGGGCGGCCCCGCGGCGCCCGCGGCGGTGACGAGGGCGAGCTCGTTTCCGAAGGAGTCCTGGAGCACGACCGAACGCCCGGTGAGGATGCTCACGGTCTCGACGATCTGCGCTTCCCCGTTCCTCGACCCGGCCGCTGCGACGATCGAATCGCGGATGCGCTGCTGTGCGTTCAGCTTGACGATCGTGGCGGCCATCGTACGGTTCGACGCCACTTGCGCTTCTCCGAGACGACGGAGCTCACGTGCCTGGTGTCGCTCGCGGTGGATGAGCTCGGCCGCAGCGAGCGCCGCTCCGGTGGGCTCGGCGAGCGCGTGCAGCAGGAAGAGCTGAGCACTCGACGGCTCCGCCGCGGCCTGGAGGGCGAAGGCGCCCTTCAGCTTCCCGCCGCCGCGGAAGAAGAGGGCGTAGCGCCACCCTTCCTCGCTCGAGAGGACCCCGCTGGCTCCCGCGCGCGCCTCCACGAGCAGATCGAGCGGACGGTCCGGTTTGCCCGAACGGCGGACGAGGCGTCCGCGGGAGGCGACGTAGACGGCCGCGACCGCGCATGCGGCGATCTCCATGACGGAGGCTTCCGCGAGTCGCAGCGTCTCCCGGGTGGACGGGTGCTCGAACATCCGGGAGCCCACTCGGAAGATGTCGTACAGGCCGGGGGGCCCGTCGGCGCCGGGGTAGGGCTGCGCCTCGGATTCCGGATCTCTCGATGCGCTCATCCGCCCTCTCCCGCGCGGCTCACCGTAGCACTCATCGGTTCGACTCGACAGTGCAACGAGCGGGTCTTCTTTGGTCCTGCGGGGTCGAAGCGCTGCGCCGGGCCACCGGCGGACACTCGCATCGAGTGGATCGCGAGCGATCGAGGAGGTGGTCCCGGTGGCCCTGATGCGGTTCGACACCCTCCGCGATGTGGATCGAGCGGTCGAGCAGGCGCTCGGCGTCAACCGCAGAACCTATGCGGTGCCGCTGGAGGCGTATCGGCGGGGCGGTCAGTACATCGTGATAGCCGATGTGCCGGGGGTGGACATCCGCGACGTCGATGTCCGCGTGGAGCGCAACATCGTCACGATCACCGTCCAGCGCCGGCCGAAGTTCGCAGAAGGCGATCACGTCCTCATCGACGAGCGCCCCCGCGGCGAGTTCGTCCGGCAGCTCTTCCTCGGCGACAGCCTCGACTCGTCCCGGCTGGTGGCGCATCTGGGCAGCGGGGTGCTGACCCTGCTCGTCCCGGTCGACGAGTCCAGCGAATCACGGCAGGTGAACATCTCATCGTCGGAGGGCGCGGACGATCGCCCGATCACCCCGACGGGCCACGAAGGAGGAGCAACCCATGGCTAAGGCAGTCGGAATCGACCTCGGCACCACGAACTCGGTGATCGCGGTCTGGGAGGGCGGCGAGGCGAGAGTCACCCCGAACAGCGAAGGCGCCCGCACCACCCCGTCCGTCGTCGCGTTCACCGACACCGGAGAGCGGCTCGTCGGGCAGCTCGCCCGGCGCCAGGCGATCCTGAACCCGAAGGGGACCATCTCTTCGGCCAAGCGGTTCATCGGGCGCTCCTTCGACGAGATCGGCGAGGAGGCCAAGGCGGTCGGCTTCGACGTCGTCGCAGGCCCGAACGGCGAAGCCCGCTTCGACGTGCGCGGCAAGCTCTACGCACCGGAGGAGATCAGCGCACTCGTCCTGCGGAAGCTCGCGGACGACGCAGCCAAGTTCCTCGGTGAGAAGGTCACGGAGGCGGTCATCACCGTTCCGGCGTACTTCAACGATGCGCAGCGCACGGCGACGAGGGACGCCGGCCGGATCGCGGGTCTCGAGGTGCTGCGCATCATCAACGAGCCGACAGCGGCGGCCTTGGCCTACGGGTTGGACAAGAAGGAGCACGAGACGGTCCTGGTGTTCGACCTCGGCGGCGGCACCTTCGACGTCAGCCTGCTCGACGTGGGCGACGGCGTGGTCGAGGTGCGCTCGACCGCCGGGGACACGCACCTCGGCGGAGACGACTTCGACCGCCGGGTGGTGGACTACCTCGCCGACGAGTTCCAGAAGGAGAACGGGATCGATCTGCGCAACGACCCCCAGGCCCTGCAGCGGCTGTTCGAAGCGGCGGAGAAGGCGAAGGTCGAGCTCAGCTCGGTGAGCCAGACCCAGGTGAGCCTGCCGTTCATCACCGCGGACGCCTCCGGCCCCAAGCACCTGACGACCACGCTCAAGCGCGCCACCTTCGAGAACATCACCGCCGACCTGGTCGAGCGCTGCCTCGGCCCGGTGCGCCAGGCGATGCAGGACGCGAAGGTCACCGAGAACGACATCGACGAGGTCATCCTCGTCGGAGGGTCGACCCGCATCCCGGCGGTGCAGGACCTCGTGAAGCGCCTCACCGGCGGCAAAGACCCGAACATGACGGTGAACCCGGACGAAGTCGTCGCCATCGGCGCGGCCATCCAGGCCGGCGTGCTGAAGGGCGAGGTCAGCGATGTCCTCCTGCTCGACGTGACCCCGCTCTCGCTGGGCGTCGAGACGCGCGGCGGGGTGATGACGCCGATCATCGAGCGCAACACCACCATCCCCGCGCGCCGGAGCGAAGTGTTCTCCACTGCCCAGGACAACCAGGACTCGGTCGAGATCGTCGTGCTCCAGGGCGAGCGCGAGCGCGCAGCGGACAACCGCGTCCTGGGTCGGTTCTCGCTGACCGGGATCCGGCCGGCGCCACGGGGGGAGCCGCAGATCGAGGTCACGTTCGACATCGACGCGAACGGGATCCTCAATGTCACCGCTCGCGACAAGGACACCGGGGCGGAGCAGGGCATCACCATCAGCGGGACCACCAACCTGGATCAGGCGGAGATCGACCGGATGGTGCGCGAGGCCGAGCAGAATCGTGCCGAGGATCAGCGGCTGCGCGAGGACATCGATGCGCGGAACGAGCTGGACGCCGCCGCCTACCGGGTGGAGCGGGCGCTCGCGGAGCACGGCGACTCCGCGCCGGCCCACGAGCGGTCGCGGGCCGAGCTGCTGGTCGGACAGGCCAGGGACGCGGTCGAACGGGAGGTCTCCGCCTCCGAGGCGCGCGAGTTGACGAGCGAGCTGCGGCAGGTGGACGCCGCACTGTCCGTCGCCCGCCCGGCTCCGGGTGCGACGGCCTCGGACGCCGCGCCCGAGGTGGACGACGACGATGTCGTCGACGCCGACTTCGACCGGAACTGACGGACGCCGGGACATGGACACCTCGGACGCGCGGAGCGCGGAGAGCGTGGAGGAGCCCGACCCGGGCGGCCGGCCGAGCGCGACGGACGAGCCGCCGGCGACCGACGAGCCGCCCGCGGCGCCGCCCGACGAACGGGACGCCCGTCTCGCCGACCTGGAGGACCGCTGGCGCCGCGCCGCCGCCGACCTGGACAACGTGCGGAAGCGGACAGCGCGCGAAGTCGCCCTCGTCCGGGACGCGGAGCGCGCTCGCGCCGCATCCGTCTTCCTCCCCGTCGTGGACGGCCTCACGGATGCGCTCGCCTACGCGAAGCAGGTGAGCGACCCGCTGACCGAAGGGATCGAGTCGATCCGGGAGCAGGCCATCGTCGCCCTCGAACGGCTCGGCTACCCCCGCATCGACGAGGTGGGCGTGCCGTTCGACCCGCGCATCCACGAGGTCGTGTCGGTCGTCGACACGGACGAGGTGGCGCCGCAGACGGTGGTGGCCGTCGCCCGGCTCGGCTTCGGCGCGCCGGAGCGGCTGCTGCGCCCGGCGAGCGTCGTCGTGGCCCGGGCCCGGGAGTGACGCCGTGGCGGACGACTACTACCAGCTGCTGGGAGTCTCGCGGAACGCCGACGCCAAGGAGATCCAGCGCGCGTACCGCAAACTGGCCCGCACGTACCACCCCGACGTCAACAAGCAGGCCGGCGCAGAGGACACGTTCAAGAAGATCAGCGAGGCCTACCACGTGCTGGCGGACCCCGAGTCGCGGGCCCAGTACGACCGGTTCGGGCCGGAGTTCCGGCGCTACGCGGAGGCGGAACGCGAGTACGCCTCGCAGGGCGCCGGAAGCGGAGGCGCGGGCGGCGGCGGACGAGCGCGCACACGCGCCCGGCCGGGGCCGTCGGGGTTCAGCTGGTCGAGCGCGCAGGCCGGAGCGGGTCCGGGCGGCGCATCGGTCGACTGGGAGGACCTCTTCGGCGACGTCTTCGGCTCGATGCGCGGGATGGACTCCGAGGCCGAGCTCGAGCTCACCGTCGAGGAGGCGTTCCGGGGCGGTCCACGCACGGTCGTCCTCGCCGGTCCCGACGGCGACCGTCAGACCTTCGAGCTGCAGATACCGCCCGGCGCACTGGACGGGCAGCGCATCCGCGTCTCCGGGGGTGGACGACCCGGGCGGCAGGACGGCGGGGCGGGCGACCTCGTGATCACGCTCCGGGTCAAGCCGGACCGGCGACTCCGGCTCGACGGCAAGAACATCGAGATGGACCTCCTGATCTCGCCGTGGGAGGCCGCCCTCGGCGCCAGTGTCCGGACGCGCGCGCCCGGCGGCCCGATCACCGTGCGGGTCCCGCCCGGCTCGTCGAGCGGACGCCGGCTGCGGCTGAAGGGCCAGGGGATGCCTCAGCAGGGAGGAAAGCCGGGGGACCTGTTCGCGAAGGTGAAGATCATGGTCCCTCCGCATCCCACGGCTCGCGAGCGCGAGCTCTTCGAGCAGCTGCAGCGCGAGTCCGGCTTCGATCCGAGGTCGTCGTCATGAGTTCCCCTCTGCTCCCCGTGATCCCGCCCCGGCTCGACCTCGGGATGGTCGCGGTCGCCGCGTCCGTCCATCCCGAGCTGGTCCGCCGGTTCGTCGAGCTCGGCCTCATCCGCGCCGGCACGGACGCGTCGGGCCGGCTGTGGTTCACCCCGGACGCACCCGAGCAGGTGCGGCGGATCGTGCGGCTGCACGCCGACCTGTCGCTCAACTACGCCGCTGTCGCACTCGTCATCGACCTGCTCGCCCGGATCGACGTGCTCGAGGCGCAGCGGACGATCATCCGCCCCGGAAGGGAGACTCCGCCATGGAGATGAACAAGCTGACCCAGAAGTCCCAGGAGGCGCTCCAGGAGGCCCAGAGCATCGCGAGCCGGAACGGGCAGACCGAGACCGAGAACGAGCACCTCCTGCTCGCCTTGCTCACCCAGGACGGCGGCCTGATCCCGCGGCTGCTCGAAGCGGCCGGGGTCGACCTGACCGTTCTCCTCACGGAGGTGCAGCAGGCGATCGAACGGAAGCCGCGGACGACCGGCCCGGGGGCGACTCCCGGTCAGGTGTACCTTTCGAGGACGCTCTCGGCGACCCTCGACCGTGCCGAGCGGGAGGCGAACCGGCTGAAGGACTCCTACGTCTCGGTCGAGCACCTGCTGCTGGCGCTCGCCGACGATCCCAGTGGAGGGGCCGCCGCGCGTCTCCTGCAGAGCAACGGGGTGACGCGGGAGAGCTTCCTCCGGGCGCTGACGGCGGTCCGCGGCAATCAGCACGTGAACTCGGCGACCCCCGAGCAGACCTACGAGGCACTGGAGAAGTACGGCCGTGACCTGGTCGCCGACGCCCGGGCGGGCCGCCTCGATCCGGTCATCGGCCGCGACACGGAGATCCGCCGCGTCATCCAGATCCTGTCGCGCAAGTCGAAGAACAACCCGGTGCTGATCGGCGAGCCGGGGGTCGGCAAGACGGCGATCGTGGAGGGGCTGGCACAGCGGATCGTCAACACCGACGTTCCCGAAGGGCTCCGCGACAAGACGGTCTTCCAGCTCGATCTCGCGGCGCTCGTCGCCGGCGCCAAGTACCGCGGCGAGTTCGAGGAGCGGATGAAGGCCGTGCTGGCCGAGGTCGTGGCCGCAGAAGGGCGCATCCTGCTGTTCATCGACGAGCTCCACACCCTCGTCGGAGCCGGTGCAACTGAGGGCGCGATGGACGCCGGGAACATGCTGAAGCCGATGCTCGCCCGCGGGGAGCTCCACCTCATCGGCGCGACCACCCTGGACGAGTACCGGCAGCACATCGAGAAGGACGCCGCGCTGGAACGGCGCTTCCAGACCGTCCTGGTGGATGAGCCGAGCGTCGAAGACGCCATCTCCATCCTCCGCGGGCTGCGCGAACGCCTGGAGGTCTTCCACGGGGTGCGCATCCAGGACAACGCGCTCGTGGCGGCCGTGACGCTCTCGCACCGCTACATCACCGACCGGTTCCTGCCGGACAAGGCCATCGACCTCGTCGACGAGGCCTGCGCGCGGCTGCGCACGGAGATCGACTCGATGCCGGCCGACCTCGACGAGCTCACGCGACGCGTCACCCGGCTGGAGATCGAGGAGGCCGCGCTGGAGAAGGAGAAGGACCAGCCGAGCCGGATCCGGCTGGAGGAGCTGCGGCGCGAGCTCGCCGACCTCCAGGCGGAGGCGAACGCGAAGCGTGCCCAGTGGGAGGCGGAGCGCCAGGCCATCCGGAAGGTCCAGGAGCTCCGGAGCGAGCTCGAGCAGGTGCGGCGCGAAGCCGAGGACGCCGAGCGCAGGTACGACCTCAACCGCGCGGCGGAGCTGCGCTACGGCCGGCTCGCCGAGCTCGAGCGTCAGCTCGCCGCCGAGGAGCAGCGGCTGCAGGCCAAGCAGGGGCGGCAGCGGCTCCTCCGCGAGGTCGTGACCGAGGAGGAGATCGCCGAGATCGTCGCCGCGTGGACGGGCATCCCCGTCGCGCGGCTCCAGGAGGGGGAGCGCGCGAAGGTGCTCAAGCTCGACGAGGTCCTGCACGAGCGTGTGGTCGGGCAGGAGGAGGCGGTGCGGCTGGTCAGCGACGCGATCATCCGGGCGCGGTCAGGGATCCGCGACCCGCGGCGGCCGATCGGCTCGTTCATCTTCCTGGGGCCGACCGGCGTCGGCAAGACGGAGCTCGCCAAGGCCCTGGCGAGCGCGCTGTTCGACAGCGAGTCCGCGATGATCCGGCTCGACATGAGCGAGTATCAGGAGCGGCACACCGTCAGCAGGCTGGTGGGAGCCCCTCCCGGCTACGTCGGGTACGACGAGGGCGGGCAGCTCACCGAAGCGGTGCGCCGCCGACCCTACTGCGTGGTCCTCTTCGACGAGATCGAGAAGGCGCACCCGGACGTGTTCAACACGCTGCTGCAGGTGCTGGACGACGGGCGGATCACCGACAGCCAGGGCCGCACCGTCGACTTCCGCAACACCATCGTGATCATGACGTCCAACATCGGGGCGGAGCATCTGCTCACCGGCTCCCGGGACAGCGACGGCGCGATCCCGCAGGATGTGAAGGACCTGGTGCTCGCGGAGTTGCGCGGCCGCTTCCGTCCGGAGTTCCTCAACCGGGTCGACGACATCATCGTGTTCGCGCCGCTCGGGCTGGAGCAGATCGAGTCGATCGTCGACCTCCTGATGGGCGACCTGGCGCGCCGCCTCGCGGAACGCCAGATCGGGCTCGAGGTCACGCCCGAGGCGCGGCGCCTCATCGCCGAGCGCGGCTACGACCCGCTCTACGGCGCGCGGCCCTTGCGCCGGTACATCTCGCACGACATCGAGACGCGCCTGGGGAGGGCTCTGCTCTCGGGGGTCGTCCGGGACGGCTCCACCGTGCGCATCGACGTCCGGGACGGCGAGATCGTCGTCGACGCGGTCGAGGCGCCGGCCGAATCCGATGCCGAAGCGCAGGCCGCGGTATGAGCGCCATCGGCCAGGCCAGGATCATCCGCTGCCCGAACTGTGGCCGCAAGAACCGCGTGCCCGCGGCCGCCGGCGGACGTCCACGCTGTGCGAACTGCCACAAGCCGCTCCCGTGGATCGCCGACGCTCTCGACGACACGTTCGCGGAGATCGCCGAGAAGGCGGACCTGCCCGTGATCGTCGACATGTGGGCGACCTGGTGCGGCCCGTGCCGGATGGTCAGCCCGGTCCTGGAGGAACTGGCCGGCGAGCGGGCGGGGGAGGTCAAGCTCGTGAAGGTGGATGTCGACCGGGCGCCCCGGGTGTCGTCCCGGTTCACCGTGCAGGCCGTCCCGACCCTGATGATCCTCGACCACGGGGAGGTGATCGCCCGGCAGGCCGGGGCGGCGCCGGTGGCCGTCCTGCGCCGCTGGTTCGACGACGCGATGCTGCAGCAGCGGCGCGCCAGGAAGAGCGTCGGCGCCGGCGCGGAGGGAGGGACGCCCCGTGACGATTCGTAGGGATCCCCACATCGTCTACATCCGCCCGGTGACCCCGCGCACGCCGGGCGCGTGCGAGGACTGCCTGGCGCTCGGCACGCCGTGGGTGCACCTGCGGCTGTGCCTCACCTGCGGCAAGGTGGGCTGTTGCGACGCCTCGCCGATGCGGCACGCGCGGGCGCATGCGGCGCACGACGGGCATCCCATCGTCCAATCGCACGAGCCCGGTGAGAGCTGGCGGTGGTGCTACATCGACGAGGACTACGTGTGATGACCGACCCTCGCTCGGAGCCGCCGGAGCAGGTTACGTCGGCGGAGACCCCGGACGCGCTCGGAGCGTACCCGCGGCTCACGCCGCCGCAGCTGCAGGCGCTGAGCGAGCACGGCGCCACCGTCCCCGTCTCGGAGGGTCAGGTGCTGGCACGGGCGGGCGAGCCGATCGGCTCGTTCTTCGCCGTGATCGAGGGCCGGGTCGGCGTCCAGGACACGGACCCGGACGGACAGGGAGCGCGAACCGAGGTGCACGGGCCCGGCCGCTTCGTCGGCGACATCGGGCTGCTGGAGGGCCAACCGTCGTTCGCGACCGTGACCGCGCTTCAGGCCGGCACGGTGCTCGCCGTGCCGATACCGGCGCTGGAGCGGATCGTAACCGGCGACCCGCTGCTCGGCGACATCATCCTGCGCGCGTACCTCATCCGGCGGTCGCTGGCGATCGGGGCCGGCGCCGGGCTCCGCATCGTGGGCTCACGGTTCTCGCCGGACACCCGCCGGCTGCTGGACTTCGCCGCGCGCAACCGGATTCCGCACCGGCTCCTCGACCTGGACGGCGATCCCGCGGCCGAGCTCATCGTCCGGCGACTGAGCCTGGACGTCGCCGACCTCCCGGTCGTCATCGTGGGCGGCACGCGGATCATGCGCAATCCGTCCGTCGCGGAGGTCTCGGAGGCGCTCGGCATCCGCCGAGCGCGGGCGCAACCGACCTGCGATCTCCTCGTCGTGGGCGCTGGGCCGGCGGGGCTGGCGGCGACAGTGTACGCCGCCTCCGATGGGCTGTCGGTCGTCCTCTGCGACTCCGTCGCCACCGGTGGCCAGGCGGCACAATCCGCCCGGATCGAGAACTATCTCGGGTTCCCGGCGGGGATCTCCGGCGCCGAGCTCGCCGAGCGCGCCCGCCTTCAAGCGGCCAAGTTCGGAGCCACGGTCGTCGCGCCCGCCTCCGCCGAGGAGCTCGACGCCACGGGGGGCGCGATCACGGTCCGCTTCTCGGACGGAACGACCGTGACCCCCCGGGCGGTCGTCGTGGCGTCCGGAATGGAGTACCGCCGGCTGGCGGCGAAGAACCTCGACCGGTTCGAGTACACGAGCGTCTACTACGCGGCGACCATCAACGAGGCGCGGGAGTGCGGGATCGACCCGGTGGTGGTGGTCGGCGGCGGAAACTCGGCCGGACAGGCCGCCGTCTTCCTCTCCGGAACCGCCTCGCACGTCCACCTCGTCGTACGCGGGGACGAGCTCGGCGCGGACATGTCGCGCTACCTGGTCGCCCAGGTCGAGGATCACCCCCGGATCACCGTGCACGTGCGATCCGAGGTCGTGGAGGCCGCCGGAGGATCCCGGCTCGAATCCGTGACCGTCGAGCACCGGCCCTCCGGCGCGCGCGAGGAACTCCCCACCGCGCACCTCTTCGTGTTCATCGGCGCGGTTCCCGCGACGGCGTGGCTCGGTCCCGGCCTCGAGCGGGACGAACGCGGGTATCTGCTGACCGGCCCGCGGCCGGGCGCCGCCGAACCCCTGGTCCAACCCTTCGAGACCTCGGCGCACGGCGTCTTCGCCGTGGGCGACGTGCGCAGTGGGTCGGTCAAGCGGATGTCGGCCGCGGTGGGAGAGGGGGCGAGCGTGGTGAAGATGGTGCACGACTACCTCGCCACCGGAGGCAGCAGGTCCTAGCGTCGCAGGGTCACCGAGGGCTGCTCCCCGAAAGCGTGCGCGTAGGCCGCGGCGAATCTGCCGAGGTGCAGGAAGCCCCAGCGTGTGGCGACGTCCGTGACGGTGACGGTGCCGGGCGTCGCCTCGGACAGTTCGTGCTGCACCTTCTCCAGCCGGAGCCGGCGGAGGTACCTCATCGGCGTCGTGCCCAGCGATCGCCGGAAGCCCTCCTGCAGGCTGCGGACGCTCATCGACACCTCGGCGGCCAGCTCGGCCACCGTCCAGGGTCGCCCCGGGTCGCTGCGCAGAAGCTCCGCGGCCCTCGAGACCGGGCGCGTGCCCGCCGTGGGCGACGGCGCGGCGAGTGCGGCCGTGTAGTTGTGCGGCTGCCCGAACAGGAGGCTGTGGAGCAGCGCCTGCTCCAATCGCTGTACCGCCAGCGGGTGGGCGAGCGCGCCGTTCGCCTGCGCCGCGGTGCGGTCGATCATGCGGAGGGCGAGGAGCATCGCCTGTCCTCCCGCGCTGCTCATGCTCAGGTCGGCTGCGAACTCGAGCGGGCGCACCGCGGGCTCGCCGAGCAGGTCCTCGAGCTCGCGCCGCACGTCGTCGCGCGGGAACATCAGCGAGAGCTGGGAGAAGCGCGGGCTGCAGTCGAAGCTCACCGGCCGCCCCGGCATGAAGACGCCGGCGGTGCGCGACGTCCCGTACACCGGGGTCCCGAGGCCGGCCTCCATGGTCGCCCGGCCGGTCATGGGAATGTCCACGTGGTAGTTGTCGGCTTCTGCGGTGTCGATGCGCACGGGTTCCCGGAACCGCATGTAGCCGCAGGTCGTCCGGCCGACGATCACCGCATTGAGGGTCAGACCGACGGTGCTCGACGCCCGGGCGGAGGGGAATTCGACGGGCAGGAACAGGCGCGAGAGCTCGTGCCGCGCCTCCTCGACACCCGGAGCGGATGTGATTCGGCCGCTGCCGAACATCTCGATCTCAGGGTGCACGGACAGATTGTACGTGCCCTAATAGTGTGTGCCCTCACGATCGGGTCGACGCGGACTGCGAGCTCCTTCAGGGTGCGGCGGTCGCCGGCGCTGAGGCTGCGCGAGGCGGACAGCGAGACGCGCGAACCGGATATCGACCTCGATTTCGGCCTGCCTAACGTGGAGGCGTCGACATGACTAGGGGTCGACGAACTGCGATGGCCCTCCCCTTCGGGTGGGGAGGGCCATCGCGCCCTGGGGCAACGTCACTGCGACCGCAGGTCGAGACGAGGCGGAAGCGAAATGCAACACGGAAATGCGCGGTCGGCGTTCGATGGCTGAGTCGGAGTTCCCGATGCGGTCGAGGTCGTGCCCGCGCTGCGGCTCGCGCGCCACCGTGGACAGCAATCCGTACTACGGGGTGGGGCTGGCGGTCCACAGCCATCTGTGGAGTTGCTCGCGGTGCGACTTCGTTGCATTCCTGCGGCTGCAGACGCCCTCCGGTGACGACCCGCCGACTGAGCAGTACCGACCGGCGACCCGGGGGTCGAGGCGAGGGGTGCTCGCCCGCCTGTTCCGGTTCTTCGGGCGGTGACGCGGGTGGAAGACTCCCGCTTCTGCGGCCGAGGCGAGTGGATCGCGGCGGTCGAGCGCGCTCTGTCGCGGCACGATGCGCAGCAGATCTTCGCGGCGAAGGCGATCGACCCCGAGACCGTGCTCGCGGTCGCGCGCTGCGAGGTGTCGATGGCATCGACCGCCGGCGTTTCGATGGTGAGCCATGCGCAGCTCGAGCAGCTGACCGGCTTCCCGCGCTATGTCGTCCTCCGCGCTCGCCTGGCCCTGATCGAGCTGGGACTGGAGGATCTCGCGGCAGCGCCCGGCGCGCCAGGGAACGTCCACCGGGAGCTGAGGCATCCCTGAGCCGCGATGCGTGAGTGCGCTCGCTCTCGCGGAAAGAAGCGTCACGCCCTGACGGACGACGCCGGCGGAGTCCACCCCAGGATCGGTGCGAGAGCGCCCGCCATATCCTCCAGGATCTGCCCGTAGTCGTCCGGGGTGAAGTCGAACGGCAGGGCGAAGGCGACCTCGTCGACCTCGGGGAAGGAGCGGGTCGACAGCAGCCGATCCGCGATCTGCTCGGATGTGCCGACCAGGTCTTCGGCGAACAGGAACCCGCGCGGACCGTGCGGGATGCCGACGCGTCCTCGCCGGGACTCCGCATACGCCAGGTAGCGTTCGCGCTGCTCGGCGGTCGCCGAATCGGTCGGGATCACCACGAGACCCTGTGACACCCGGGCCCGTTCGCCGTCGGGATGCCGCTCCCGGTACAGCCGGATCTGCTCGTACTACTCGGTGTCGAAGTCTGTCGAGTTCACCGACTGCACGACGCTGCTGGTCAGCAGGTGGAATCCGTTCTCCGCCGCCCAGGTCGTCGAGGCCGGGCTTGCCGCGCCGTACCAGAGCCGGTCGACGAGGCCGGGCGAGTGCGGTTCGATCCGCTCCGAGTACGCTTCGATCCCCTCCGTGCCCGAGAACGGGCTCACGCGGTCCCCGGCGAGATAGCGACGCAGGCGCACGAGCCGCTCGTAGCCGAACTGCTCGTGCTCGGCGGTGTCGGGGTAGAGCGCCGGAGCGATCTCGTCGAACCGTCCGGGAGGTCCGACCGAGAACCCGGGCTCGAGACGCCCTCCCGTGAGCACGTCGACCGTCGCGAGGTCTTCGGCGAGACGGAACGGGTTCTCGTAGCCGAGTGGGATGACGGCCGTGCCGAGGCGGATGCGATGGGTGCGCTGGGATGCCGCGGCGAGCACCGCCACGGGCGAGGAGATCCCGTACTGCAGGTGGCGGTCGCGCAGCCAGGCGCTGTCGAAACCGAGCCTCTCGGCGCGTTCGATGATCGCCAGGGTCGCCTCATGGCCGGCGCGCGGGTCGTCGCGGTCGAAGAGGCCGATCGTGAGGAAGCCCAGGGAGCGCAGCGGTCTGGTCACGCGATCACCGTAGCGGTGGGCGAACCGCCTGAGCGGACCGTCGCGTAACGCGTTGTCACGTCGTGGGTGACGTCATCCGGCGGACTCCGCCTTGCCTGCGCCGTCGCCCTCCTTGCCCGCTGCCTTGATGTCCGCCGCGGCGGCATTGTCGATGGCTTTCTCGACGATCCGGTCGGCCTTCTCCAGAGCCTGGCGGATCTTGACCTCGCCGGGGTTGGAGACGAGCGCGATGATGCCGGAGTGGCCCGGCTCGATCGCGTCCTCGAGTTCCTTCGCCAGCTCCTTCTTGTGGTGGCGCTCGCGCAGCTTGCCGATGATGCCGCCGCCCGCGCCGACCACCAGGGCGCTGCCGATGATCGAGGGTGGGAACAGCACACCCAGCACCGCGCCGCCGACTGCGCCCCAGGTGAGTCCCTCGCGGGTGCTGTGGTCCGTGGCCTTCTGCACTTCGAGTTTGCCGTCCGGGGTCCGTCGGACGACGACGACCCCGTCGATCTTGACCGTCGCGCCGTCCTCGGCCTTCTTCAGAGCTTCGTATGCCTCCAGCGCGATGTCGGTGTCCGCGAAGTCTGCGGCGAGCAGCGTGTAGGCGCCGTCGCTGATGCCCGCCGCCTGCACGGCGACGTCCGAGTCATCCGCGCCGGAGTCGTCGGCGGGAGTGGATGGTGTGTCGGTCATGTCCGGTCTCCTTCACGAGCGGTGTCTGCCGTTTCGGGCGAAAGTATAGGAGCGGGCATTGCCTGCGGCTATCCCGGTTTGCCTGGCAGTCTCCTGGGCCGCCCTCACGGATTCCGCGTGTGCGGCGTACCGTCTTCGCCGTCGACTGGCAATCAGGGTGGACTGGGCATCCGCTCGTCGACGCGATCATCGGCAGGGAAGGGAGAACGGTGGGCAGGCACACCGCGCGGACCGGCGGGCTCCGCCGGGTCGGCGATGTCATCGTCGCGCACCCGCTCCCGACCGGCGCCGTCGTGACCGCGGCATTGGTCACGGCGCTGGCCGTCACGGCGCTGGGAACGGCCGACCGGACGCCGGCGCCCGCACATCCGGACTCCTCCGGGTCCGGCGCCGCCCCCGTCGTCGCCCTGTCCGTTCCGAACGTGGTGGGCCTCTCGGAGTCCCGCGCCACGGATGCTTTGCGCGCCCGGGGGTTCTCGACGGAGTTCCGCACGGAGTCGGGGGAGCCCGCGTCCGGCGAGGTGGGCTCCGTCGTGATCCGGCAGTCCCCGGGCGCGGGAGCGTGGGCGGCGAAGGGGACGAGGATCGCCCTGACCGTCGCGCCGGCGGGATCGGGTGGCTCGACGCCGCCTCCGAACGCAGGCGGTTCGACAGGATCGGGAGCCGTCCCGGCGCCGGCCGGGCCGGGCAGCACGTCCGCGACGGGCGCGGCCGAGGGCGGCGCCGGAGTCGGAAACGCGGGCGCTTCCCGCAGTGGCGGCGCGGCGCCCGCTCCCGTCCCGCCGGTTCCCGCGCCCGCGCCGCCGGCGCCCGCTCCACAGCCTCCGACGGCCCCGGCGCCGGCCCCGGCGGTCACCCCTCCGCCGGCCGTCCCGGCGCCGCCCGGGCCCTCCCTGCCGCTTCCGCCGCTTCCGGGATCACCGCTCGGTGTCGTCGGCGGCCTCCTCCGTTCCGTCGTCTAGGGCGGCCGCCCGCCTGTCGAGCCACGCCTGACGGGCGGACCTGCGACGCCTCGCTAGGCTGTGGCTCGCACTGCTTCGTTCGGGGGGAATCGATATGACGACGCGCGTCTGGATCGTGATCGGGGCGTTCGCCTCAGCGCTGTGCCTGGGGCTGGCCGCCACCGTGGTGGTGATGTTCTTCGGCGCCCGCGAGGCCTCGCAGCCGTCGGCGATCGTCTCGGCCTACTTGTCGCAGGTGGAGCGCGGTCATATCTCCGCGGCGCTGCGGATGGAGGGCCGCGCCGCGGACCCGGCGGAGGTGCTGCTCACCGACACGGCGTACCGCCACGCGACGGACCGGATGACCGGGTTCGACATCCTCGGCACGCGCACGGTCGGGGCCGGCGCGACGGTCGAGGCGCGCATCCAGCAGAAGAGCGGTTCGTCCACGGCGACCTTCGAGCTGAGCAGGACGGTCACCCCGCTCAGTCCGCTGGGGCTGGACACGTGGAGGCTTCGGCCGGTGGAGCTGACGACGGTGGAGATCACGGTGGGCGCGCCCGGCCGCATCGCTGCGACCCTCGCCGGGGTCCCGCTCGGGTGGAAAGGCGCGGTGCAGCACATCCACGCGTTCCCCGGCGACTATGCGTTCGCCCTCACGTCGCAGTCGCCGTGGTTCACCGTGCCGGATGCCGCGGTCTCCGTCGCCGGTTTCGGCCACTCCGACCGGTTCCAGGTCCCCGCGACGCTGACGGCGAAGGGCAGGGACGCCGCGATCGCCGCCGCCGACGCCTGGCTGGACCAGTGCGCGGCCGTACCCGACTTCCATCCGGTCCGATGCTCCTTCGGGCTGACCTCCGGTCCCGACGCGGGCGAGGTCTGGGCGAACCAGTCCTGGAAGGTGCAGTCGCGCCCGACGCTCGCGATCGGCGACTGGGACTTCGGCTGCCGGACGCCCACCACGGCGGGCGTGAGCGCCGGCGGGTGCTGGCCGGTGACGACGACCGCGCCCGGAGAGGTCACGTTCCACGCCGACTACTCGATTCCGGCGACCGGCGAGACGGGCGATGTCACGTCCACGGGTCCGATCGAAGCGGACGTCACGGGGTGGATCAGCTCGTTCACCGACTCCGGAGCGCTGTTCGGCTCCGTGGACTGGACGGACTAGAGCAGTCGGCTCCGCAGCGCCGCATGGCGTGAGCGGAGCCCGTCGATGAGGGCGCGGAGCCCGAGCTCGAAGGCGGCGTCCGCGGGCTCCGCGCCGTCCAGGGCGGCGGCGCGGGCGGCATACGCCGAGGCGAATGCGGGGACCTCGTGCTCGGCGCCGGCCGGGTCGAACATGTCGCCGGGGGCGACCGCGTCGAGGGCCGAGCCGAGGATGAACGACTCGATCGCGACGATCGCCGAGAGCACCTCCGCCTCCGGCCAGCCGGCCCGGACCATCGCCGCCACGACGGTGTCGTACATGTGCATCGTCCGCAGCGCCCCGGTGAGCGGAAGGGTGGCCAGGAGGGCGATCGTCGGCGGATGCGTCGCGAACGCCCGCCGGTACGAGCGCGCCCACTGCAGCATCGCCACGTCCCACTGCTCGGTCGCGAAGGCGCTCACGTCGATGCGGTCGGAGACGAGCTCGCGGACGCTCGCGATCACGTCCTCCTTGCCCTCGACGTGGTTGTAGATGGCGCTGGGCCGCACGCGGAGCGCCTGGGCGAGTCGCACCATGGTGAAGCCCTCGGCGCCGGACTCGTCGAGCAGTCGCAGCGCCGCGTGCGCGATCAGGTCGCGGGTCAGTACGGCCTTCCTCGGTCGCCCGGCGCGCCGGGCCGGCGAGGCGATTTCGGCCATGCTCTTCCTTTCGGGCACGATCACAGCCTAATATCGCTCCAAACAAAAGAACGTCGTTCATTTATTCACGGCGTTCGGTCTGCAGCGATGGAGGTGTGCATGACCACGACCGTGTTCATGGGCGGGACGATCCTGGGCGGTTACCGCCCGGACGCCGAGACGAGCGATGCCTTGGCGGTGCGCGACGGACGCGTGGTCGCCGTCGGGTCCGAGGCGCTGGCGCTCGACGGACCCGGCGTCGAGACCGTCGACCTCGCCGGGGGAGTGCTGGCGCCGGCGTTCGGCGACGGTCACGCCCACCCGCTGCAGGCCGGTCTCGAGAAGCTCGGCCCGCAGGTGCGCTCGTGCGGCTCCGTCGAGGAGATCGTCGCCTGCGTCGCGGACTGGGCGCAGGCGCACCCCGAGCAGGAGTGGATCTACGGCGGCAGCTACGACGCCACGCTCGCCCCGGACGGGATGTTCGACGCGCGCTGGCTCGACGCGGTCGTGCCCGACCGGCCGGTGGTGCTGCGGGCCTGGGACTACCACACGGTCTGGGTGAACTCCGAGGCCCTGCGCCGCGCCGGGATCGACGCGAGCACCCCGGAGCCCGCGCTGGGCCGCATCCCGCGCCGACCGGACGGGTCGCCGCTCGGCATCCTCCAGGAGCCCGGCGCCGTCGACCTGCTGCTCGCCGCCGAGCCGGGACGCACGCACGAGGAGCGGGTCGAAGCGCTGCGCCTCGCGACGGCCGCCTACGCCGAGCTCGGCGTCGCCTGGGTGCAGGACGCCTGGGTCGAGCCGGCCGAGGTGGAGGCGTACCTGGAGGCGTCCCGCCGCGGCCTCCTCTCGACCCGCGTCAACCTGGCCCTGCGCGCCGACCCCCTCACCTGGCGCGAGCAGGTCGAGGGCTTCGTGGAGTCGCGCCGCCGCGTCGACGAGCTGGGCGACCCGCTGCTGACGGCCGGCACCGTGAAGGTCTTCGTGGACGGCGTGGTCGAGAACCACACGGCCGCGATGCTCGACGACTACGTCGACACCCCCGGCGACCGCGGCCTTCCCAACTGGGCGGCCGACGAGCTCGCCGCCGCGGCCGTCGCCTTCGACGGCCTCGGCTTCCAGCTGCACCTGCACGCGATCGGCGACTCCGCGGCCCGCACGGCCCTCGACGTCTTCGAGACGGTCGAGCGGACGAACGGCCCGCGCGACCGCCGGCCGGTCATCGCGCACGTCCAGGTCGTCGACCCCGTCGACCTGCCGCGCTTCGGGCGGCTGGGCGTGATCGCCAACTTCGAGCCGCTGTGGGCCCAGCTCGACCCGATGATGCTGGCGCTGACCATCCCGCGCCTCGGCCCGGACCGGGAGCGGCTGCAGTACCCGATCCGCACCCTGCACGGCTCGGCGCGGATCTCGTTCGGGAGCGACTGGCCGGTCAGCAGCGCCGACTGGCGCCCCGGCGTGGCCACCGCGGTCACGCGGCAGACCGAGCAGCGCGTGCCCGAGGCCGGCTGGACCCCGGCCGAACGCATCACCCTCACCGACGCGCTGGAGGCCTACTCCTCCGGTGTCGCCGTGCAGGCCTTCGCCGACGCCACCCGCACCGGCATCCGCCCCGGCGCCGAGACCGATCTGGTCTGGCTCGACGGCGACCCCCGCACCGTGGACCCGCACGAACTGCGCTCCGTCCGCGTGCTGGGCACCTGGGTCGCCGGCATCCGCCGCGGCCTCCCCGCTCCCACCCCTGTACGGAGCTGATACCCGCCCCCGCGGCGACCATTCATCCCCTGTCACGACCCTCCAGAGAGGCGCCACCCGCATGACAACGACCGACCTCCCCGCCCAGCCGCGCCTGAAGCGCGCGCTGGGACCGACCGCACTGATCCTGTTCGGGCTCACCTACCTCGCCCCGGTGACCGTCTTCACGACCTACGGCATCGTCACCGAGACGACGGACAACCACCTGCCGTCGGCGTACCTGGTCGCGCTGATCGCGATGCTGTTCACGGCACTGAGCTACGGCGCGATGGCGCGCGCGTTCCCGGTGTCGGGCTCCGCATACACGTACACGCAGCAGTCCTTCGGCGGTCACATCGGGTTCCTCACCGGGTGGACGCTCATGCTCGACTACCTGTTCCTGCCGATGATCAACTTCCTGCTGATCGGCATCTACCTCAACACGCAGTTCCCCGACATCCCGCAGTGGGTGTTCGCGCTCGCGTCGCTGCTGCTGGTGCTGCTGTTCAACGTGCTCGGCATCACCCTGGTGAACAAGCTGAACATCGCGATCGTCGCGCTCTCCCTCATCCTCGTCGTCGTGTTCGCCGTGCTCTGCATCAAGGAGCTCGCGACCAACCCGTCGTCGCAGACGCCGAGCCTGATCGAGCCGTTCCTGCCCGGCAAGGGCGGACTGGGGCCGGTCTTCGCCGGCGCCGCCGTGCTCGCCCTGTCGTTCCTCGGCTTCGACGCGGTGTCGACCCTCTCCGAGGAGGCCAAGAACCCCCGCCGCGACATCCCCCGTGCGATCGTCCTCACCACCCTCATCGGCGGCGCCATCTTCATCGTCGTGTCGTGGCTGGGTGCCCTGGTCTACCCCGACTGGCGCGCCTTCGCCCACGTGGACTCCGCGGGCGTCGACCTGATGGCGAAGGTCGGAGGCACGTTCCTCACGTCGTTCTTCGTCGCCGTCTACGTCGTCGGGGCGTTCGGCTCGGGCATGACCACGCAGGTGAGCGTCTCGCGGATCATCTACTCGATGGGGCGCGACGGCGTCCTCCCGAAGGTGTTCGCACGGTTGCACCCGCGCTTCCAGACACCGTGGTTCGCCGCGCTGATCGTGTCGGTCGTGTCGCTGCTCGCGCTCGTCCTCACGCTCGACCAGGCCGCGACGATGATCTCGTTCGGCGCGCTCGTCGCCTTCTCGATGGTGAACCTGTCCGTGATCCGCCACCACCTGTTCCCGAAGGGCGGGCGCGGGCGGCCGAGCACCGGCGAATGGCTGCGCTACGGCCTGCTCCCCGCGATCGGGTTCGTCCTGACCGTCTGGCTGTGGACCTCGCTGACGGCGACGACGTTCATCGTCGGCCTCTCCTGGATCCTCGTCGGCGTCGTCTACCTCGCCGTGCTGACCCGCGGCTTCCGCCGCCGGCCGCCGATGATGGACTTCTCCGAGAAGGAGGAGCTCGAGGAGGAGGCGCTCGCCGCCGAAGCGTGAGGTGCGCGGCGCCGGCCGGTACGGTCGGCGCCGCGGCCGCGTTCGGGGCGCCGCCTACCCCGCGACCACCACCCGCGTGCCCTGCCCCACCGCGCCCTCCAGTGTCGCGGTGCCGGAGCCGGGTGTCGTGACGACGATGTCGAAGTCGTGCAGGGAGGCGATCTGGAAGGCGCCGTCGCCGGGGAACTTGAGCGAGGTCGCCACCAGGATGGTGCGGTCGGCCGCCCGGCACATCCGGTGCTTGATCGTGGCCTCCTGGTTGAGGTCGGTCACCACCGAGCCGTCCGGGCGCACGCCGCCGCTGCTGATGACCGCGACGTCCGCGTGGATCAGCGCCAGCATCTGCTCGGTGAGCGGACCGGACACGGTTCCCGGCTTCGAGCCGACGGCGCCGCCGAGCAGGATGAGGGTGCACACCGGGTCGTCGCCGAGCACCCGCAGGATCCACAGGTTGTTGGTGACGATGGTCACCGGCCGGTCGCGGAGGTGCCGGGCGACCGCGAGCGTGGTGTGGCCGATGTCGAGCAGCACGACGTCGCCGTCCCGGATGAGGTCGGCGGTCGCCGCGGCGATGGCCCGCTTCTCGCCGGCGTCGGCGTCCAGGTCCTCCAGGTCGTCGTGCCCGGCCTCGGGGAGGGTGGCCCCGCCGTGCACGCGGCGCACGCTGCCGGAGAGCTCGAGGCGCTCCAGGTCGCGGCGGACGGTCGTCCCGCTGACGTCGAGCAGTGCGGACAGCTCCTCGACCGTCGCGCTCCCGGCCGTGCGGATGCGCTCGACGATGGCCGTCTCGCGTTGATGCGTCAGCATGCGCTCTCCTCTCAGATCTGAGCGACTACAGCGTTACTGTGCTCATTTTCGCTCATATGAACACCGAATGAACAGCTTTGGGCGCTCATTTGAAACCTCGGCTCCGAGTATCGCCAAGAACGCGCAGCTCGAATAGCGTGAAACCGCCGGCCTCCGGACGGGGAGCCGGCGACTCCCACTCCCTTCCTCCCACTCAGGAGCGCCCTCGTGAAAACCTCCCGCCTGCTCGCCTCCCTCGCGGTCGTCACGGCCGCGGGCCTCGCTCTGGCCGGCTGCGCCCAGAGCAGCTCTGCCGCGTCGTCCTCCGACGGCGCGGACAAGAAACTCACCGTCTTCCTCAGCGCGGACACCAACATCCAGGACCTCTGGCAGAAGACCCTCATCCCCGCCTTCGAGAAGGCCAACCCGGGCTACACGGTGTCGGTCGACTTCGACCTGCACGGCCTCCACGACCAGCAGACCGTGGCGAAGCTCACCGCGGCCACCCTCCAGAAGAAGGACCCGGGCTACGACCTCGTCGACGCCGGGTTCGTCGCCCAGATCGCCGCGTCCGGCCTGCTGACGAAGGTCAGCAGCACGACCGTCCCCGGCCTGGCCGACGTCCCGAAGAACCTCGTCGCCGCCGGCGGCAACGGCGGCATCCCGTACCGCGGGTCGAGCGTCGTGCTCGCGTACGACACGAAGACGGTGCCCACCCCGCCGAAGACCCTCGACGACCTGCTCGCCTGGATCAAGGCGCACCCCGGCAAGTTCACCTACAACTCGCCCAGCACCGGAGGCAGTGGAGCGGCGTTCGTCTCCACCGTGCTCGACCAGAACCTCTCCGACGCCGACCGCGCCAAGCTGGTCACGGGCACCGACCCGAGCGCGGAGGCCGGATGGGACAAGGGCTTCGCCACCCTGGCCTCCCTCAACCCGTCCGTGTACCAGAACGGCGTCTACCCGAACGGCAACAACCAGGTCCTCGACCTGCTCTCCAGCGGCCAGATCTCGGTGGCCCCGGTCTGGAGCGACCAGTTCATCACCGGCCGTAAGAACGGGCAGATCCCGGCGAACATCGCCTACACGCAGATCTCCGACCCGTCGCTGACCGGCGGCGCGAGCTACCTCGGCATCCCGTCGGCGTCGCCGCGGACGGCCGGCGCCGAGAAGCTGGTCTCCTGGCTGCTCACCCCCGCCGCCCAGGGCCTTGTGTCCGACAGCATCTCCGGCTACCCGGTGATCGCGCTCGACAAGCTCCCGGCGGCGTCGCAGGACCTCTTCAAGGACGCCGACATCGCGCACCTGCGGCCGTCGTACTTCGCCACGGTCTCGGCCGACATGAACAAGGCGTGGGCCCAGAAGGTCCCCGGCAAGTAATGGCCACCGTCACCGCCACCCCGGCGGCGGCCACCGCGGATCGCGGCGCGCACCACGCGTCGCGGTCCGCGGCGGCGGGTTTCCTGCTCGCCCTGCCTCCGGTCGTCGTCATCGCGCTCTTCGTCGGCGTGCCCGTGGTGCTCGCCCTCGCATTCAGCGTCGGCTTCACCGGCGGTCTGAACTCCGTCGTCGCCGCCGTGGGCCAGCACGTCCACCACGCCGACGGCGCCGTGCCGACCTTCGCCGCCTACGGAGACGTGTTCAGCACCCCGGCGTTCTGGCAGGATCTCGCTCTGACCCTGGGCGTGACCGTCGCGAGCACGGCGATCGTCGTGGTCCTGGCCGGCGGCATCGGCCTGTACCTGCGGCTCCGCGGCGGATGGCTGGCCCGGCTGCTGTCCGCGGTCGCGATCGTGCCGCTCTTCATCCCGGTCGTGATCGCGTCCTGGGCGATCCTGACCTTCTACTCCGCCGACGGCTTCCTGCGCAGCCTGTTCGCCCAGGCCGGCATCGCGGCCCCGGTGTGGTCGTACACGGCCGTCGCCATCGTGATCGGCTCGGCCTGGACCTCGCTGCCGTTCGCCGTGCTGATGATCGCCTCCGGCCTGCAGTCCGTCCCCGACGCCCTGATCGAGGCGGCCAGGGACGCGGGAGCCGGCACCGCGCGCATCGTGCGCACGATCCTGCTGCCGATGAGCGCCGTGCCGATCGTCATCGCCGTGACGTTCACGGCGATCGGCGTGATCGGCTCCTACACGGTGCCGTACTTCACCGGCCCGAACGCGCCCACCATGCTGGGCGTCTCGCTGGCCAGCTACTTCACCGCCTACAACCAGCCGCAGCAGTCGCTCGTGATGGCGTTCGTGGTGTTCCTCGCCGCCGCCGGCATCGGCGCGCTGTACGTCTGGGCGAACTTCCGCAGCGCCCGCCGCGAGGGGAGGATCTGATGCCGCGCCCTCTCGCCGTGGCCCTCCGCACCGCGGGAGCGGCCGCCTTCGCGATCGTCCTGCTGGTGTTCGTGCTCGGACCGCTCGTGTGGCTCGGCGCCCACGCCTTCGCCGACCGCTGGACCTACCCGAACCTGCTCCCCGACTCCTGGACGCTGCGCTGGTGGCAGCAGGTGCTCAGCGACCAGGCGCTCGGCTCCTCCATCCAGAACTCGCTGCTGATCACCCCGGTGGTCGTGCTCGTCTCGGCCGTGGTCTGCCTGCCCGCCGCGTACGCGTTCGCGCGCTTCGAGTTCCCCGGGCGGAGGCTGTTCCTGATCGGGCTGTTCGCCACCAACGCCTTCCCGCGGATGGGGCTGTTCGCGACCCTCGCGTCGCTCTACTACGCCCTCGGCCTGATGAACACCGTCGCCGGCATCGTGATCGTGCAGCTCCTCGGCACCATCGTCTTCATGACGTGGATCCCCGCCGCCGCGTTCTCGGCGGTGCCGCGGTCGCTCGAGGAGGCGGCGCGCGACGCCGGTGCCTCCCGGGCGCGCGTGTTCTTCACCGTGACGCTGCGGCTGGCGCTCCCGGGCATCCTGGTCGGCGCGGTCATGGCCTTCCTCGCCGCGTTCGACGAGGCCCAGGGCACCTATCTCGTGGGCGCCCCCGACATCCTCACCATGCCGACCGAGATGTACAGCCTCGTCCTCAACTTCCCCAAGCAGGTCGCCGCCGTGTTCTCGATCCTGCTCGCCATCCCCTCGGTGGTGCTGCTGCTCGCCGTGCGCAAGCACGTGATGGGCGGCCAGCTGGCCGAGGGCTTCCAGCTCAAGTGATCGTCCACCTGAAGGAGCGTTCCATGTCCTCGCCCACCCCCGTCGGCGCCGCCGACCCGGCCGACCGCGCCGACGACGGCGGTCTGCGCCTGACCGCACTGCGCAAGACGCTCGGCGGCCGCACCATCATCGACGACCTCGATCTGACCGTGCAGCGTGGCGAGCTCGTCTCGCTCCTCGGGCCGTCGGGATGCGGGAAGACCACGACGCTGCGGATGATCGCCGGCTTCCTCGCCCCCGACGCCGGCCGCATCACGATGGCCGGCCGCGACGTCACGCGTCTCGGCCCCGACAAGCGGCCCAGCGCGATGGTGTTCCAGAACTACGCGCTGTGGCCGCACATGACCGTCGCGAAGAACGTCGCCTACCCGCTGCGCCTGCGGCGGAAGTCGCGCGCGGAGATCGCCGAGCGGGTCGAGCAGGTGCTCGGGCTGGTCAACCTCCTGCACCACCGCGGCTCGCGTCCTCCGCAGATCTCGGGCGGGGAGCAGCAGCGCGTCGCGCTCGCCCGCGCCCTCGTGCAGGAGCCGGACGTGCTGCTGCTCGACGAGCCGCTCAGCAACCTCGACGCCAAGCTGCGGGTCAAGGTCCGCGAGGACATCCGCGACCTGCAGCAGCGGCTGGGCATCACCACGGTCATCGTCACCCACGACCAGGAAGAGGCGCTGTCGATCTCCGACCGGGTCGCGGTCATGAACCAGGGCCGGATCGAGCAGTTCACGACGCCGGCGGAGCTGTACGCGCGGCCGGAGACCGAGTTCGTCGCCACTTTCATCGGCTCCCTCAACCGCTTCGACGGCGCCTTCGACGGCGTCCGCATCGTCGACGGAGACGGCGTCGTCGGCGTCCGCCCGGAGAGCGTCGCGTTCACCACGACGCCCCGCCCGGGAGCGCTCCGCGCGACGGTCGAGCGGATCGTCCCGCACGGCCACTTCCACGAGCTGCGGCTGCGCCGCGACGACGTGACCCTGGCGGCGTACGTCTCGGGGCCTCCGCCCGCGCTGGGGGCTGTCGGCTTCGCCGCCATCGAGGCGGCGCTGGTCTACCGCGACGGCCGCCTGGTGCGGCAGCCCGAGGCGGTGGTCGCATGATCGCACGCGCCTCCGCCCACCGCGGCGACTCGTCGGTGTTCCGCGAGAACACCCTCCCGGCCGTGCGGTCTGCGATCGCGAAGGGCGCCGAGATCGTCGAGATCGATGTGCGGCTCACGGCCGACGGCGAGGTCGTCGTGCTGCACGACCCCACGCTCGAGCGGCTCTGGGGCGACCCGCGCGGCATCCATGAGGTGCGCGCGGCGGAGCTCGCGGCGTTCGGAGGGCCGGACGAGCGGCCTCCGCTGCTCGCCGACGTCCTCCCGCTCTTCGACGGAGGCGAGAGCCGGCTGGTGATCGACATGGACGACGCCCGGTTCGCCGCGCCGGCGCACGCCGTGGCCTCCGCGTTCGCCGCGGCCACCAGCACGAGCGTGGACTGGTGCGGCGATCTCGACGGCATGCGCGTGCTGCGGGCGCTCGACGCCTCCGCCCGGATCTGGCTGCCGTGGCGGATGCTGCGCGTCCCGACCACGGCGGAGCTGGCGGAGCTGGACCCGGTGACGGTCAACGTCCCGTTCCGGATCGCCGGCGAGGCGTTCGTCCGCGGCGTCCACGACCTGGGGCTGACGGTGACGGCCTGGACGGTGGACGAGCCGGCGGATCTGGCCTGCGCGCTCGACGCGGGCGTGGACACGATCACCACCAACCGGCTCGACCGGCTGCTGACGATGCGCGCGGGGATGGTGGCGCTGTGAAGGAGAACGACGCTGTGAACGGGGACGACGCTGTGCGAGTGGGCGACGCCATGAAGGCGGAGGAGCTGGCCGCCGCCCGCACCCTCGCCGTCGGGCTGGGCGCCTGGGCGATCCAGCAGACCAGGACGCATCCCGTGACGATGGTGACGACCAAGGCGGACCCGGCCGATCTGGTGACCGACCTGGACCGGTCGATCGAGCGGCACGTCCGCGAACAGGTCCGCCGCCGCTTCCCCGGCCACGCGTTCGTGGGCGAGGAGTTCGGCGGCGAAGCGGTGCCCGGCCGCCCGACCTGGTACCTGGATCCGGTCGACGGGACCACCAACCTCGCCAACGGCCTGCCTTGGACGGCCTTCTCCCTCGCACTGGCCGTCGACGACCGTCCCCTGGTGGGCGTCGTGGCCGACCCGTGGCACGACGCGCTCTTCGACGCCGTCGCCGGCGCGGGCGCCCGCTGCAACGGCGAGCCGCTGACGCTCGCTCCGGGCGGCTCGCTCACCGGCGGGGTCGTCGGCACCGAGCTCGCCGGCCACCGCGCCTGGACCGGCCTCCGCGAGCTCGCGCAGTCGCTCTCGACCGCGTTCTGCACGCTGCGCGTGATGGGCTCGGGAACCCTCACGCTGCTCGGGCCGGCCGCGGGTCGCGGCATCGGCGGGATCGTCCACCGGTTCAGCCCGGTGGATCACCTGGCTGCGGTGCTCATCGCCCACGAGGCCGGCGCCGCGGTGCTCGGCCACGACGGGCGCCCGGCGCTCTTCCCCGCCACCGGCGGGATCCTAGTCGCCGCCCCGGAGGTCGCGGACGGGCTGTACGCGCTGTGGAGGGACGCGCGGGAGGGGGCGGCGCTGGTGTAGCGCCGGCGCCGCCCTCGCACGGACCTCCGGCTCCGACTTGCCGTTCCGCCGCGGCGTGGCATAAGGTCACACGTATTATGTTTCTCCGTGACGAGAGGAGTCGCCGTGCGCACGGCACAGTATCTGGGTGACCATCGAGTGGCCGCGGTCGAGGCGGAGCCCGCCGCACCGGAAGCGGGCGAAGTGCAGATCCGGGTGGCCTACACCGGGCTCTGCGGCACCGACCTGCACATCGTCCACGGCGACATGGACGGCCGCGTCCGACGCCCGCTGGCGTTCGGGCACGAGATGAGCGGTATCGTCGCCGCGGTCGGCGCCGGGGTGACGGCGGTCCAGCCCGGCCAGCACGTGACGGTGATGCCGCTCTCCTGGGACGGCACCTGCCCCGCGTGCCGGGCCGGGCACGAGCACATCTGCCAGAATCTCGACTTCGTCGGCATCGACTCGCCCGGTTCGCTCCAGGAGCTGTGGACGGTTCCCGAGCGCATCGTCATCCCGGTGCCGGAGAGCGCACCCCTGCGGCAGATGGCTCTGGTCGAGCCGGTGGCCGTCGCCGTGCACGACGTGCGGAGGTCGGAGCTGCGCGGCGGGGACCGGGTCCTCGTCATCGGCGGCGGCCCCATCGGCCTGCTGATCGCGACGGTGGCCCGCCATCGCGGTGCCGAGGTGGTCGTGTCCGAGGTGGACGCCTCCCGGCGCGGCCAGGCGGCGGAGCTCGGCTTCGACGTGATCGATCCGGCGGGCGAGGATCCTGTGGCCGCGGTCGAGCGCTGGACCGAGGGAGCGGGCGCCGATGTCGTGTTCGAGGTGTCCGGAGCCGCTGCCGCCCTGCGGTCGGCCACTTCGTTCGCCAAGGTGCGCGGGACCCTGGTGATCGTGGCGATCCACCCGGTGCCTCGGGAGATCGACGTGCAGCGCGTCTTCTGGCGGGAGCTGCGCCTCCTCGGCGCCCGGGTGTACGAGCGGGCCGACTTCGAGGAGGCCATCGGGCTCGTCGCCGCCGGCGTCATCCCGGCCGAGCGCCTGATCACCGACGTCGTCCCGCTCGAGGAGACCCAGGAGGCGTTCGCGCGCCTCGAGTCCGGCCAGGCGATGAAGGTCCTCGTCGACGTCGCGGGGGCCGCGCTGTGAACGGGCCGTTCGACCTCACCGGTCAGACCGCCGTCGTGACCGGCGCCAAGCGCGGGATCGGGCTGGCGTTCGCGGGGGCCCTCGCCGCGGCGGGCGCCGACGTCATCGGGGTGAGCGCGACCCTCGAACCCGAGGGCAGCGCCGCTGAGGCCCTCGTCGCGTCCCACGGCCGCCGGTTCGAGGCGCACGCGGTCGACTTCGCCGACCGGGGTGCGGTCACGGCGTTCGCGGAGGAACTGCGGGACCGCCGGATCGACATCCTCGTGAACAACGCGGGCACCATCGAACGTGCGCCGGCGCGCGAGCATCCGCTGCGGCTCTGGGATCACGTGGTCGAGGTGGACCTGTCCAGCCAGTTCGCGCTCACCCAGGCGGTCGGCGCGGGGATGCTCGACCGCGGGTACGGCCGCATCGTCTTCACGGCCAGCCTGCTGAGCTTCCAGGGCGGGATCAATGTTCCCGGCTACGCCGCCGCCAAGTCCGGCATCGTCGGGCTGACCAAGGCCCTCTCCAACGAGTGGAGCGGGCAGGGCGTGACGGTGAACGCGATAGCCCCCGGCTACATCGCCACCGACAACACCCGGGCGCTGCGCGACGACCCGGCCCGGCGGCAGGCCATCCTCGACCGCATCCCGGTCGGACGCTGGGGCGACCCGGAGGACCTCGCCGCCGCGGTGGTGTTCCTCTCGGCGCCCGCTTCCGGCTACGTGACCGGTATCGTTCTGCCCGTCGACGGCGGTTGGCTCGCGCGATGAGCGCCGCGCCGCAGACATCCGGCCGCACACGTCCGAGAGGGGGCCGCGGATGAGGGAGCGCCCCTACCGTCGCGGCGGCCGGCTCACCGAGATCGGTTTCGGCGGCGCCCAGGTCGGGAACCTCTACCGCGCGATCTCGGACGACGACGCGCTGGCGGCGATCGACGCCGCCTGGAGCGACGGCATCCGCTACTTCGACACCGCTCCGCACTACGGGCTCGGCCTGTCCGAGCGGCGCCTCGGTCAGGCGCTGGCCGGGCGGCCGCGCGACGAGCTCGTGATCTCCACGAAGGCGGGGCGGCTCCTCGTGCCGAGCCCGGAGACCGCCGACCGGCCGGACGACGACGGTTTCGCCGTGCCCGCGGACCACCGCAGGGTCTTCGACTTCAGTCGTGACGGCATCCTGCGCTCGGTGGAGTCCAGCCTGGAGCGGCTGGGGGTCGACCGGCTGGACATCGTCTATCTGCACGACCCGGACCGGCACTGGGAGGCCGCGTCCACCAGCGGCGTCGGGGCGCTCGCCGAGTTGCGCGAGCAGGGCGTCGTCGGCGCGATCGGCGCCGGCATGAACCAGTCGGCGATGCTGACGGAGTTCGTGCGGCGGTGCGACGTGGACATCGTGATGGTCGCCGGACGGTACACGCTGCTGGACCAGTCCGCCGGCGCGGACCTGCTCCCCGCCGCCGCGGAGCGCGGCGTCAGCGTGGTGGTCGCGGGGGTGTACAACTCGGGGATCCTCAGCCGGGCCAGCGTGCCGGAGGCGGCGCACTACGACTATTCGGCTGCGCCCCCGGAGATCCTGGCCCGCGCCCGGCGGATCGCGGAGGTGTGCGCGCGTTTCGACGTCGACCTCCCCACCGCCGCCGTTCAGTTCGCGCTGCGGCGACCCGAGGTCGTTTCGGTCGTCCTCGGCACGGGCACGGCCGCCCACGTCCGCTCCGGGGCGGAGCGCGGCGCGGCGGACGTTCCCGCCGAGCTGTGGGAGGAGCTGGCGGACGCCGGACTGATCGACCCAGCGCGGTGATCCGCCGCGCCGCGCCGATTCAGGGATAATCGAAAGGTCACACGAATCAGCCGTTTGCGGGTCGGGCCCGTGCTAGGAGCAGATGCCATGAGTTCGCCGACGACCTCTCTGCGCGGACTGAGCGCGCCGGAGGACCACCTCCGCCCCGCGGACGCCTTCATGCACGAGATCGCGGACTCGATCGTGAGCGGCCGCTACGGCCTGGACGAGGCGCTCCCTCCGGAGGCCGCCCTGGCGCTGCACTTCCGGGTGAGCCGCACGATCATCCGCGAGTCGATGAAGCGCCTCGAGGAGAAGGGCCTGGTGACCATCCAGCAGGGCCGTGGAACCCTCGTCCGTCCTCGTTCGGAGTGGAACGTCCTCGACCCGCTGGTGCTCAGCGTCATCATCGCCCACGACGAGGAGAACCACACCCTCGACGAGCTCACCCTCATCCGAGCCTCGCTGGAGAGCCTGATGGCGCGTCAGGCCGCCGCGTCGACGTCGCCCGCGGAGCACGCCGAGCTCGCCGCGGCCCTCGACCGGATGCGGGAGCTGGCCGACGACTACGCCCGGTTCCGCGACGCCGACGCGGACTTCCATCGCCTCGTGATGCGGTTGTCCGGCAACTTCCTGTCCGCCAACATCGCGGACACCCTGTACAGCCGCGCCCGCCATTTCGCTCGGTTCGAGGGGGCTCCGCAGGAGGACCCCGCCGGCTACACGATCGAACAGCACCGAGCGGTGTACGAGGCCATCGCCGCCGGGGACGAGGTCGCCGCGGGCGAGGCGATGCGCGTGCACATCCTGGACGCCTGGCGCCGCCGCAGCGGGCACGAGCTGAGCTGAGCGGCATCGCGTCGATCCGGATCGCTCTTGCATTCCAGGAAAGGTCACACGTATGATCAAAGCGCGAGACAGCGCAATCCGCGCGGTCGTCAACGATGTCGACACGAAGAGGAACCCATGAAAATCACTCCGTTCCGCAACAGCAGGCGGACCGTGCTCTTCGGAGCCGCGGTTCTCGCCGTGACCGCGACGCTGGCCGGCTGCTCCGGCCAGAGCACCGGGTCCCAGGGTCAGTACGGCTTCCCCGAAGCGCAGCAGGACAAGAACGCGACCATCACCGTCTGGGTGGACGCCACCCGTGCCCCCGCGGTGAAGGCCTTCGAGCAGGCCAACCCGTCGATCAAGGTCAAGGCGGTCACCTACGACGGCTCCGCCAACGGCTCGAACTCCTTCAAGACGAAGATGGGCCTCTACGACCGGGCGGGGAAGGGCTGGCCGGACGTCGTGTTCTCCAGCCAGAACAACGACGCGTCCTGGGCCAGCCAGAAGGTCGCCGGAAAGCAGCCGTTCGCGGCTCGCCTCGACAAGGGATTGATCCCCGCGGCGACCCTCTCCGGATTCGCGACCGGCGCGCTGGCGCCGTGCACGGTCGAGGGCGGCACCTACTGCCTGCGCAACGACCTCGCGCAGACGGCCCTCTGGTACGACAAGAGCCTGCTCGCCCAGTTCGGCTACTCGGTCCCGACCACCTGGCAGGAGTACCAGGCGCTGGGCGAGAAGGTCGCCAAGGAGCACCCGGGCTACATCGTCGGATCGGTCGGCGACACGTTCGCGCCCGAGATCTACATGTGGGCCAGCAAGTGCCAGGCCAACGACGTGACCGGTCCCCGATCCATCACCGTCGACACCACGAGTGCCGACTGCAAGCGGATGGCCTCGCTGATCGACACCCTCGTTGCGGACAAGTCGCTGACCACGCTGAGCGTGTTCTCGCCCGACTTCGTGAAGCAGTACACCGGCAAGGTGCTGCTGATGCCGGGGCCGTCCTGGTACGCGGGCGCGCTCTTCAACAACCCGCAGTCGCTCAACACGCCCAAGGGCCAGCTCGGCGTCGCAGCGCCCCTGCCTTGGCAGGGCGAGCAGGCGGTGACCGGCAACGTCGGCGGCGGGACGTGGTTCATCTCCAGCCACTCGCAGAACCTGGCGAACGCGGCCAAATTCGCTGAGTTCGTGACCACCGCCGACGCCTACCAGGTGGACCAGGCGCCCGGCTTCCCGGCCTACAAGTCGGCCGCCGACAAGTGGCTGAACAAGCAGCAGTCCTCGGGCTACTACGCCACCGACCTGTCGGCGCTGACGCAGGCGGCCGGGCAGATCTGGACCGGCTGGGGCTACCCCTCCTTCAGCCAGGAGGCCGTCTGGGCCAAGACCATGACGCCCCTCCTCACCGCCGGGAAGCCGCTCGCGGACAACCTGGACGCGTGGGGGACCGCGATCTCGGACCAGGCGAAGGTCAACGGGTACACCGTCAAATGACCGACACCACCATCGCTCTCGCGGCCGGCTCAGCTCTCCGGGGCCGGCCGCGGGGGCGCCGCACCTCCCGGAGGCGGGACTCCCGTTTCGGCCCGGTCATCGTCGCGCCGTACGTCATCCTGACGATCCTCTTCGGCATCCTGCCGGCGCTGTACGCGATCTACCTGGCGTTCACCGACGCGAACGGCGCCTTCGCGCCGGCCGCCAACTTCGCCAAGGTGATCGGCGACTACCGGTTCTGGCCCGCGACCCTGCATGTCGCCCTGTACCTGCTGATCTGGCTGGTGGCGCTGCTGGTCCTGGTCGTCTTCCTGGCGATCACGATCCACTCCGTCGCGATCCGCTGGGTGAACTCGTCGTTCCGGCTGCTGTTCTATCTGCCGGGCGCACTCGCGGGCGCGTCGAGCGTGATGCTCTGGCTGTTCGTGCTCGACCCGGGCGCCAGCCCGGTCGGCTGGTTGCTCCACGCGATGGGGTTCTCCAGCTTCCACGACGTGATCCAGCCCGACGGGCTGCCGCTGATCTTCGCCATCATCGCCTTCTGGACGGGCGCGGGCGGCTGGATCGTCGTCATGTACGGCGCCCTGAACAACATCCCGGTGGAGATCATGGAGGCGGCCCGCATCGACGGCGCCGATCGCGTGCAGGTCGCGTTCCGGATCCAGATCCCGCTCCTGCGGAAGTGGATCGCCTACATGGGCGTGCTCAGCCTCGGCGCGGGCACGCAGCTGTTCGTGGAGCCGTCGCTGCTCTCGCAGGCGAGCAACGCCGTGGTCCCGAACGACTACTCCCTCAACCAGCTGGCGTACCAGTACGCCTTCGACCTCAACGATTTCAACGGTTCCGCGGCGATCTCGGTGCTCCTGCTCGTCGTCGCGCTGATCCTGTCCGCCGTCTTCGTGCTCCGCGGCGGCCTGTTCGATACGGAGGACGCATGACCGCGGCAGATGTGAAGCGCTTCCACGCGACGCGCACCTCGAGCCTCTCGACCGCCCGGCTCGCCGGCTGGAGCGGCAAGGCGCTGGTCGGCCTGGCGCTGGCCGTCGCGACGTTCTTCTTCGTCATCCCGCTCGTGTGGCTGTTCATCGCGGTGACCAAGAGCCAGCACGAGCTCTCGGTGCTCGGGCCGTTCCAGGCGGGCGGCTGGTCGTCGTTCGCCGCGAACGCCCAGCAGCTGTTCGGCTTCCAGGACGGCGCGGTGCTCGGCTGGATCGGCAACTCGGCTCTGTACGCGGGGGCCGCGCTGGTCGTGACCCTCGTGGTCTCGATCCCGGCGGGGTACGCCCTCGCCCTCACCGAGTTCCGCCTCCGCAAGGCGATCATGATCACGACCCTGGTCGTCATGCTGATGCCCAACACCGCCCTCGTGCTCCCGGTCTTCCTGGAGATGAATCAGCTCGGGCTGGTGGGGACGGCGTGGTCCGTCATCCTCCCGTTCTCGTTCTACCCGTTCGGCGTCTACCTCACCTACATCTACTTCTCGACGAGCATCCCGCGATCGCTGCTGGCGGCGGCGCGGCTCGACGGGTGCAGCGAGTTGCAGGTCTTCCTGAGGGTGGCGCTGCCGCTGGCGACCCCGGTCGTCGCGCTGGTCGCGTTCTTCAGCTTCGTGCAGAACTGGAACAACTACTTCCTGCCGTTCGTGATGCTGCCCGACAGCAGCGCCTACCCGATGCAGGTCGGTCTCTCGACCCTGCTGTCGTCGGCTCCGGCGTTCAACCCCAGCGCCGCGGGCTCGTCGTCCGTCGAGCTCCCCACCCTCGCCCTGGCCACCATCCTCTCGATGCTGCCCGTCCTCATCCTCTTCCTCTTCTCCCAGCGCTTCCTCGTCGCCGGCATGACCGCCGGCGGCACCAAGGAATGAACGGTCTCGAAAGGCTGTCGTCAATGAAAATCACCGGATTCCGCGAGCACATCACGCAGCACGACTGGCGGCGCCCTGTCGGCGATGTGAACGGTGTGAGCGAGGGGCACCGCACCGACGTGCAGGTCCTCGTCATCAGCACCGACACGGGCCTCGAGGGCGTGAGCGTGACCGCCGCCGCCCCGCTCCGCACGGCGCGCATCTTCCCGGCGATCGAGGGGCAGGACCCCCGCAGCACCACGGCGCTCTACGACCTGATGCTCGCCCACGTCTTCAAGACCGGGCACAACGGCGACCTGTTCGCAACCATCGGCGCCATCGACCACGCGCTGTGGGATCTGAAGGCCAAGGCAGCGGACGAGCCGCTGTGGCGGATGCTCGGCGGGCGCACCCGCTTCGTGCCGGGCTATGCGTCCGCGCTGGAGTTCGCGCTGACCGATGCGGACGCGCGCAGCGTCTACCAGACCTTCGCCGACGCCGGCTTCTCGTCGGCCAAGGTGAAGGGCGGCCGGGATCTGGACGACGACATCCGGCGGTTGCAGCTCGTGCGCGAGGTGATGGCGCAGAACTCCAACCGGCCGGCCCTGATGCTCGACGCCAACGAGGTCTGGAACCGGTCGCAGGCGATCCGCTACATCCGCCAGCTGGAGGCGGCCGTCGATCTGACCTGGGTGGAGGAGCCCGTCCGCCGCTGGGATGCGCGCGGACTGGCGGACGTGCGCCACGGCACCGCTGCCGGAGTGGCGAGCGGCGAGAACCTCACCGGCCTCGAGCAGTACCGTCCGCTGCTCGACGCGGACGCGCTGGATGTGGTGCAGTTCAACAGCGGCTGGGGGATCACCCACGCGCTCCGCGTCGCCGCGGTGGCGCACGGTCGCGACCTCCCGGTGAGCCCGGTCGGCTTCAGCAACGTCATCGCCCACGCGATGACGGCGATCCCCAACCACCTGACCACGGAGGTCCAGGACCTCGGCCAGCCGATCGGCGTGACCATGGATCAGGAGATCGTCGACGGGGGCTACCTGCTGGGCACGTCACCGGGCGCCGGCATCACGCTGGACGAGTCCCAGTTCGCGACGCACGACCGGTCGCCGGGCTGGCAGACGACGAGCGGTCCGCACGTCCGCCCGGAGCGCGCCGGCCTGCGGCTCGTTCCGGACGCGCGCCGCAACGACGTGTCGTACGACCGGGGCGCCTGATGGCCGAACCGTTGCGCGTCTGCCTCTACACCCGCGTCCGGCCCGGGATGCTGGAGCGCTACCGCGAGCTGCACGACGCGATCTGGCCCGGCGTCGCGGAGCGCATCCGGCTCTCGAACTTCACGAACTACACGATCTTCCTGCGCGGGGACCTGCTGGTGCAGTACTACGAGTACGTCGGCGACGACTACGAAGCGGATCAGGCGGCGATGCAGGCCGACCCCGAGTCGCAGCGCTGGTGGCGGGAGACGGGACCGTGCCAGCTGGACCCGGAGCCCGGCACGCCGGGCGGCCCCTGGCGTGAGCTCACGCCGATCTGGCGTCTCGACGAGACCGGCAGCGGTCAGGACACGACGCGGTAGATCCGCTCGGCATTGCGCCAGCCGACGCGATCGGCTTCCTCGGCCGAGAGGCCGCACTCGTCGAGCACGAACTCGAACCAGCGCGGGTAGGGGATGTCCGCGCGCCGGGACACCGGCCAGTCGCTCCCGACCACGGCGCGGTCGGGGCCGAAAGCCTCCAGTGCGGCCAGCACCCAGGGCCGCACCGCGTCGAGCGGGCCGTCCGGGGGGAGCAGCCCGGAGACCTTCAGCACGACGTTGTCGCAGGCGGCGAGCGCCCGGATGCCGTCGAGCCACTCCCCGCGGAGCGCCTCGGCCGGATCCTCGCCCGCGGGCTTGCCGAGGTGATCGAGCACGATCACCGTGTCCGGCGCGGAGCGCGCTGTCCGAGCCAGCTCGCGGAGCTGGGGGGCGCGGACGCACGCGTCGAACGCGAGGCCCGCGGCGCCGACGGCGCGCAGGTCGGCGAGGAACTGCTCGTGGGCGAAGAAGCCGAGCGGTTCGTCCTGCAGCAGTCGGCGGACGCCGGTCACTCCGGGGATGGCCGTCAGGGACTCCAGCGCCGCGACCGCGCTGTCCCCGTCGCCGAGGGGCGCGTGGGCGACGGCTGCGACGACGGGAGGCCGCGCGTGGCCGAGCCCGAGGGCCCATTCGGCCTCCGCAGACGCTTGTTCGACGCGACAATCGGCCTCCATGAAGACCGCGCGGATCCCGGCGGCGTCGGGGATGTCGTCAGGGGTGAAGCGCCAGGGGAGGTCGGTCCCGTGCAGCCAGGCGTAGTCGAAGCGGCTCTGGTCCCAGCAGTGCAGGTGGGTGTCGATGACGCGCATGGCGCTCCTTCCGTCAATAGATCATACGTGATACCTCTGGCGGCCCTTCCGCGCGCCGCACCGGCGCCGTCCCGCACTCACACCGCCGCAGCCGACAGATCCCGATCCGCGTCGGACGCGCCGATCAGCGCGCGCAGCTCCTCCGCCGGCAGGTCCGCCCCGAAGCTCGGACGCCCCGGCTGCAGGGCCGCGCCCGCCGCCAGCGGCCCGGCCACGACCGGGTCGAAGCCGAGAGCGTCGACCAGGGTCGCGACCTGCTCGAGGTCGGCCGGGTCGTCGCCGGCGATCGCGATGGCCTTGCGCCCGGGTTCGCCCGCCGGTCGGCTCTCCTCCTCCAGGTCGTGGTAGCCCATGTGGTTCAGGGCCTTCACGACGCGGGATCCGGGGAGGAAGTCCTGCACGAGCTCGCTCGTGGAGGTGAGCGGGTCGTTCAGGTCGTCGCGGATGCCGTCGCTCTCCCACCAGTAGTTCATCGCGTCGATCACGAGCTTTCCGCGCAGCTGCTCGACCGGGAGGGCGCGGTACTTCCCGAGCGGGAGGGCGAGGATCACGATGTCGGCGCCCGCGGCGGCCTCCTCGGGGCGCACCGGCGTGGCGCCGGGGGCGAGGACGTCGATGGTGAGGGCGATGCGGTCCGGGTCGCCGGAGCCGGAGATCAGCACAGGGTGGCCCGCGGCGAGGGCGAGCCGGGCGAGGACCGTGCCGACCTTGCCTGCGCCAAGGATGCCGACCGTGCGGGTGCCGGTGTCGCGGGTGCCGGTTGTGAGTGTGTCGTCCACCTCCGTCTCCTTCAGCGCCGGAACGCGGGGCCGGCGGTGGACGCGGGCCGGGGCGTCTCCGCGAGCAGCTCCCGCACCATCGGGACGACGGTCGTCCCGTAGAGCTCGACCGCGCGCATCCGGTCGCTCGCCCGCATCGCGCCGCCCGCGGTGTAGATGAGGTCGAAGCGGCCGACGTCGAGGGTGCGGATGGCGTCCGCCATCTTGCGGGCGACGGTCTCGGGGGAGCCGATGTAGAGCGAGCCGTGCGCGACGTCCGCGTCGAACTCGTGGCGCTGCAGCGGCGGCCAGCCGCGCAGGGCGCCGATCCGGTCGCGGACCACCTTGTAGCCGGGGTAGAACAACTCCTTCGCCTCCTCATCGGTCGCGGCGATGAACCCGGGGGAGTGCATCCCCACCGGGAAGGCCGTCGTGCCGAACTGCTCGGCCGCGCGGCGGTACAGGTCGACGTACGGCGCGAAGCGGGCGGGGGCGCCGCCGATGATCGCGAGCATGAGCCGGAACCCGTAGTGCGCGGTGCGCAGCACCGACTGCGGGGTGCCGCCGACGCCGACCCAGGTGCGGAGGCGCCCGGACTCGGTCTTCGGGAACACGTCGGCCTCGGTGAGGGGCGCCCGCGTCGTGCCCTCCCAGCTGACCGGCTTCTCGTCGAGGAGTTTGTGGAAGAGGTCGATCTTCTCGTCGAAGAGGAGGTCGTAGTCCGCCAGGTCGTACCCGAACAGCGGGAACGACTCGGTGAACGACCCGCGGCCGAGGATGACCTCCGCGCGCCCGTTCGAGAGGGCGTCCACCGTCGCGAAGCGCTGGAACACCCGCACCGGGTCGTCGGAGGACAGCACGGTCACGCCGGAGCCGAGCCGGATGCGCTCGGTGGCGGTGGCGATGCCGGCGAGCACCGTCTCCGGCGTCGAGATCGCGAACTCGGGGCGGTGGTGCTCGCCCACGGCGAAGGCGTCGACGCCCAGGTCGTCGGCGAGGATCGCCTCGTCGAGCGTGGCGCGGATCGCCGCGGCGTACGTGGTGACCTCCCCGCGGTCGTCCCGGGGCAGGTCGCCGAAGGTGTCGAGCCCGAATTCCAGGGCGGTGGTGTCGGACATGCTGTCTCTCCTGTCGGAATGGCCGGTGATACGGATGGGGGCGAGGCCTACTGCGCGGCGTTCGCCCGCGCGGTGGTGATCTGGGCGGTGCGGCGGCCGGTGAGGCGCCACTCGCCCGGGTCCTCGGCGAGGAGCTCGCGGACGTGGGGGACGACCTGCTCGCCGAACAGGCGGATGCTGCGCTCGCGCGCCTGCACGGGCAGGTGCAGCAGGTCGTACTTGAGGTCGAATCTGCTCAGGTGGTTCGTGCGGACGATCGCGGCGAGCTTGCGGGCCACCGTCTCGGGGGAGCCGACGTAGAGCGCGCCGGTCGCGACCTCCTGCTCGTACCGCTCCGCGGTGGGCGGGTAGAAGCCGCGCTCCCGGCTGAGCGCGGTCACCACCGGCCGCCAATACTGCCAGTGCGTCTCCTTCGCCTCGTCGTCGGTGCCGGCGATGAAGCCGAGGGAGTGCTGGCCGATCGGGAGCTCGGGCTGCCCGGACTCGGCGAGGGCGCGCAGGTAGAGCTCGGCGTGGCCGGCGAAGCGTTCGGGCCTCCCGCCGATGATCGCCATCATCAGGGGGAGGCCGTTCCGCGCGGCGCGGACCACGGAGTCGGGGCTGCCGCCGATGCCGATCCAGGCGGGGATGCCGCCCTCGGGCATCCGCGGGTGCAGCCGGACCGACTCGAGCGGGCTGCGGTAGCGGCCGGACCAGGTGACGCGCTCCTCGCGCATGAGCCGGAGGAACAGGTCGAGCTTCTCGTCGAAGATGTCCTCGTACTCGGCGATGTCGTAGCCGAACAGCGGGAACGACTCGATCGCCGATGCGCGACCGAGCACCAGCTGGGCCCGCCCGCCGGAGATGCCGTCCACCGTGGCGAACTGCTGGTACAGCCGCACGGGATCCTGCGTGGACAGCACGGTCACGGAGGTGCCGAGCCGGATGGTCGACGTCGCCTGGGCGGCCGCCGCGAGCAGCACGGGCGTCGCGGAGTCCACCATCCCCTCGCGGTAGTGCTCGCCGACGCTGAAGATGTCCAGGCCGACCGCCTCCGCGAGCTGCGCCTCCTCGACGATCAGGCGCAGCGTCTCGGCGTCCGACAGGACCCTGCCGTCGTCGGTCGCGACATCCCCGAAAGAGTTCAGTCCGAACTCGAGCTCTGCCATGTCGATCTCGACCTCCCTCGCCACCGGCCGTTCCGGATTGACGTGTCAATGCGGTAACAATGGAGCTGACGTGTCAATTCCCGAAGGGAGCCGAGGTGAGCGAGAGTGCGCGCCGCACGCCGACGCGGGAGCAGCTCCGCGTCTGGCGGAACTACATCGAGACGGCCGAGGTGCTGCGCACCCGCCTGGACAGCAGGCTGCAGGCCGAGTCCGCGCTGTCGTCGGGCGACTACCAGGTGCTGCTGGCGCTGACCGAGGCCGAGGGACGCACGCTGCGCTCCTCGGAGCTGGCGGGGCTGGTCGGCTGGGAGCGCAGCAGGCTGTCCCACCATCTCGGCCGCATGGAGAAGCGCGGGCTGATCCGCCGCGAGGCCTGCTCGGACGACGTGCACGGCGTCGACGTCATCGCCACCGAGGCCGGGGCGACGGCGTTCCGCGCCGGCTCCGTCCCGCACCTGCGCGCGGTGCGGGAACTCTTCCTCGACGCCCTCACGCCCGCGCAGCTCGACGCGGTGGACGACCTGACCGGGGCGCTGCGGCGGCACCTGGGGCTGGAGGCGGAGGGCGAGGGCGGGTCCTGAGCCTCAGCCCGAGGTGGGTGCCGAAGCGGCGGGAGCTGCTGGGGGTGACGGGCCAGAAGCGCCTGGCTACTCCGCTGTCGCGGCCCGGGCGGCCCGATCCCGGGGCCAGACCTGGTAGGGCGCCAGCTGCTCGAAGGTGAAGAGCACGTTGCGGATGTTGCCCTCCGTCTCCGGGTCGTGGTCCGGCATGAGGTCGTTCAGCTCGGGTACGGAGACGTCCCAGACACGGTCGAGCGACGCGTGGCCCTCCACGGACGCGATCCCGCGCTCGAGATCCACGTCGAAGCCGGAGCTGGCCTCCGCCAGGAGCACCAGGACGACCCGATCGAGCTTCTCCGCGTCGAAGGGCTGGGCATTCCGACGGGCCAACGCGACGTGTACGACTCCCCGGTACTTCTCGCGGCGCACCGACTTGGCGTTGCGGCGGACCAGCTTTCCATCCTCGACGTTGGTGACGTCGAGAGCGGCGGTCCCACCGCCATACCAGCGCGCGTCATCGCCGGACTCCTCGGCGAGCTCTGCCACCACGGCTTCTGCGAGGCCGGCGCGGATGCTGGGCAGGTCCCGGTCGGACCAGTGGACGAACCGACGTTCGATCGCTGTGATGTCGCTCACGTTCCGCTCCTCGAGGATTGCTGGTCTGCACGATGTCTCTTCTACTGATCGACACCTCGACGGGTCGCGTTAGGGCACGTGCGCCGCCCGGGAGGATTCCGAACGGCGCACGTCCCTGACCTCCGGCTGGACCGCCCGCGTCAGCCGATCCGCTTCCGCCAGCGCGCGGAGAAGGAGGCCGGCGCGAACCCGATCGCGTCGTTGACGTCGAGCATCGGGCGGTTCTCCTCCGCGTTGACCGTCTCCACGAGCCGGCAGCCGGGGAACCGTTCGGTCAGCTCGCGGAGGTTGGCGAGCTTCAGCAGCATCCCGAGCCGGTGGCCGCGGTGCTCGCGCAGCACCAGGGTGTCCATCTGCTCCGCCGGGCGGTCGGACTCGCTGGACACGTCGAGCTCGGTGAACCCGACCGCCTGCCCCGTCGCCTCGTGGACCACGATCGACGTCAGCGCGACCCGGGGGCTCTCGGCCCAGAGGTCGTCGACGGCGCGCACGCGGTCCGGAGTCCAGACGTCGGTCAGCTCGATGCCGGCGTTGGGCGCGTCGGTGGCCATCCGGGTGCGCAGCAGCGCGATCGCCTCCAGCCACTCCTCGGGCGTGCGCCCCTGCCAGGAGACCGTCCGGTAGCCGGCCGCCGCGCCGACCGCCGCGCCGAGCAGGGTGGAGAGGACGTCCGGGTCGACCGGCAGCGGCAGCGCGCTGATGCGCGCGACCTGTTCGAGCCCGAAGCCCTGGCGGAGCAGGAAACGGGTGGACGGCAGGCCGAGCGGCACCGACCCGAAGCCCGTCGGCGCAGGGAGGGCCTCGCCTTCGACGCCCGCCGGGTAGGTGGTCTGGTTCTGGATGGTGGAGCGGCCGTCCTCCCTGGCCAGCTGCTCCAGGCGGTCGTACAGCGCCGAACCGATCCCGCGGCCGCGGAAGCCGGGAAGGACGGAGACGGCGCACCAGCACTCCGGCGCGCCGGCCGGCAGTGCCAGGTTGCCGCGGGCGACGACGCGGCCGTCGACCTTGGCGACGAGTCCCGCCATCCGCCGCGACTCGTCGCGCCAGTCGGGCAGCAGCTCGGCCGCGGTCATGACGTCGCCGGCGTGGCCGCGCTGCTCCGCCTCGACGGCGCTGCGCACCGCGGCGAAGGCGACGAAGTCCGCCGCGTCGGGTGCGTCGACACTGACCGGGACGACGAGCGGTTCGATGGTGAAGCCGGTGAGCATGGTGGTGTGATCGGTAGATGACATGAGACCTCTTTGTACGCAGGATCGATCGACTCACCCACGGTCGTGGGGAGGAAGGGAGTCACTGCTACAGGATCACGGGGTTCAGCATTCCACAGCGGTGCCCGCGGCAGCAAGGCCTGGCCCGGAACCCGGGCGCCGGCCCCTGACCTCCGGCCCGCGCCGGCCGATAGTACGGGTATGCGCACACTCATCGCACTGCTGGGCGCAGCCCTGGTCGCGGCTGCGCTCCTCTCGACTCCGGCGACCCCCACCGCGCGAGCCGACGACTCCGTGTTCGGCAGCCGGCTGTACGTCGATCCGGGCAGTGACGCCCGGCGGATGGCGGACTGGTTCACCGCGGTCGGCGACACCGGGAGGGCGGCGCTCATCGAGCGGATCGCAAGCCGTCCCACCGCCGTCTGGCTGGGCGACTGGTACAGCCCGGCGCTTCTCGACAGTGTGATCCGGCGGCACCTGCAGGCAGCGGCGGCGCAGGGCGCGACGCCGGTCTTCGTCACCTACGCGATCCCCGACCGGGACTGCGGCGGCTTCTCGGCCGGCGGCTTCACGCCCGACCAGTACCTCGACTTCACCCGCCGGGTCGCCGCGGCGCTGGCCGGCAGCCGGGCCGTCGTCCTGGTCGAGCCGGACTCGCTGACGATGCTCGCGAGCGCGAAGTGCGCGGGCGTGGCGGACACGCGCCTCCCCCTGCTCCGCTCGGCGGTGGAGATCCTCGGCGCCGCCGGCCTCACCACGTACCTCGACGGCGGCAACGCGCGCTGGCTGACGCCGGACGCGCAGGCGTCGTACCTGAGAGCCGCGGGCGTCGCCGGCGCGCGCGGGTTCTTCACGAACGTCTCGAACTTCGACGCCACGCAGACCGAGCGGGACTACGCGGGCAAGGTGTCCTCGCGCATCGGCTGGAAGCACTTCGTCATCGACGTCTCGCGGAACGGCAACGGCTGGACGGGCGACTGGTGCAACCCGCCCGGCGCGGCCCTCGGTCAGGACCCGCAGATCACGGAGTCGCCCGCGGTCAAGCTCGACGCCCTGCTCTGGGTCAAGCATCCGGGCGCGAGCGACGGCCCGTGCAACGGCGGCCCGGCGGCGGGAGCCTGGTTCGAGAGCGGCGCGGAGGCGCTGGTGCGCGGGCAGGCGCAGCCGGCAGCTCAGGTCACCCGATAGGTCCGGTACCGCACGGCGTTCGCGTCGCGCACGCACGAGGCGACGTAGAGCGCGTGCTCGAGGTGCTTCAGCCGGGGCGACGCGGTCTCGAACCGGATCGCGGTGCGGAAGTAGTAGTCCTCCGGCGGCACCGGCTCTCCGCGCAGGAGCGCGTCGAGGATCCCGGGATCCGCCGTCCGCACGCCGCTGACCTGGAGGTAGACGTACTCGCCCTCCGGGGTCCGTGCCGTGTAGCGGCCGTCGATCTCGATCGCGCCGTCGGGCCGGACGACCTGCCAGTCCGCCCCGCCGGGGAGGATCTCCGCCTGCAGCCCGCCGTCGATGGCGCCGCCGACGATCGGGATCACCCGGCGGTGGCCGGCCCGGGTGTCCCCGTGGTCGGCGAGCTCCCCGAGCGCCACGACCACGTCGAACGCGGCCTCCAGCGCGGGGACGGTGGGCTGGACGGTCATGGTGTCGCCTCCGGTCGGGGGTGGCCGCGGTCGTGCCGGGTGGAGCTCAGGGCGTCGCCGAGGCGTTCGAGGGCCGGCAGCGCCGCGTCGATCGCGGCGCGCTCGTCGGCGGTGAGGGTCGCGGCCGCCTGGCCGACGAAGGCCGCGGCCGCGCTGTCGTACCGGTCGAAGTAGTCGAGCGCGGCGGGGGAGGCGATGACCTCCACCTGCCGCCGATCGGCCGCGCCCGGCCGCCGCACGATCAGGCCGTCGCGCTCCATCGTCGCCAGCAGGTTGCTGATCGCGGAGCGGCTGAGTCCGAGCGCGTCCGCGAGCGCGCTGGGCGACGCGACGGTCCCGCGGGGGAGCCGGCGGATCACCTCGATCTGCGCGTCCGGGATGTCCGGCAGGTTCTCCCGCTCCCGGACGGAGGACAGCAGCGCCCGGCGCAGCGGGGAGATCAGGGCGGCCAGCCGGGCCGCGTCCACGGTCATCCGGCCGACCGGACCGTCAGGGACGACCACTCGTTGAGCGAGTCCGGGTGGAATCCGGCGGCGAGCTTGTACTCGGCGGCGATCCGCTCGCGCTCCGCCCGGGGGATCACCGTGTCGATGTCGTCGAAGCCTTCCGGGGCGCGCTCCCGCGCGAGCAGCATGACCCGCTCCGGGCCGGTGCGCCTGGTCAGTTCCAGCAGCGCCGCCGTGGCCGGGCGCCGCGCCTCCTCGTAGGCCTGAAGGGCGTCCTCGACCGTCGCCTCCGTGGCGAGACGGTGCGCCAGCGTTCGGGCGTCGAGGATCGCCTGCGAGGCGCCGTTCGAACCGTTCGGGTACATCGCGTGCGCCGCGTCGCCGAGCAGCGTCGTGCGCCCGAACGTCCAGCGCGGGAGCGGATCCCTGTCGACCATGGGGTACTCGAGGATCTCCTCTGCGGCGCCGATCGTCGCCGGCACATCGAGCCAGCCGAAGCGCCAGTCCCGGAACAGCTCGACGATCGGGGCCGGGTCGACCGCGCTGTTCCAGTCGGCGTCCCCGGCGCCGGCGCCGTGGCGCTCGGCGATGAAGTTCACCCGCTGGCGGCCGTCCGCGCCGGGCGCGCTCAGCGGATAGGCGACGAACTTCTGTTCGCCGTCGCCGGCCATGATCATCGTCCGGCCGTCGAGGAACGCCGGGACGACGGCGGTGCCCCGCCACAGCGTCAGCCCGCTCCACGGCGGGGCGCCCTCCTCCGGGTACCGCAGCGCGCGGAGCGCCGAGTGGATGCCGTCCGCCCCGATCAGGACGTCCGCCTCCTCCGCGACCTCGCCCGCGTCGGTCCGGAAGGTCGCGGTGGTCCCGCCGCCGTGGTCGTCGACGGCGACCAGCCGGTGGCCCAGTCGGACTCGGTCGCCGAGCCGCTCCCGGACCGCCTCGGCGAGGGCGAGCTGCAGGCGCCCCCGGTGCACGGAGAGCTGGGGCCAGCGGTAGCCGGCCTCCCGCCCGCGCGGCTCGCTCCAGATCGGCTGGCCGAACCGGTTGTGATAGCTGAGGGTGGCGGGCGCCGTCCCCAGCTCCGCGACCCGCGCGTCCAGCCCGAGCTCGGTGAGCTCGCGGACGGCGTGCGGCAGCAGGTTGATGCCGACCCCGAGCCCGCGGAGCTCGTCACTCCGCTCGAAGACCTCGATGTCACGGAACCCGGCCGCCTCGAGGCTCAACGCGGTCGCGAGTCCCCCGATGCCGGCCCCGACGATGGCTATGCGCATGATCCGACTCCCTTATCGTCCTGGCGCGATTCCACATAGTTTTGCCTGTGAACCATTCCGGTGTCAAGGGTCAGCCGTCCGGCGGTGGGCTACTCCGCCACGAGCACGAAGAGCAGGAAGGCGAGGAAGCGGCCGCTCGCGTGCTTCCGGAGCTCCGGGAAGCGCTCGAAGGCCGCGGGCGCCGGCGCCGGTTCGCTGATCGTGGCGATGCGGAAGCCGGCCTCCGCGAACGCGTCGGTCATCGCGTGCAGCGGGCGGTCCCAGAACGTGAGCTCCGTGGTCCGGCCGCCCAGCTCCCACTCCTCGGTGCGCCGGTGGACGCCGAAGTACTCCCGGTCCCCGCCCGACAACCGGTCCGAGAAGAAGATCGCCGAGGGGTGCTCCTCCGAGACGATGAGCCGCCCGCCCGGCTTCAGGACCCGGTGGAGCTCGGCGAGGCACGGCGCCCAGTCCTTGAGGTAGTGCAGGACCTGCGAGGCGACGACATCGTCGAAGGTGTCGTCCTCGAACGGGAGCGGCTCCGCGAGGTCGGCGACCCGCAGGTCGACCGCGTCGCCGAGCCGGGCCCGAGCCTGCTCCAGCATCCCGGCACTGGAGTCGATCCCCGTCACGATGGCGCCGCGCTCGAGGAGGTCGGCCAGGATCGGTCCGGAGCCGCAGCCGACGTCGAGCACCCGGCGGCCGGCGACATCGCCGGCGAGCTCGGCGAGCGCGGGCCGGTTGTAGTACTCGTTCAGGAGGCTCGTCGCGTTGAGCGCCGCATAGCCTTCGGCGATCGCGTCGTAGGGAGACCGGGTCATGAGGATCATCGTCGCATGGCACCGTCCCCGGCGCCGCGCCTACCCTGTGGCTGTACGCCCGGCTCAGCGGGGTGGGAGGTGGTGGCGATGCCGTCGCGAGATCGGAGCAGGATCGCCGCCGCGCTCGCCCGCGCGGCCGCGCTCCTCGTGCTGGCGTCGTGCTCCTCGCCGGGCGGGAGCACCGCCTCCGCGCCGAGCGCCGGGTCGCGGTTCGCGGACGGGGTCGCGGTGCTGGGGGACTCGATCTCGACGGCGAAGAACTCGGATCCTGCGCATCCCGAGCAGGACGCCGAGCAGAACTCGTGGGCGACCGGGACGGCGCCCGCAGTGCAGAGCGTCTACCTGCGGCTGGTGGCCGTCAATCCCGCTGCCCGCGGGCATGCCCTCGACCTCGCGGTCGACGACGCGGGCATCGACGGCGTGCTCGCCCAGGCCAGGCAGCTGGTGCAGCACCCGCGCGCCCACGAGCTCGTGCTGCTGCAGGGGATCAGCGCGGACCTCCGTTGCGACGGGAGCGACCCGGCGAACGAGGGGCCGTTCGCGAAGAAGGTGGGGCAGGTCCTCGACGTGCTCGCCGCGGGCCTGCCGGACCCGGACATCGTCCTGGTGAGTCTCTACGGGACGTCCGCGAGCCATGCGCAGGCATTCAGCCAGGTCGATCCGACCGCCATCACCGGCGACGGCCCGTGCGACGCGATCGACCCGGCGACGGGGAAGCTCTCGGCCTCCAGGATCTCCTACGCCGGGGCGCTGGTCCAGGCGTACGAGAGCAGGACCGCGGCGGTGTGCACGGCGCACCCGCACTGCCGGACCGACGGGCGGGCGGCGCGGGGCATGGCGCTCGCGCCGGCGGACTTCGTCCCGTACGACATCCACTTCTCCGTGCGGGGGGAGCACGATCTGGCGGCGGTGCTCTGGCCGGCGATCTACCCGGGAGCGCACTGATCGCCTCTTGACGCGGCGCCCCGAATTCGCGTTAATGGGCATCAACATGAATTCCGTGCGCAGCTACTCCATGAACGTCCGCGCCGCCCGCGCCGAGCAGACCAGGCGGCGGATCGTCGCGGCCACGATCGAACTCGCGCTCAGTCGCCCCCTCGCCGCGTGCACCCTGCCGGCGATCGCCGAGCGCGCGGAGACGACGGTGCAGACGATCCTGCGCTCGTTCGGCAGCAGGGACGCGCTCTTCGCCGCCGCGGTGGAGGCCGCGGAGGGCGAGGTGGTCGCCGAGCGCACGGTCGACCCCGCGGACGTCGCCGGGTCGCTCGCCGCGCTCGTCGACCACTACGAGCGCGTCGGCGACGGGATGCTGCTGCTCGGCGGGCAGGAGACGTCGGAGCCGCTGGCGTCCCGGATCACCACCGAGGGCAAGGCCGTGCACCGCGCCTGGGTCGAGCGGCTGTTCGCCCCGACGCTGGCAAGCGTGCCGGGCCCGCGCCGCGCGGAGGCGGTCGACCTCCTGGTCGCCGCGACCGACCTCAGCGCCTGGAAGCTGTGGCGGCGCGACGCCGGCCGCAGCCCGGCGGAGACGCTCGCCCGGTTCACCGCGCTCGTCTCCGCCGTCGTCGCCCGGCTGGAGGCCGGGCTCTGAGAGAAGGAGCCACCACCATGTCTACGATCGCCGTCGTCACCGTCGATGCCGGCGGCAACGTCCCGCCGATGCTCCGCGTCGCCGAGGCGCTCGCCGCGCGCGGGCACCGGATCGAACTGCTCGGACAGCCGCGCCAGAGCCCGCTCGCGGCCGAGCGCGGGTTCGGGTTCCGCGGCGTGGAGTCGCTGCGGGGCTGGAACAGCGGCGTGCGCCGGTCCGTCCCCACCGCGGTCCGCCAGGCCGTCGCGCTGCTCGCCGACCGCCGGATCGGCGCGGAGGTCGCGGCGCTCGCCCGGGAGGCCGGGGCCGAGCTCGCCGTGACCGACTGCCTGCTCGCGAGCACCCACGCGCCGTTGCGGGCCGCAGGGATCCCCGACGTCGTGCTGTTCCACACCCTCTACAGCTACTGGACCGGCGACCTCGCCCGGGGTCCGGTCGGGATGCTGGCCCGGCTGCGCGGCACCGACCCGCGCGCCGCCTGGGCCGGCGCGGCGGCCAGGGTGGTCGCCTCGGACCGGACGCTGGACCCGGGCGCGACGGCCGACGGCGTGGACTGGGTGGGCGCCGTCGAGCGCGGCGAGCCCAGGCGGCCGGCGCCGGACGAGCCGCCGCTCGTGGTCGTGAGTCTCAGCACCGCGTGGCTCCCGGGCCAGAGCGCGGCCTATCAGCGCATCGTCGACGCGCTCGGCGGGCTCCCGCTGCGCGGGGTCGTCACGCTCGGCGGGCTCGCCCCCGACCGGCCGCTGCGCGTGCCCCCGAACGTGGAGGTCGTCGACCGGGCCGACCACGGCGCGCTGTTCCGCCGGGCGTCGCTCCTGGTCGGCCACGGCGGCCACTCGACCACGCTGCGCGCGCTCGCGCACGACGTGCCGATGGTCCTGATGCCGATGCACCCGCTGCTCGACCAGCCGGCCGTGGCGGCCGCGGTCGCCCGGGCCGGGGCGGCCGAGGTGGTGTCCAGGAAGGCGTCCGCGGAGCACATCCGCTCGGCAGTCGCGCGGGTACTCGCGAGCGGCCCCGCGGCCGTGGAGGCACGGGCGCTGGGGACGCGCGTGCGGTCGGGCGACGCCGCCGTCGCCGCGGCGGACGCGGTCGAGCGGGAGCTGCGCGCGCGGCGGCCGAGCGCGCAGCGCTGAGCCGGCTCGGCGCTGACCCGGCTCGGCGCTGACCCGGCGCGGCGCTGAGCCTGGGCCTATCGCCCGTGCGACCCGTCGATGGCCACCAGCCGGTCGACGGCCTCCTCCAGCGTCTCCTCGAAGATCAGCGGGCCGGGCCGCGCCCAGGCCGTCACGAGGAAGCCCAGGGCGGTCTTGCTGATCGTCCCGACGCACTCGGCGCAGTCCGGGTGCTCGCGGAAGAGCAGCCAGCCGTCGTCGGCGTAGAGCCGGAAGCGTTTGTCATCCACGACGAACTCGTCCGCAATCGCGAGCACCATATCGGTCCCCTTTCCCCGCGCGGCTGAAGGCGACGCAGGGCGGGTTCGGGTCCCCGACGCGCTTCTGTCGTGGTTACGACACCAGAATGGTAAGCGCCGCGACCCGCTCAGGGGAACGGCGCGCCCGGAATGATGCGGCCGGCGGATCGCCGGTGCGCGTTGCGGATCGCCGGGAGCCGCGTGTTCGAACCCTCTCAGCCGGAGGCCGGTGGCCGTCAGGTGACGCGGAGCAGAATCCCCGGTTACGCCCTATCGGTAAAACGTTTGCATGACGGAGGCTGATTCCGCTCCTCCGACACAGGAGCAGACCCGCCCGGACCGACGCATCCGGGAGCGCACAGACCACTGGGGAGTCGACGCATGCTGAAACCGCTCCACGCCGACGACCGGGGCAGCCTCGCCGGCGGCCCCGGGTCACCGGTTCCGCATCCGATCGAGGTCGTGGTCGGCGGGCACCGCCTCCGGGCGACCCGGGCCATGGGCGAGCTGTTCCTCAAGGCCGCCAGGGCCAATGCCAGGACCGCCGGGGCGCCGCTGACCCCGCTCTCGCACTCGGAAGGCGTCGAACTCCTCCACATCACTGCGGCGACGCCCGTGACGGTGAGCGACGTCGGCCGCGGGGACGGGATCGCCCTCATCCTCTGGCGCTGGCCGGAGCCCGAACCGGCGGCTGACGCGCCCGCCGAGGCTGCCTACCGGCCGGAGGACCGGCCCGAGGACCGGCTGCTCGTCCTCTTCGACGCGCCGGACGAGTGGCTCGGCCGCGACGCCGGCGCCGAGCATCTCGCCGCCGTCCGCTCGCTGATCGCCGGCCTCGCCGAGGACGCCGGCCTGCGCGAGCCGGAGGAGTTCGCGTACTCGTGGCACATCCTGATGGAGGGCGCCGTCGTCGATGCCGCCGAGGGGGACGTGGAGGCCGCGCACCGAGCGAAGGCGATGGGCCGGGATCTGATCGCGCGGCACCGCCGGGGCGTCGCGCAGGCGGACGCGGGCGACCACCGTGTCGACCCACGCTGGGCGCTGGGCTGAGGCGCCCGCGCCGCCTCCTGCCGCGCCGCCTCCCTGGTCGCGGCGCCTCCCTTGCCGCGGGCGCCGGCGACGTCCCAGGATGGGCGCAGGCACGTCGCCGGCGTGGTGAGGAGGCGGACGGCGCGGATGGATCACGATGCGGCGGACGCCCGCCGGTGGACGAGGGACGTGAGCGCGCTCCTCGCCCTGCCCGCGCTCTGGGTCGACCACGACCCGCGGGAGATCGCGAACGGCCTGCTGAGCGTGCTCACCGGGATGCTGCAGCTCGACAGCGCCTACGTGCGGTTCGCCGACGCCGCGGGGGACCTCCCGCTGGAGGTGTGGCGGCCGTCGGGTGCGCGCCCGCCGGGCGAGCTGACGCGGGCGCTCGGACGTTCCGGCCGCGCGACGGCGGACGGCGCCGGCGTGCCGGGCGCGGGGACCGTGGTGGCGGACGCGGGGGTGGTCACCCTCCCGATCGCGCTGCCGTGGGAGAGCGGGACGGTGGCGGTCGCGGCCTCGCGGGTGGACTTCCCGACGGCGACCGAGACCCAGCTGCTGCGGGTCGCGGTCGGCCAGGCGGCCATCGCGATCCACACCGCGCGCCGGCTCGCGCAGGAGTCCGCCGCCCGCCGGGCGGCCGAGGAGGCGCTGCTCCGGCAGCACGAGCTCCTGCGCGCGCTCTCCGAACAGGTGGCGCCGGAACTCGCCGCGCTCGCGCGGCGGGTGCAGGACGCCGGGCGGCCGGACCCCGGCAGCCGACCCGAGCCCGGCGCTGTTCGCGGCGGCCCGCCCGCGCTCACCGATCGCGAGGCGGAGGTGCTCGGGCTGCTGGCGCAGGGCCTCAGCAACAAGGAGATCGCCGCGGCCCTCTGGCTGAGCGACCGGACCGTGGAGCGGCACATCACCTCGCTCTACCGCAAGATCGGTGTGGCGCGCCGGAGCGAGGCCACGGCCTTCGCCCTGCGGCACGGCGTCGTGTGACGGCGGCCGGCCGCGCGCTCCACCGGCCGCGCGCTCAGCCGGCCGCGCGCTCAGCCGAAGGTGAAGCAGAACGCCTCCGCGCCTCCCTCCGGGAACTCCACCTCGAGCAGCCGGGTCGCGACCGGCCCCGGCTGACGGACGAGCTGGAAGGTGTCCTGCCGGTCGAGCACGCCGTTCCCGAGGGCGTCGACGTCGGTGCCGTGGGCCTCGCCGGGGGCCTTCCCGTCGAGCAGCACCCGGAACGGGACCGCTCCGCGCCCGGCCGCAGGGCCCATGACGAGGTTGGCGTCGCGCGCGTGGAAGGCGAACGAGATCCGTCCGCCCGGCTCGTCGAGCACCGCGGCGTCCCTGGTCTGGGTCCAGCGGCCGGCGAGGTCCCACTCGTTCAGCGCGAGCCGGGCGCCGCCCGGGTAGACGCTGGACAGGTCGTAGAGGCCGGCGTCCTCCGAGGCGAAGCCGCTGCTCTGGCCGTAGCCGAGGTAGGTCTCCGGGGACCGCAGCGACCGCCAGTCCGCCGCGACCTCCAGGCCGTGCGCCTCGGGCGACACCAGGTCGCCGTCGATGCCGTCGGCGCCCGCGTCCAGCAGGAGCTGCTGCAGGACCATCTCGGTCATCATGTACTCGCCCTCGCCGAAGTGGTGGTAGCGCAGCCGGCCGTCGGCGTCGGCGACGTACAGCGCCGGCCAGTAGTGGTTGTCGAAGTCGCCCCACACGCCGTAGTCGCTGTCCACCGCGACCGGGTACTCGATCCCGAGTCTGCGCACCCGTTCCGTCACGGTCGCGAGGTCGTGCTCGAAGCCGAACTCCGGCGTGTGGACACCGACCACTGTCAGACCCGCCGCCGCGTACTTCGCGTGCCAGGCCCGCAGGTAGGGAGCCGTCCGCAGCCAGTTGACGCAGGTGAAGGTCCAGAAGTCGACCAGGACCACCCGGCCGCGGAGGCCGGCGGGGGTCAGCGGCGGCGAGTTCAGCCACGCCGTGGCGCGGGAGAGCGGCCCGAGCGCGCCCTCGTCCGGGAGGTGGCCGCGCTCGTCGTCCGGCTGCCGGTGCAGGAGCGAGCGGAAGGACCGGCGCGGCCCGTCCGACGCGTCGAGCCCGTCGCCGTCGTCCCGGTCAGACATCGCGCGCCCCCTCCGCCACCGCTCGCGCCGAGCCGTCGCGGGCCATCCGGTCGACCGCGACGATCGCGTCCGCGAATGCCTGCGGCGCCTCCTGCGGGAGGTCGTGGCCGACACCGCCTGTCGCGACGCGGTGCTCGTACGGCCCGGTGAAGACATCCCGGTACGACGCGGCGTCGGGGTGCGGCGCCCCGTTGGCGTCCCCCTCGAGCGTGATCGTCGGGACCGCGATCGGCGGCCGCGCCGCCAGCCGGTCCTCCAGGTCGGCCAGCGCCGGATCGCCGTCGGCCAGGCCGAGACGCCACCGGTAGTTGTGGATGACGATCTCGACATGGTCGGGGTTGGCGAACGACCCGGCCGTGCGCTGGAACGTCGCCTCGTCGAATCGCCACTGCGGCGAGGCCGTCTCCCAGATCAGCCGTGCGAAGTCGTCGCGGTAGCGGTCGTAGCCCGCCCGGCCGCGCTCGGTCGCGAAGTAGAACTGGTACCACCAGGCGAGTTCCCCGGCGGGCGGCAGCGGCTGCGCGTTGGCGGCCTGGCTCCCGACCAGGTACCCGCTGACGGCGACCTGCCCGCGCACCCGCTCCGGCCAGAGCGCGGCCAGCACGTTCGCGGTGCGCGCTCCCCAGTCGAAGCCGGCCACGATCGCGTCCGCGACGCCGAGCGCGTCGAGGAAGGCCACCGCGTCGGTGGCGAGGACCGCCTGCTCGCCGTTGCGGGCGGCGTCCTCGCGCAGGAAGCGCGTCCCGCCGAAGCCCCGCAGGTTCGGCACGAGCACCCGGTACCCGGCGTCCGCGAGCAGCGCCGCGGCCTCGTCGAAGGCGTGGAGGTCGTAGGGCCAGCCGTGCAGGAGCAGCACGGCCGGCCCGGTGCTCGGACCGACGTCCGCGTACTCGACCTCCAGTTCGCCCGCGACGATGTGCGCGAGCGCCGGCTGTTCCCCGTTCATCGCAGTGGGCGGAACGTGTCCCTGACCTCCTGGGAGAACAGCTCCGGCTGCTCCCAGGCCGCGAAGTGTCCGCCCTTCGCCAGCCGGTTGAAATGGATGAGGCTCGGATAGGCCGTCGCCGCCCAGGTGCGCGGGGCGGCGTAGATCTCGTCCGGGAACACGCTGACGCCGGTCGGCACGGTGACGCCCTTCGGTGCGAAGAACGCCAGCTTGCTCTCCCAGTAGAGCCGCGCGGAGGACACCGCCGTGTTGGTCAGCCAGTACAGGCTGACGTTGTCCAGGATGTCGTCGCGGGTCAGCCCCTCCGTCTCGCCGGCGAAGACGCGGGCGATCAGGTCGTAGCTGCGGGCGTCGTGGTCGAGCATCCACGCGGCGAGGCCGACGGGGGAGTCGGCGAGCGCGTACAGCGTCTGAGGGCGGCCTGCCATCTCCTGTGCATAGCCGAGACCGTGCGCGTAGAAGTACGCGAGCTGGTCCCAGGCGTTCCGCTCCTCGGCGTCGAGGTCGGCCGGCGGGTCCTCGTGCGCGTCGAGCGCGGCTTGGATGCTGTCCGGAACGGTGGCGGGCATGTTGGTGTGGATGCCGATGAGACCCTCGGGCTTCAGCAGCGCCAGCTGCTCGGTCACGGCGTTGCCCCAGTCGCCGCCCTGCGCGACGTAGCGGTCGTAGCCGAGCCGGCGCATCAGCTCGGCCCAGGCGCGGGCGATGCGGATCGGGTCCCAGCCGGGCTGCTCGGGCTTCGCCGAGAAGCCGTGGCCGGGCAGCGATGGGATGACCAGGTCGAACGCGTCCTCCGCGCTCGCGCCGTACATGGTCGGGTCGGTGAGCGGGCCGACGATCTTCAGCTGCTCGATGACCGATCCCGGCCAGCCGTGCGTGACGATCATGGGCAGGGCGCCCTCGTGCCGCGACTTCACGTGGATGAAGTGGATGTCCAGGCCGTCGATCTCGGTGACGAACTGAGGGAGGCTGTTGAGCCGGGCCTCCACGCCGCGCCAGTCGTGCCCGTCCTGCCAGTACTCCATGAGGTCGCGGATCACCTGCAGGCGCATGCCCTGCGACGTGTCGTCGACGGTCTCGCGCTCCGGCAGCCGGGTCGCCCGGACGCGCCGCATCATGTCGTCGATGTCGGCCTGCGGGATGTCGATGGTGAACGGCCGGACTGCGGCGTGGTCGTCGTCGTGGCCGGTCCGTGCGGGGTGTTCGCTGATGGACATGTCGTCCTCCTTCTCCGAGGCGGCGGCGCTGAACGGGCGCCGCCGCCTCTGACCTTTCCGTATGGTGGGTGCCGCTGCTTCGGGGGCTCCCCTCAACCTCGGCCGGGCCGAGGGGGTGATTTGAGGAGAAACCCCCAAGCCGCGGCGGGTGCTGCGGGCTCAGCGGGCTCCGCCGAGGAAGTCGATGAGCAGCCGGTTGACCTGCTCCGCCTCGTCGTGGTGGACCCAGTGCGATGCGCCCTCCAGCCGCTCGACGGCGACCAGGTTCGGCACGTCCTCCGCGTGCGGCTCGGCGAGGCCCTGGCCGAGGAAGCGGTCCTGCTGGCCCCAGATCACGAGGGTCGGGGCGGTGACGGTGAGCACCTGCTGCTTCGACCCCAGCCGCACGGCCGCGCGGTAGTAGTCGATCATCCCGGTGGCCGCGCCGTCCTGCGACCAGGCCTCGCGGTAGCGGTCCAGCTCGTCCTCGGTGTAGGCCGGCTGGGCGTCGCGGAAGAACCGGGTGAAGAACGCCCAGTCGTCCTTGGCGGCGTGACGCTCCGGGGCGCCCATCAGCTGGAAGTAGAAGAAGTACCAGCTGCGCTCGAGCTGCCGCGGGCTCTTCAGTCCCTCGTTCAGCTTGCGCGGGTGGGCGGCGTTCAGGATGACGAGCCGCTCGACGACATCCGGGGTGTTCATCGCCAGCGTCCAGGCGATCGAGCCGCCCCAGTCGTGGCCGACGACCGTCGCCGTCTCGCTTCCGAGCGCGCGGATCAGCGCCGCGATGTCGGCGGCGGGCTGGTCGGCCGTGTAGTCGGTGAAGTCGGCCGGCTTGGACGACAGGTTGTAGCCGCGGAGGTCGGGAGCGACCACCCGGTAGCCCGCCTGCACGAGCGGCGCGATCTGGTCGCGCCAGCCGTACCAGAACTCCGGGAAGCCGTGCAGCAGCAGGACGAGCGGGCCGGCGCCGGCCTCCACGTAGTGCAGCGTGACGCCGTCGCCGACCTCGGCGAAGCCGTCGCGGAGGTCCGCGCCGATGCCGAAGGCGGAGGCGGAGGTGGTGAGTGTCGTGTTCATGATCGGTCCCCTTTCCAGAGGTCTCGGTTGATGGCAGCAATGCTCGTCGCCGCGGGAACCCGTCGCGCCCGGGTGACCCCCGGGTCCGGGCCCCGGCGCCTCCCTTGCCGCCGCGGGCGACAGTCCCTAGGGTCGGGTGGGCGATGAGGATCGACGACGAGCCCGACGCGCTGCCCGGCAGGCGCGACGAATGCGTGCGGCTGGACGACCTGCTCGCGCAGGCGTCCTCCGGCCGGAGCGCCGTGCTGGTGCTGCGCGGCGAGACGGGCGTGGGCAAGACGGCGCTGCTGGACTACGCGGTGCGGCGGGCCGCCGGCTTCACCCTCGCCCGGGCGACCGGGGTCGAATCGGAGTTCGAGCTCGCGTACGCGGTCGTCCAGCAGCTCTGCGCGCCGTTCCTCGACCGCGCCGCCGGCCTCCCCGAGCCGCAGCGGGAGGCGCTCGGCGCGGCGCTCGGCTCGCGCGGCGGGGAGCCGCCCGATCGTTTCCTCGTCGGGCTCGCCGTGCTGGGGCTGCTGGCGGAGGTCGCCGAGACGGGCCCGGTGCTCTGCGTCGTGGACGACGCCCAATGGGTGGACACGGCGTCGGCGCAGACCCTCGCCTTCGTGGCGCGGCGGCTCGCGGCGGAGCGCGTCGCGCTGGTGCTCGCGGTGCGCGACGCGGATGACACGGCAGCGGCGGAGTCGGACCCGGCCCGCGACGTGTACGACGGTCTCCCCACGCTCCCGCTCCACGGGCTGGCGGACGCCGACGCGGAAGCGCTCCTCGACTCGGTGACGGCCGGTCCGCTCGACGACCGGGTGCGCGCCAGGATCGTCGCGGAGGCGCGCGGCAACCCGCTGGCCCTCCTGGAGCTGCCGCGGGACCTGGACGCCGCGGAGCTGGCGTTCGGGAGCGGCCCACGGGACAGGGCGGCGCTCCCCGGCCGGATCGAGCGGGGCTTCGCGCGGCGGCTGGACGGGCTGCCCGCCGACACCCGCTGGCTGTTGCTGATCGCCGCGGCCGACCCGTCCGGCGACGTGGCGCTGCTGTGGCGGGCCGCCGGGCGGGCGGGGATCCCGGCGGACGCGTCCGGCCCCGCCGAGGAGGCGGGGCTGCTGGAGCTCGGTGCGCAGGCGCGCTTCCGGCACCCGCTGATGCGGTCCGCGGTCTTCCGGGCGGCGACGGACGCGGAGCGCCGTGCCGCGCATCGGGCGCTGGCGGAGGCGATCGTCGGGGAGGCCGACGCCGACTACCGGGCCTGGCACCGGGCCGGGGCGGCGGCGTCGCTGGACGAGGAGGTCGCCGCCGAGCTGGAGGCGTCGGCGGCCCGGGCGCGGGCCAGGGGTGGCTGGGCCGCGGCCTGCTCGTTCCTGACCCGCTCGATGGAGCTCACGCCCGACCCGGAGCGCCGGGCGCGGCGCGCGCTGGACGCGGCGGACGCGCGCCTGCAGGCCGGAGCCCCCGACGCCGCGCGCGCGATGCTCGCGCTGGCGACCGGAGGCCCGCTGGACGACCGCGTCCGGGCGCGGGCGCAGCTGCTCGGCGCCCGGCTCGCCTTCGCCTCCACGCGGGGCAGGGAGGCGCCCGCGCTGCTGCTGAGCGCGGCGAAGCGCTTCGAGCCGCTCGACCCGGCCACCGCGAGGGACACCTACCTCGACGCGTTCACCGCCGCGCTGTTCGCCGGCCGGCTCGCCGACGGCGGGGCGGCGCTGGACGACGTCGCCGCCGCGATCTCGGCGGCACGCCTCGGCGACGCGGAGGCGCAGGGGGCGGCGTGCGCCCTCCTGCTCGACGGCTTCGCCGCGGTCGTCCGCGACGGGTACGCCGCCGGCGTGCCGCTGCTGCGCCGGGCGCTCGACGCCCTGCGGGCCGACCCGCTCGGCGACGAGGATGCGCTCCGCTGGCTGTGGCCGGCCTCCCGCGCGGCGCGCGCCGTCGGCGACGACGTCAGCTGGAGCGAGCTGACCGCGCGGCACGTCGACCTCGCCCGGCGCACCGGCGCGCTGGCGATGCTGCCGATCGCGCTGACCGAGCGGTTCACCGTCGAGCTGTTCCTCGGCGACCTCTCGGCCGCCCTGGCGGTCGCCGCGGAGGCGGACGCCGTGGCCGCCGTCACTGGGCGCGGCCTCAGCCCGCACATCGCCTTCCTGCGGGCGGCTTGGGGCGGCAGGGAGGCGGAGGCCAGGGCGCTGCTCGACGCGAGCCGCGCGGATGTGGCGTCCCGCGGCGAGGGGCTCTGGCTCGCCGGGACCGAGCTGACCACCGCGGTCTTCCTGAACGCGTTCGGCCGGTACGAGGAGGCGATCGCCGTGGCCGAGCGGGCCGAGGCCCATCCGTACGAGCTGGGGCTGTCGACCTGGGTCCACCCCGAGCTGGTCGAGGCGGCCGCGCGCCTCGACCGGCCGGACCGGGGTGCGGACGCCCTGGCCCGGCTCACCGAGATCGCGGAGGCCTCCGGCACCGACTGGGCGCTCGGCGTCCTGGCGCGCTGCCGGGCCCTCCTCGCCGCGGACGACGAGGCGGAGGGGCTGTACCGGGAGTCGGTGGAGCGCCTCGAGCGCACCAGGATCCGGGTGGCCCTGGCACGCACCCGGCTGGTCTACGGGGAGTGGCTGCGCCGGCAGGGCCGCCGGGTGGACGCGCGCGAGCAGCTCCGCGCCGCACACGCGTTCTTCCGCGAGGTCGGCATGGAGGGCTTCGCCGAGCGGGCCCGCCGGGAGCTCGCGGCGACCGGCGAGACCGCGCGCGCCCGTTCGGTCGACACGGTCAACGACCTGACCGAGCAGGAGGCGCTCATCGCCCGCCTCGCCGCGGACGGCCGCAGCAACCCGGAGATCGGCGCGCAGCTGTTCCTCAGCCCGCGCACCGTCGAGTGGCACCTCGGCAAGGTCTTCACCAAGCTCGGGGTGACCACCCGACGGGAGCTGCGGGCCACCGCGGCGGGACCGCGCGGCCGCGGGCTCGGAGTGCTGTGATCCGGCTCGGAGCGCTGTGCGGCTGCCGGAGCGCCCCGCGGTCGGCTACGTTCGCATCATGAACGTGACGCCCGGGTCCCCCGTCGACGGCTCTCCGCCGGCCTGCTGCTCGCCGCGGGCGGGGTCGTGACGGTCGCGGGAGCCGTCTGGGTGCTGATCGCGCTGGCGTCGCTCGACGACGCAGCGCGGTCCGCGTCCACGCTGCCAACGCTGCCCGTCCACACGTACGCGCAGTACACCAGCGCCGTGACGCCCGACGACACCGGAGTCGTGCTGGGCGTGGTCGTGCTCGTGCTGGGCGTCGCGCTCCTCCTGGCCGGAGCGCTCGGCTCGGCCAGGAGGGCGCGGGTCGCCTGACTACTGCTGGTCGTCGCCGCCCCGCTCGTCGCGCTCGGCGCCGCCGGTGAACAGCAGCCCCTTCGGCGTGACCGAGGTGAGCCCGGGGATCGGCGCGAGGGTGCCGTCCTTCAGGTTCAGGCGGGCGAGGGAGGTCGGTCCGCTGTCGGGCGTGATCGTCGAGACGGCCTCACCCGGCTGGAACGGCCCGGTGATCTCCAGCACGGCGTCGTGGGCCGGGTCGGTGGCCCAGAGCGTGCGGTGCGCGGCGGTCGCGAACGCGGTGTCGTCGAGCGGCTGCGCGACCGACAGCACCTGGATGCCGTGCCCGGCCGCGTCGTCCCGGTCGCCCGGGGTGAGGAACAGCAGCTGCTGGTCGCCCTGCGAGTCGAGCAGGAAGGAGCCGGCGAACCGGCTGCTGGAGCGCGGGACGACCGTGTTGGAGTCCGGGTCGGTGAGGGCGAGCTGGACCTTCTGGCCGGCGGTCGCGGTGTTGGCGCTGGTCGCCACGCTGTTGTCGAACAGGACCGGCGTGAGGCGAGCGGTCGTGCCGTCGAGGACGACGCGGTAGGCGGCCGGCCCGTTCGGGACGGTCGGGTTCGACGCGCTCACGATGATGGAGCCGCGCGAGACGGAGATCGCGTCGGTGCCGCCGCCGTGGGTGAGTCCCTGGTAGGTGTAGCGCACCGCGGCCGCCGCGCGCGGGTCGAGGGTGAGGAAGCTGGAGTTCCCGTCCTCGTTCGCGGTCAGCAGGAGGCGGTGGTGCTCCGGGTCGGCGGTGAGCCCGTCGACCTTGCCGGTGACCGACCACGACCGGCCGGGGACGCCGGAGAGGCTGTACTGCTGGATGGTGGAGGCGGTGGCGCCGGACGGCGCGGCCTCGCCCAGCGGCCCGACGCCGTTCTGGAAGGTGACGTAGATCGAGTCGCCGAGACGGGTGATGTCGTCCGGGCTGGTCTCGGCGCCGATGGCGGGGAACGAGTGGACCGTGAAGGCGGTGTGCGCCGGGGCCGGGCTGGGCGTGGACGCGGCCGCGGGGAGGGCGACGCCGACGGCGGCCGTCGACGCGGCGACGCCGGCGAGGAGGAGGCAGGCGCGCGTGCGCGTGAACGAGGGGAACGGCATGGTGGGTCCTTTCGGGGTGACGGCGTCCGGGGGAGACGGCTCCCACGCTAGACAGCGCGTCCCCCGTCCGAGGGCCCCCGTCGGGTGAACAGCTGGCAAACGCGCCTGAAGAAGCTCAGAGACTCGGCGCCGGAGGCGGGGGCGATTCTTAGCGCGCGCTTGGAGTCGCATCCCTAGCGTTCGAGAGGTCCGACCCGATCAGCCATCCGACCCTCCGAAGGAGCCCCATGACCGAGCCGAGCCATCCCGTCCTGCGCGAGAACAAAGTCCCTGAGCCCACCGCGTCGTTCTGGGCCATCAAGATCCTCGCCACCACCGTCGGGGAGACCGCCGCCGACCTCCTCGCCTCGAGCCTCCACCTCGGCACCCAGGTCACCTCGGTCGTCATGGCCGCGGTCTTCTTGCTGGTGTTCGTCGCGCAGTTCCGGAGCCGCCGCTACATCCCCGCGCTCTACTGGCTGGCCGTCGTGCTGATCAGCGTCGTCGGGACGCTCATCACCGACAACCTGACCGATGGGCTCGGCGTCCCGCTGATCGTGTCGACCGTCGTGTTCGGCGTCGCGCTGATCGCCACGTTCGCCGTCTGGTACCGCGTCGAGCGCACGCTGTCGATCCACGACATCGTGACCCGCCGCCGGGAGGCGTTCTACTGGCTCGCCGTGCTGTTCACGTTCGCGCTCGGAACGGCGGCGGGCGACCTCGTCGCCGAGCAGCTGGACCTCGGCTACCTGGTGTCGGTCGGCGTGTTCGCCGCGGCGATCGCGCTCGTGGCCGTGGCGCATTCCGTGTTCCGGCTCGGCCCGATCGTGGCCTTCTGGATCGCGTACGTGCTCACCCGGCCGCTCGGCGCCTCGCTCGGCGACCTGCTGTCCCAGCCGACCTCGGACGGCGGCCTCGGGCTCGGCACCATCGTGACCAGCCTGATCTTCCTTGCGGCGATCGTCGTGCTGGTGGTGTACCTGACGATCACGGGCCGCGGGCGCACCCCGTCGGTCGAGGACCGGCTGGACGAGGGCGAGCGCGTCGCGGCCTGACCTCCCGCGCAGGCAATGCGCCGACGCCCGGACACCGCCCCGAGGGCAGCGTCCGGGCGTCGGTCGTCCCCGCTACTTCAGCGTCATCGTCTCCATCCCCAGGTAGGTCTTCGCCGCCCAGGAGGCCGGGTCGTCCGCGAAGTGCCGGCGGATCGCGCCGTCGCGCAGGGCGTTGTCGAGGGCCATCATGATCATCGACTGGTCCAGCACGAGGCGGCGGTGGCCGATCGCGCCCGTCGCCGGGTTGACGGCGTCGTAGAAGCCGCCGTCCGGCGTGTAGCTGCCCGGGTAGAGCGTGCGCAGCTTCTGGATGTTCGCGAACGCGTCCTGCGGGAGCACGCCGAGCGCCGTGAACGACGCGTGCGGCGTCACGGTGCTCTCGTTCGCGCAGCCCGGGCACTGCGCGAGCGCCTGGCCGGCCGGGAACTTCTGGCCTGCTGCGCCGTAGACGCCGTAGCCGCCGGTGTCGTCCGGCGTGCTCGACGGCGACATCCCCCAGACCGGGAAGCCGAGGGTCTCGGTCGCGTACTTCTCCTGCACCTGCGCCGTCCTCACGTCGGCCAGCCCGAAGCCGTTCTGGCCCCAGGTGGTCTCCGGCACGATCTCGTTCGCGAGCATCGCCTCGAACATGCCGCCTCCCCAGGTCGGGAGGAAGGTCAGCGACGTGCCGGGGTAGGTGTAGTGGCCCTCCCAGACGTTGAAGGCCTTTCCGCTCTGCGGGTCGGTGTACTTCTGCCAGTCGCCGGCGACCGGCCACTGGCCCTGCCAGGAGAAGTCCGGATCCGTCGGGCACTGCTTCGGCGGGAGGGTGCGCCAGGTGCGCCACCAGACGTCGCCCGGCATCTGGTGCAGTCCCATGCCGATGTACATGGCGATGCGCGGGTCGCTGTAGATCGCGCCGTTGTGGTAGCCGGCCGGGCCCTGGTCGGCGTAGTAGCCGCCGTACATCTGGCCGGTCGGCTGGTTGCCCGCGATGGCCGGGTTGGTGTTGCAGGCGGTCTGCGCCCGGTCGTCGTAGAAGATCGAGAAGTCCATCGGCTGGATGAGCGCGTCGATCTGCTTCCGCAGCTCGGGCAGCGCCTGGCGCGCGACCAGCAGGCCGGACGCGTACCAGCCGTTGTCGACCGCCGAGAGGAACGAGCAGTTGTCCTGCTTCGGCGTCGTCTCGGTGGAGCAGTCGGCGGCGCCGGGGTTCAGGATGGTGTGCCCGTTGCCGGTGTCGTACCACTGGAACAGGAAGCCGTGCGAGCGCTTCAGCGTGGCGACGGTGTCCAGCGTCGAAGAGATCAGCGCGCGCTCGCGCGGCCGAGGGATGATCCCGAGGTCGCCGGCGGAGACCACGGCCTCCAGGTAGACGCCGATGTTCGCGGCGGAGGTGTAGGCGCCCCGCGTCGTGCCCGGACCGAGGTTGTCGAGCGGGAGGTGGGTGACCGGGTCGGTGTCCTTCTCGAAGAACGCCCAGGTGTCCTTCGCGACCTGGAGGAGGGCGGACTTCTGGGCGACGGTGAGCGGCGCCTGCGCGCTGATGCCCTGCATGCCGGGCGCGCCGTGGGCTCCCGCGCTGTCGGGCGCGGGAGCGGCTATCGCGGTTTGGGCCGTCGCGAGGGACGCGACGGCGAGGACGGCCGCGGCGGCCGCCCGGGCGATCGCGGTGGTGCGGCGTGAGCGCCGCGGCGGATGGGATCTGGTCATGGGACTGTCTCCGTTTCGTGTCGTCGTTGACCACCGCCCGGCGGGTGGTGCGTCCGCGGGGCGATCACCCCGCGCACCGTATGCGCATACATTCGAGGACGCAAGACCCCGTCCCGACGGATCCGATCGGGACGACGAGCGACTACGACCCCGAACGCAGCGTCTGCGACGGCAGCACGCCGAACGTGGCGCGATAGCGGCTGGCGAACCGGCCCGGGTTGAAGAACCCCCACGCCGCCGCGACCTGGGAGACGGACGTCCGCTCCGGCCGGCTCGCCGCGAGCTCCCGGTGGGCGCCGTCGAGTCGGGCGCGGGCGAGGTACGCACCCGGACTGGTGTCCAGGTGGTCGCGGAAGCCGCGGCTGAGGGTCCGCGTGTTCGCGCCGACGGCGGCGGCGACATCGGGCACCGTGATCGGCAGGTGGGCGTTCTCGTCGATGAACTGCGCCGCGCGCCGGATGGTCGCGGGCGGCGCGGGGCGCGGCGGCGCGTCCAGCGCCTCCCGGTACTGATGGTCGGTCGCCAGCAGCAGCCCGGTCATGACGGCGTCCGACAGCTGCGCGGCGAACAGGGCGTTGGCGACCAGGCCGTCGTCCCGTTCCAGCCTGCCGAAGAGCGCGCCCGCCAGCTGCGCCCAGTCGGCGCCGCGGCCGCTACGGAGGTCGAGGAGGTCGGGGAAGCGGATCTCGCCGACGCCGTCGACGCCGAGCATGCGGCTCAGCCCCGCCTCCAGGGCGCCCCGCTCCATCCGCAGGTGCAGGGAGCGCGCGCCCTCGGCCCAGCCGGCGGCGTCGACCGCGTCGGCCAGCCCGATGACCGCCGCCGCGTCCGGCGTCGCGGCGTACTCCCGCGAGCCGATGCGATGCCCGATGGTCCCCCGCATCGGGAGGGTCACGCCGTAGGAGCCGCCGAGGCCGCGGAACGCGATCGACACCTGCGTGCCGAAGCCGACCAGGCCGAGCGACAGGGGCCCGATCCTCGTGCCGACGATCCGGACCTCGAAGCCGGTCCCGCGCCCGTCCGGTCTGATCGCGCCGCCGTAGAACATCTGCGAACCGACGAACCGGGCCTCGTCCACGTCGGCGGTCGCGAAGGCCGACATCCGCCCGTCGGCCAGCGCCAGGTCCCGATCGCCGCCCGGAGGCTCGTGCGCCTCCGCGACCTCGCCCTGAACCGACTCCATGCGCAGCAGTATGCGCTTCGCGCGCGCGATCGGCACCGGTGCGGCGGCGCCGGGCGGCCTGTGCTCGTTCAGGCTGCGAGCTCCAGCGCCGACCACGCGCGGCGGAGCCCCTCGCGCGCCCGGTAGGCCAGGGCGGCGGCGGCGTTGGGCGTGATGCCGAGGACACCCGCCAGCTCGGACGCGGTCAGCTGCTCGACCTCGCTGTACCAGAGCGCCGTGCTCCAGCGCTCGGGGAGCGAGCCGAGCAGGCCGGCGAGCCGCGACCGCTCCCAGACGCCGTCCTGGTGGTCGTCCGTCCACGGCTCCTCGTAGCCCTCGGGGTCGTCGACCGCGATCTCGTGGCGGGAGGCCGCCCACGACGCTGCGGCGTTGCGGATCGTGGTGTAGAGGTAGCCGCGGAAACCGCGTTGCGGGCCGCGCCCGTTGCGGAGCGTCCGGTAGATGCGGGTGAACGCCTCCGAGACCAGGTCGTCGGGGTCGAAGGCGGAGGTGGCGGACGAGGCGTAGCGCCGGCCGGCGGCGGCGTGGCGGCGCCACAGCTCGGCGAAGGCGGCATTGTCGCCTGCTCGGCTGCGGGCGACCAGGTCGTCGTCGACGGCGGTGTCTGCGAACGGGCGCATGGGTGGTTCCTTCCGGGAGGAGCCGTGCCCGGTGGGTGGGGCGAGCCGCCGCGGGACGGGAGATCCGCGTGCTCGCCGTCCGGGACGGCTGTGTCGGAAAGAAACCTACGAGCGGGGCGCGGGGGCCGGACAGCCGATCCGGGACAGCGTTCCGGCCCCTTTCGGACAGCGGACACTGCCGGACAGGCGGACACTGCCGGACAGGCGGACACTGCCGGATAGGCGGACACTGCCGGACAGGCCGTCGCGCCGGATTCGGACAGGCCGACGCTACGGACGGCGTCAGCCCAGGTCGCCCCGTTCGGCGCTGGCCGTCAGCCGGGCGAGGAAGGCGGAGACGGCGGCCGATTGCTGACCGTCGAGCCGTGCGGCGATGTCGAGCATGCGGCGGTGCATCGCGGTCAGGGTGTGCCGGACCTCCTCGTCCGCCCCCGGGGTGGCGCGGATGGTGAGGCTGCGGCGGTCGCTCGGGTGCGGGTGGCGGGAGACGTGCCCGGACGCGGTGAGCCGGTCGAGCATCGCGGTCACCGACGACGACGTGATGCTCAGGTGTGCGCCGAGTTCCGCGGGCGTCGCGTGGCGGCCCTCGGCCTCGGCCTTGAGCAGGAAGCGCAGGGCCTTCAGGTCGGCCTCGCCCATGCGCATGGACTCCCGCGTGCGGCGGCGCATCGCCTGCTCGGCGGTGCGGTACTCGCGCAGCGACGCGATGACCCGAACGGCGTGCGGCGGCGCGACGTCGTACCAGGGCGTGTCGCTCATCGGGTCGATCCTAGTGCGAGGACCGGATGCCTGCCTGCTGCTTCTTCGACGCCGTGTCGGCGGCGGGCGTGTCGAGCTGGTCGACCGCGTCGCGGAGCCGGTCGATGAACTCCACGACGGTCTCCGCGTCCTCCGGCGAGAGATCGGACGCGATCTCCACCAGCTCCTCGCGGACGTCGCCGAGGATCGCCCGCTGGACCTCGTCGGTCGGCATGGTCGGAACGATGATGAGCGCCCGGCGGTCGAACGGGCTGGGGGAGCGCTGGATGTGCCCGGCCTTCTCGAGCCGGTCGAGCAGCACCGTGATGGAGGAGCTCTGGATGCCCAGGTAGTCGGCGAGCTCGCGCGGGCCGACCGTCTGCCCGCGCTCGCTCGCGCGGAGCAGATAGCGGAGGGCCGAGATGTCGTTCTCGTTCATCCGCATGGCCTTCTCGGAGCGGCGCTGCATCGCGCTGTCGGCCGCGCCGTACGCGCGGAGGTGCTCCAGGACCTCGATGGCCCGCTCGCGATCCGTCTCGGCGCTGTACCAGTAGTGGGGCGCCGGACTCGTCTTGTCCGTCGTCATGGAACAGATGATAGACCATCTACAAGCTAGAGAGCCTAGAGACTAGCTGGCTGCGACACTCCGGCCGGTGCCGCGGTCGCGGCGGTCGCGGTACTCGCCGAGGTCGGTGGGCTCCTCCGTCACGAGCAGTCCGCTGGTGCGGCCGGCCATCTCGACCATGCTGCTGAGCCAGGCCGTGTTCATGCTCCCGACGTCGGCACGGTCGAAGTCGTAGCGGATCGGGATGGCGTTGTCGATCCACAGCGACCGCCGCGCCGGGCCACCGGGCTCTCCGCCCTTCCAGCTGATCAGGAACGGCTCGCGCCGCCGCAGCTTCGTCGTGATCGCGGCCTGGAGGTGCGCCAGCGCCCGGTCCTCGAAGTCGATCCTCTCGCCGTCGTAGATCAGCGTTCCCATTGCGTCGTCCCTCCAGTCGTCTGCGTGCGGGATGAGCCTAGTGGAAAGCTAGTGAATCTAGCTACGTGAGTTCCTAGATGCTCGAATGCCGCAATCACTTAGCAGGTCGGCGGCGCGGAATCAACCCCCCTCCCGAAACTTGCCTCGGCGACCGATTAGCTAGAAGCTCTAGTTACTTCATCGATCGTCCTGGCCAGGTCCGGCCCGGAAGACACGGTTCGACCCGAAAGGATTGTCATGACCATCGCGGTAAAGGCAGTTCGCCCCCTTCCGCACCGCGCGGAGACCCGGGTCCGCCGGGGTCGCCTCGCGGTCGCGGACTCCGCTCCCAGCGAGCACCTCGCCTGGCGCCAGCCGGTCGCCGGGCTCTGGGTCGCCGAGACTCCGTCAGCCTACCTCGGCATGATCGAGGAGACCGGCGAGGGCTTCGTCGCGTCGGCCGCGGACGGCCGGACGCTCGGTGTCTACCCGGAGCTCGCCGAGGCGAGGATCGCGGTGTACGCGAACTGGTTCCGGCCGGCGAAGTCGCCGGGTCTCCTGGCGGCGGGGCTCGCAGTGGCGGGACTCTTCGGGTGGCTACGGCGCACGGCCTGAGCGACGCCGCGGCGGAAGGCAAGGCCCGGGTGAGCGACGGCAAGGCCCAGGTCAGGAAGGCTGCCCGCACGGCGGGCGACAGCAAGCTACTGGAGATCCCCGCACGAGTCGGGTTCGCGGCGAGCGGGCTGGTCCAGCTCCTGCTCGGCGGCCTGGCCGTCCAGCTCGGGGCCGCGCACGTCGGCGAGGCCGACCAGACCGGCGCCCTGGACGAGGTGGCCAAGATCCCCGGCGGCTTCATCGTGCTGTGGGTCTCCGCGATCGGCCTGTTCGCCCTCGCCCTGTGGCTGCTGACCGAGGCGGTGCTGGTCAGGGCGGGATCGGCCGGCGACCGTTGGCTCCGCCGCGGGCAGCACCTGAGCAAGGCCGTGGCCTACGCCGTGCTCGGTCTCACCGCTCTGGCCTTCGCGCAGGGGCATCCCAGCCACGCGAGCGCAACGACTCGCCAGGCCAGCGCGGGCCTCCTCGCCACGCCGGGAGGCCAGCTGCTGCTCGGCGCGCTCGGGCTGGTGACCTGCGCCGTCGGCGGGTACTTCCTGGTGAAGGGCGTCCGGCGCCGGTTCCGGAGCGACATCGACGTGCCTTCGGGCGCCGCGGGGCACGGGATCGTCGTGCTCGGGGTGGTCGGCTACGTCGCCAAGGGAGTGGTGGTCGCCCTGGCCGGGGTCGCCTTCATCCTCGCGGCGATCCGCGCGCAGGCCGCCACGGCGACCGGCCTCGCGGGCGGCCTGGCCGCGCTGCAGCAGCTCCCGCTCGGCGGTGAGATCGTCGTCGTGCTCGGGCTGGGGCTCATCGCCTCGGGGATCTACAACGTCGCGCGGGCCTGGCTCGCGCGATTCTGAGCCGGCCGGCGCGGTTCTGAGTCGGCACCGCGTCCGGTCCGGCGGGCTGCTCAGCCGGTGGACGCGCGGACGACGAGCGCGGCGGGCAGCTCGGCGGGCTCCGGCGCCTCGCCGCCGTCGATGAGCGAGACCAGCAGGCGGGCCGCCACCGAGCCGAGGAGGTCGCCCGGCAGGGCGACGCTGGTCAGCGCCGGGGCCGTGACGGCGGAGGCGGGGAGGTCGTCGAAGCCGGCGACCGCGATGTCCTCCGGCACCCGCAGCCCGGCGCGGGCGCACGCCGCGAGCACGCCGTGGGCCAGCGTGTCGGAGGCCGCGATCACCGCGGTGGCTCCCGCGGCCCGCCAGGCCGGCAGCGAGGCCTCGGCCGCGGCCATCGCCTCGGCGATGTCCGGGCGGCTCCGCACCCGCGGCGTGGTCAGGAGCGTCATCCCGCGGCGCTCGGCCTCCGCCTGCAGCAGGGTGCGGCGCAGCTCGTAGGTCGCGGCGGGCGTCGAGCCGTCGAGGTAGCCGATCACGCGGTGGCCGCGCTCGGCCAGGTGCGCGATCAACGCCCGGACGCCGGAGGCCAGGTCGTAGTTGACCGCGGGAGCGCGGTCCTCCAGGCCGGGAGCGTCCAGCAGTACGAGGGGGACGCCGGCGGGCGCGTCGTCCAGGAACTCGACGGTCGGTGCGGAGACGAGCAGCCCGGCGGGCCGGAGCGCCGCGAGCCTCCGGACATCCGCGACGGTCGGCTGGGCGCCGGTCGGCGAGGCGAACAGCAGGAGCTGGAAGCGCTCGCCGAGGGTCTCCTGCACGGCGTTGATGACGCGGCCGAAGAACGGGTTGGGGAGGTCGGGCGCCAGGAGCACCACCACGTCGCTCGTGCCGCGGGCCAGCGCGCTCGCGGTGCTGTCGACCACGTAGCCGAGCTCGCGCACGGCGGCGCGAACGCGCTCCGCGTTCTCGTCGGAGATCCGGCCGCGGTGCTTGCCGTTGACCACCAGCGAGACGGCGGCGATGCTCGTCCCCGCCCGCTCCGCGACCATCGCCGCGGTGACCCGCTTGCGCGGCGGGGGAGGGGGCGGCGTCGACATCCGCCCATGATATCGGGGACCCCTCCGGTTGCGCGTCAAACGCTTTACGTCTATCGTGTCAAGCGTTTTACGTTCCTCGAAGAAGCGGAGGCTCCACCCGATGGAGAAGATCATCCTCGACTGCGATCCCGGTCACGACGACGCGATCGCACTCATGCTCGCCCACGGAAACCCGGAGATCGAGCTGCTCGCCGTGACCACCGTGGCGGGCAACCAGACCCTCGACAAGGTCACCCGCAACGCGCTGTCCGTCGCGCGCGTCGCCGGCATCGCCGGCGTCCCGTTCGCGGCGGGCGCCGACCGCCCGCTGGTGCGCCCGATCGAGGTCGCGCCCTCCATCCACGGCGAGTCCGGCCTCGACGGGCCCGTCCTCCCGGAGCCGCTGATCGAGCTCGACGGCCGGCACGCGGTCGACCTCATCGTGGAGACCGTGATGGCCCACGAGCCGGGCACCGTCACGCTGGTCCCGACCGGTGCGCTGACCAACATCGCCCTCGCCGTGCGCCACGAGCCGCGGATCGTCGAGCGGGTCAAGCAGGTCGTCCTGATGGGCGGCGGCGTCCACGTCGGCAACTGGAGCCCGGTGGCCGAGTTCAACATCGTCATCGACCCCGAGGCCGCCGACATCGTGTTCAGCGCCGGCTGGAAGGTCGTCATGGTCGGGCTCGACCTCACCCACCAGGCCCTGGCGACCCCGGAGGTCCGGGAGCGCATCGCGGGCGTCGGCACCGCGCCCGCGCGCTTCGTCGGCGAGCTGCTCGACTTCTTCGGGCACACCTACTCGGAGGCGCAGGGCTTCGACAGCCCGCCCGTCCACGACCCGTGCGCGGTCGCTTACGTGATCGACCCGACGGTCGTCCGCGCCGAGCGGATGCCGATCGCGATCGAGACGCAGGGCAGGCTGACCACCGGCATGACCGTGGCCGACCGCCGTGGCCCCGCTCCGGACGACTGCACCACCTGGGCCGCCCTCGAGCTCGACCGCGACCGCTTCTGGGGTCTCGTGGTGGACGCGCTCGAGCGGATCGGGGACCCGGAGGCCGCGACCGCCGCGACCGCCGCGAACGGAGCCGTCGCGTGACCGCCCCCGTCCTCACCTCCGCCCCGACCGGCCGTCCGGTCCGGATCGCCGCGCTGACCGCGGCCCTCCTCGCGGCCTGCGTCGCGTTCCAGCTCAACGCGAGCATGCTCAGCCCCGTCCTGGTGACGATGGCGCGCGAGCTGCACAGCGACGACGCCACGATCGGCCTGTCGCAGACCCTGTTCTTCACGGTGGCCGCGGTGTTCTCGCTGTTCCTGCCGCGGCTCAGCGACATCTTCGGCCGCAAGCGGGTCCTGCTCGGGATGCTCGCCGTCATGTTCGCCGGAAGCGTCGTCGCCGCGCTCGCCCTCAACGTGGAGATGCTCTTCGTCGGCCGCATCGTGCAGGGCGTCGCCGGACCGGTCGTCCCGATCTGCCTGCTGATGCTGCGCTCCGAGATCTCCGACCCGCGCCGCGACGGCGCGGCGATGGGCCTCCTGACGGCCGTCAACGGCGGCATCGCCGGTGTGGACGCGATCGCGGGCGGCTGGCTCGCCACGGCCTTCGGCTTCCGCTCGGTGTTCTGGGCGATCGCCGCCGTCACCGTGGTCGCCGTGGTGATGCTCGCCGCCTGGGGCGTCGAGTCGCGCCCGTCGGCCGGCGTCCGGATGGACTGGTGGGGCGTGGTCCCGCTCGCCGTCTCGCTCGGCGCACTGCTGACCGGGCTGAACGAGGCGGGCAAGCTGTCCGCCGCGAACTGGCCGCTCGTGATCGGGTCGCTGCTGGTGGCCGTGCTCGCGTTCGCCGCGTTCTGGGCGATCGAGAACCGGCGGAGCGAGCCGCTCATCCCCACCCCGTACCTCAAACCGCGCTCCACCTGGGCGCTCCTGCTCACCACGCTGCTGACGATGACCGGCGTCTTCGCCGTGGTGAACGGCCTGGTCACCTCCATCGCGCAGAACCCGGACGCAGGGTTCGGAATGGCGCCCGACGTCGCGTCGCTCGCCTTCCTCACCCCGTACGCGCTGGTCGGCTGGGTCGTCGGCCCACTCGCCGGCCGGCTCGCCCCCACCCTCGGCTACCGCCGCATCCTCCGGATCGGCCTCGGCGGCAGCGTGATCGGGACGCTCATCATGGCGTTCGTGGGCGTGCACTCGCTCCCGGTGCTGATCGCCGCGACCGTGCTGCTCGGCATCACCTACGCCGGCATAGCGAACATCATGCTGAACGGCCTCGGCATCGTGCTCTCCCCGGCCGCGAACCCCGGCTTCCTGCCCGGCCTGAACGCGGGTGCCTTCAACCTGGGCGCCGGGCTGAGCTTCGCGCTGCTGCCGGCGATCCAGATCGCCACCGGGGCGACCGGGCACTCGACGACCGGCTACTCCGCCGGGATGGTCCTCGGCGCCGTCATCACGGCCGCGGCGTTCGCTGTGTCGTTCCTGATCCCGCGTCCCGTCTCGGCCGAGGTGGCCGCCCCCGAGGCGACCAGATGACCCGCGGCCGGATCGTCGTCGTCGGCTCGCTGAACGCCGACCTGGTCGTCCGGACCGAGGCCTTCCCCCGCGCCGGCGAGACCGTCGCGGGCGGCGACCTGCGGATCGGCGCGGGCGGAAAGGGCGCCAACCAGGCGGTCGCCGCCGGCCGGCTCGGGGGCGACGTCGCCATGGTCGGAGCGGTCGGCGCGGACGGCAACGGCGACCTGCTGCGCTCGGCCGTGGCGGCCGCCGGTGTGGACGTCTCCGCCGTGAGCGTGCGCGAGGACGTCCCGACCGGGACCGCGCTGATCACCGTGGACGCGCACGGCGAGAACACGATCGTGGTCTCGCCGGGGGCCAACGGCACGCTGACGCCGGCCGACCTCCCCGAGCGGGTCTTCGACGGCGCCGCGGTGATCGGCCTCTGCCTCGAAGTGCCGGACGCCACCGTGCGCGCCGCGGCCGAGCGCGCCCGCGCGGCCGGAGCGACCGTCGTGCTGAACCCGTCCCCGTTCGGGCCGGGAGCCCGCGAGCTCGTGCCCGTCGCCGACGTGCTGCTCGTGAACGAGGGGGAGGCGGAGGCGCTCCTCGGCCTCCCGTCCGGCGCGGTCGCGTCCGACGGCGCGTCGGTGCGCGACGGCTTCGCCGCGCTCGGGATCGCACGCGCCGTGGTGACGCGCGGGGCGGACGGCTGCCTGATCGTCGACGGCGCGGCCGACCCGGCGCACGTGGCCGCGATCCGGGTCGACGCCGTCGACACGACCGGCGCCGGCGACGCCTTCATGGGCGCGCTGCTGCTGCGCCTCGCGGACGGCGCGTCGCTGATCGAGGCGGCGCGCTTCGCGGTCGGCGTCGGCGGCTACGCGGCCGCGCACGCGGGCGCGCAGGCGTCGTACCCGACGGCGGGGGAGCTGGCGGGGTTCCTGGCGGAGCGGGGGGTCTGAGCGGGGCGGCCGCCACCGCCTGACCCCGTCACGCCGGATGCCGCGACACCGCCGCCAGCGGCACGTGCCAGCGGAAGCGCAGGGACAGCATCCGGAAGGCGAACACCAGCGCCGCCACCGCCGCCTCGGTCCACGGGTTGTAGCCGTGCAGCGACCAGACGACCACGATGAGGGCCGCGCCGAGCATCGCGGGGACGGCGTAGAGGTCGTGCGGGTCGAAGAGCTGCGGGTCGCGGTTGGCGACGACGTCGCGGAGGAGGCCGCCTCCCACGGCCGTCGTCACGCCGAGGACGCCGGCCGCGATCGGGTTCGCGCCGTGCTCCAGCGCGATGACCGTCCCCGTGATGCAGAACAGCGCGAGGCCGCCGCCGTCGAACACCAGCAGCGTCCGCGGGAGACGGGCGACCGTGCCCGACAGGAAGAAGACCAGGACGGCGGCCACGACGGGCGGCGCCAGGTAGACCGGGTTCGCGAACGCGTTCGGCGTCACGCCGAGGATCACGTCGCGGATCACGCCTCCGCCGAGGCCGGTCAGCGAGCCGAGCAGCAGCGAGCCGATGATGTCGAAGCCGCGCCGGGCGGCCAGCAGGCTGCCCGAGATCGCGAAGAAGAACGTGCCGAGGAGGTCGAGGACGAGAGGCGCCAGCATCAGCCGACCATATCCTCCCGCGCGTCCTCGTCGCGCTGCATGAACTGGTAGCGCTCCAGCCGGATCCGCGCGTGCAGCCAGCTGGTCACCGCGCGCGTCCCGGGGCTCCGCCGCACCTGGTCGAGGAAGGCGTTGAAGTCCTGCAGCGACGAGAAGGCGATCGTCGCCACCAGGTCGAACCGGCCGACCGTGCGCGCCATGAACTCGAGGCCGCGGCGGCGGGAGATGAGCTCGATCAGCTCGTCGTCCGCGCCGTCGAGGTTCACGCCGACGCCGAAGACCAGACCGCCGATGGAGTCGGTGCGCTGGCCGAGCGCGCCGATCCGCATGATCCCGGAGTCGACGAGGTGGTGCAGCCGGGACCGGACCGCGGTGATCGAGAGGCCGGCGTGCCGGGCGAGCTCCCGGTAGGGCGCGCGGCCGTCGTGCTGCAGGATCTGGATGATCGCCCCGTCGGCGTCGTCCAGCTCGATCCCCGGTCCCTCCGGCTCGGCGCCGAGGAAGAAGCTGTTGAGCACGTGGTCGTAGATGAGGTGGCGCGCGTCCAGCACCCCCGGCAGGCCGCGGATCGTCTTCAGGATCGCCTGGAGCTCGCCGAGCGTGCGGACGTGCACCTCGACCACGAGCTGCTCGGGGCCGACGGTCTCCGAGATGAAGACGGTGGCGACGCTCGCGGTGATCTCCTCGACGACACGGTCGACGTCGCCGCTGATCCGCATGGCGATGTGGGCCATGACGTTCAGGCCGAAGAACCGGGGATGCACGGCGGCGACGATCCGCAGCTCTCCGGACTCCAGCAGCGGCGAGATGCGCGCGGCGATCGCGGGCCGCGGCACCCCGAGCTCTCTGGCGAGCTCGGCGAACGAGAGCCGCCCGTCGGTGCGCAGCAGCGCCAGGGCTTCTTCGGTGATCGAATCCATAAAATCCTTCGACGCTGGAGGTCTCACTAAATGCTATGGACTGGCTTGTCTCTGTCAATATACGCGAACAAATGCGAACCGGAGCGATCAATTTATCTATTGAACGCAATCCAGAACGAAAACATGATTTGACGGGGCCGTCAGACTCCCTGCACACTGAAGTCGCCGACGCCGGTGGCGCCCGGTTTTTGCCCAAAGGAGTGTGCAAATGAAGAAAGCCGCAGCATCGATCTGCCTCGCCGCCGCGCTGGCGGTCACCCTCGCCGGATGCGCGTCCGGCAGCGACGCCGGAACCGCTTCCGGCGGCACGAAAAGTTCCTCCGCCGGCCCCGCCGGCCTGATCCACCCCGGCAAGCTCACGGCGTGCATCGACCCGGAGTACGCCCCGCTCGAGTACTACAAGAACGGCACGGACGGCGACATCGTCGGCTTCGACGCCGACGGCATCCGCGCCCTCGCCAAGCACTGGGGCGTGCAGGCCGACCTCGTCGTCACCTCGTTCGACGGTCTCATGCCGCAGCTCCAGTCGAGCGCCTGCGACGTGATCTTCGGCGGCCTCTACATGACGGACGCCCGCCTCCAGGTCGCCGACGCGAGCGCTGTGATGAAGGCCGGACCGACCATCATCACCACCCCGGCCCGCGCGGGAAAGATCACCAGCAAGACCGACCTGTGCGGCCTGACCGTCGCGGCGCAGGCAGCCTCGTCCAATGCGCTCACCATCAAGGCGCTCTCGGACACCTGCACGAGCGACGGCAAGAAGGCGATCAACCTCGTGGAGTACCCCAAGACCGCGGAGACCGTGCTCGCCGTCGTCAACGGCAAGGCCGACGCGCTCGCGGAGACCAACGTCGCCGCGGCCTACATGGTCACCCAGAACAAGGGCCAGCTGAAGATCGCGCCCAACGTGCTGGAACTCGACACCACCTTCGGCGTCTTCAGCCGCAAGGGCGACGCGCTGTCGCCGTCGATCGCGAGCGGCCTCGCGGCCCTGCGCGCGGACGGCACGCTCGCCGGCATCGCCAAGCAGTACGGCCTCGACCCGGCCATCACCGAGGTCAAGTAGGCACCTGGCGAAACGGAAAGGCGAGTCCCATGGGTTTCGATCCCCAGATCTTCTTCCAGCAACTGCTGAGTCCCTCCTACCTGGTCGGAGCGCTGCTCTCGATCGGCGTGGCGTTCGTCTCGCTCGTGATCGCCACCGTCATCGGCTTCGTCGTCGCCCTCGGGCGCACGGGGAAGTCGAAGGCGGGGCGCATCCCGGCGGGCGTCTACGTCTGGTTCTTCCGGGCGATCCCGGCGCTGCTGGTGCTGCTGATCATGTGGAACGCCCTTCCGCAGCTCATCCCCGCGCTGCGCTCGGACTGGTACTCGCCGTTCGTCGCCGCGTCGATCGGCCTCGGACTGGTCGAGGCGGCGTTCATGGCGGAGATCATCCGCTCCGCGCTGCTGAGCGTGGACGACGGGCAGGCGCTGGCCGGCCGTGCACTCGGCATCAAGCCGGCCGGCGTCATGCTCCGGATCGTCCTGCCGCAGGCCATCCGGATCGCGCTGCCGCCGACCACCAACGAGTTCATCGGGCTGATCAAGTACTCCTCGCTCGCGTCGGTGATCTCCCTCCGGGAGCTGCTGACGACGGCGCAGGTGGGCGTGAACATCACGTTCCGCTACGCCGAGTACTACGCGGTTGCGATCATCTACTACCTGGTCATCGTCAGCGTCATCACGCTGATCCAGACCCTCATCGAGCGCCGGTTCGCGTGGATCTCGGTCAAGACCGAGAAGAAGCGCAAGACCGTCGCCGTCCCGGCAGGAGGACTGTCATGACCACGGCCACGACGACCGGGGTTCTGCCCACCCTGCAGGTGACCGACCTGCACAAGGCCTACGGCGGCAACGAGGTCCTCAAGGGCGTCGAGTTCGCGGTGCGGAAGGGCCAGGTCAAGGCGGTCCTCGGGCCCTCCGGCTCCGGCAAGTCGACCATGCTGCGCCTGATGGCGCTGCTGGAGCCGGCGGACCGCGGCGAGATCGCCCTGCACGGCAGCCGGATCGGCCGCAGCGCCGACGGCCGGCACCTGCCGGAGCGGTCGCTCGCCGTGCAGCGCCGCGACATCGGGATGGTGTTCCAGAAGTTCAACCTGTTCCCGCATCTCAGCGCCGCGCGCAACGTGGCGATGGCCCTCACCGCCGTGCAGGGCGTCAAGCGGCACGAAGCGCTGGAGCGGGCGCACGCCATGCTCGACCGGGTCGGCCTCTCGCAGCGCGCGGGGCACTACCCGTCGGAGCTCAGCGGCGGCCAGCAGCAGCGCGTCGCGATCGCGCGGGCGCTGGTGCTGGAGCCGGACGTGATGCTCTTCGACGAGCCGACCTCCGCGCTGGACCCGGAGCTCGTCGGCGAGGTGCTCGACGTGATGGAGAACCTCGCCCGCGGCGGGATGACGATGATCGTGGTCACCCACGAGGTGCGCTTCGCCCGCCGGGTCGCCGACGAGGTCACGCTGTTCGACAGCGGCGTGATCGTGGAGCAGGCCTCTCCGGAGGAGTTCTTCGACAACCCGCAGCACGAGCGCACGCGCCGCTTCCTCAGCCACGTCCACTGAGCCCGGCCGCCGTCCGCCCGTCCCTCCCTTCCCTCCCGAACGAGGAGTCAGCATGACCGAATCAGCTTCAGCGCGCCCGATCGTCGTCGCGGTGTGCTCCGATCTCGACGAGCTCGACATCCGCCCGCACCTCGACCGGATCGCGGCCGAGGGCCACACCGTCCGGTTCCTGACCGGCTGGGACCGCGACGCGATCCTCGCAGAGGCCGGCGACGCCGACGCGCTCATGCTCGGCTACGGCGTGGTCGACGCCGACGTGATCGACGCGCTCCCGCGGCTGGGGATGATCGCCCTGGCCTCCATGGGGTTCGACAACGTCGACCTCGCAGCCGCCGGGCGCAGGGGCGTCGCGGTCTCCAACATCGTCGGCGCGGCGACGGAGGAGGTCGCCACCCACGCGCTCGCCCTCACGCTCGACGCGGTACGCGGGATCAGCGCGTACGACCGCTCGGTGCGCGCCGACGGCTGGGACCTGGAGTCGGTGCCGGTGCAACCGCGGCTCAGCGGCCGGACGCTCGGCGTGGTCGGGCTCGGCCGGATCGGCGTGGCCTACCTGGAGCGCGCCCGCCCGCTGTTCGGCCGGATCGTCGGGCACGACCCGTTCCTGCCGGACGACCGGGTGCGGTCGCTCGGAATCGAGCCGGCCACGCTGGACGAACTCCTGCGCGTCGCCGACGTCGTGTCCCTGCACCTGCCGCTGACCGAGCAGACCCACGGGCTGATCGGCGCGCAGGCGCTCGCCGCGATGAAGGAGGACGCCGTGCTGGTCAACGTCAGCCGCGGCGGCCTGATCGACTCCACGGCCCTGCGCGACGCGCTCGACCGCGGCCGGCTGCGCGCCGCCGCCCTCGACGTGCTGGACGAGGAGCCGCCCGGCGCCGGTCATCCCCTCCTCGGCCACCCGCGGGTGACCCTCACCCCGCACGCCGGCTTCCGCTCGGCGGAGGCACTGGAGGACTACGTGCGCCTGCAGGCCGACAACATCCTCGCCTGGGCCAGGACCGGCGCCGCGCTGACGCCGGTCCCCGCCCTCGGCTGATCCACCCGTTCCCACCAGAAAGCCACACCATGCGACGTTCCCTCACCCCCGCCGCCGCGGACCCGCGGCCGCAGCTCATCACCGCCTCGGCCATCCACACCATCGACGACGCCGACTCGGTCGCGGAGGCCCTGCTGGTCATCGGCGGCCGCGTCGCGGCGGTCGGCGACCTGGAGTCCTGCCGGGCGGAGGCCGCCCGCGTCTCCGCGCTGGCCCCGCGCGAGATCGACCTCGGCGAGGCCGTCGTCGTTCCCGGCTTCATCGACGCCCACGCGCACCCGCTCATGTACGGGCAGATGATGACCTGGGTCGACTGCGGCCCGGAGCGCGCGTCGTCCATCCCGGAGATCGTGGCCCTGCTGAGCGCGGCGGCCGCGGCGACGCCCGGCGACACGCCCGTCCGCGGCTACGGCTACGAGCAGCAGAACCTCGCCGAGCGGCGGCACCCGAACCGGCACGAGCTCGACCAGGTGTCGACCTCCCGCCAGGTGTACCTGATGAACGCGAGCGGCCACGGCGGCGTCGTCAACTCCTTCACGCTGGAGCAGGCGGGCATCGACCGCACGACGCCGGACCCGCAGGGCGGCGAGTTCTTCCGCGACGCCGACGGCGAGCTGACCGGCGAGCTGAGCGACGCCGCGTGCAACATCCTGACCGGCGTGCGCGGCGTCAAGGTCGGGCATCACGGGCCGAACTTCCACCTGGAGGACGAGCCGGCCGAGCACCTGCGCCAGCTGGAGGCCGCGCAGGAGCGCTTCCTCGCCGGCGGCGTGACGGCGATCGGCGACTGCCAGGTCACCCGCCGCGAGTTCGACATGTACCTGCGGCTGGCCGAGCGCGGCGAGCTCACGACGCGCGTCTCCATGTACGTGCTCTCCCACCTGCTGGACGAGGTGCTGGAGCTCGGCCTGCACGGCGCCTTCGGCAACGAGACGCTCTCCTTCGCCGGGATCAAGCTCTACGCGGACGGCACGCTCGGTGGCTGGACGGCGTACTTCCCGGACGGCTACGTGGGCGACCCGTGCCGCACCGGCCAGCTCTACCACTCGTCGGAGGAGTACGACGCCCTGGTGCGGCGCGCGCACGCCGTCGGCCTGCAGACCGCGACGCACGCGCAGTCGCCCGACGCGATCGAGATGGTGATCTCCACGATCGAGCGGGCGCTGGCCGATCGTCCCGACGCCGACGCGCGGCACCGGATCGAGCACTGCGGCCTCCCGACCGGCGAGCAGATCGAGCGGATGGCGCGGGCCGGGATCCGTCCGGTCAACCAGCCCCAGCACTACTACAACTGGGGCGAGGGCGTCACCGACGCGATCGGGACGCCGGGCGAGCGGTTCAACCCGCTGGGCGAGTTCGTGGCGGCGGGCGTGCCGGTCACCATCTCCTCCGACGCGCCCGTCGCGGACCCGATCCCGCTGGAGGCGATCCAGGTCGCCGCGACGCGCGTCACCCGCCGCGGCCACTCGCTCGGCCCGGGGGAGCTGCGGATCAGCGCCCGCGAGGCCCTGCGCGGCCACACCATCAACGGCGCCCGCAGCATCGGCCGCGAGGACGACCTGGGCTCGCTGGAGGTCGGCAAGCTCGCCGACTTCGCGGTCCTCTCGGCCGACCCGCTGGCGGTCGACGCCGCGCAGATCGGCGCGATCGACGTGCTCGAGACCTGGATCGGCGGGCAGCGCCGCTACCGGAAGGACAGCTGATGGCCGACAGCGCAGGCTTCGAGAACACCGCCGTCTACCAGAGCACGGGAGGCGTCGCGATCATGCGCGCGATCCGCGCGTACGGGATCGACACGATCTTCGGCATCCCCGGCACCCACAACCTCGAGTTCTACCGGCCGCTGGCCGAGCTCGGCATCCGGCCGGTCACCACCCGGCACGAGCAGGGCGCGGGCTACGCGGCCGATGGCTGGTCGCAGCGCACCGGGCTGCCCGGCGTGGTCATCACGACGAGCGGACCCGGACTGCTGAACGTGCTCTCGGCCGCGGGGACGGCCTTCTGCGAGTCCCGGCCGCTGCTCATCCTGTCGCCCGGCACCCCGCGCGGCACCGGGTACCAGGACCGCGGCGCGCTGCACGAGTCCAAGGACCCGACCGGCGCCGCCGGAGCGGTGGTGCTGTGGAGCCGCCGCGTCGATTCCGCCGCCGCGGCGGTCGAGGCCGTGCACGAGGCGTTCGCGCTGTTCGAGGCCGGACGTCCCCGGCCCGTGCACATCGAGGTCCCGCTCGACGTGCTGGAGGAGCCGGCGGTGGTGGACGAGCAGGACCTCGAGCGCCGCCGCACCTCCCGGGTCGCACCGGACTCCGTCGCGGTGCGCGCGGCCGCCGAGCTGCTCGGCGCGGCGTCCCGCCCGCTGATCGTGGCGGGCGGGGGAGCGGTGCCCGCGGCCGCGGCCGTCCGCGCGCTCGCCGAGCGCCTCGGCGCCCCGGTGGTCACCACGCTGAACGGCAAGGGCGTCCTCCCCGAGTCGCACCCGCTCTCGCTGCGCGCGGAGCTGCGGCTGGCCGCGACGGCCGACCTCATCCGGGAGTCGGACGCCGTGCTGGTGATCGGCAGCAAGCTCGGCGAGGCCGAGCGCTGGGGCAACGACTTCGCCCCGGCCGGTCCGGTCGTCCGCATCGACGTCGACCCGGGCCGGATCGGCACCAACGCGACCGCCGACGTCGCGATCGTCGGCGACAGCCGCCTCGCGGTGCCCGAGCTCGTCGCGTCCCTCGGCGCGGCGCGCGCCCACCGCGACGCGGACGAGGTGGAGGCGGTGCGCGCCGCCCAGCGCGCCGAGGCGGCCGCGTTCTCGCCCGCCGTGATGCGCGCCGCCGACGCGATCACCGCCGCCCTGCCGCCGGAGGCGACCGTCGCCGGCGACTCCTCGCAGATCACGTACTACGGGATGACCTCGACCGTCCTCCAGGACGGACCGCACCGGTTCCTCTACATGCCCGCCTACGCCACCCTCGGCTACGGCCTGCCCGCGGCGATCGGCGCCGCGATCGCCGAACCGGGCGTCCCCTCGGTGTGCGTGCTGGGCGACGGCGCCCTGATGTTCTCGGTGCAGGAGCTCGTCACGGCGGTGGAGCAGGGCGTCGACCTGACCGTCGTCGTCGTGGACAACGGCGGCTACCGCGAGATCCGCGAGAACGAGGCCGACCGCGGCATCGCGCCCGTCGGCGTCGACCTCCGGCAGCCGGACTGGCCGCTCCTCGCCGACGCGTTCGGCGGCAGGGGCCACGCGGTGACCTCGGCCGCTGCGGTCGGCCCCACGATCGCCGCCGCGATCGCCGAGCCCGGGGTGAGCCTCGTGCACGTGCCGCTGCACCTCTTCGAGGCCGCCGGCGCACAGACCGGCGTCTCCACCGGCGCCTCCACCACCGCCACCGCCACCACCTTCAGCGAAGAACGGATCAGCGCATGACACTCGACACCGCAACCGGGCTCGACCTCGCCGCGCGGGCCACCGCGCACGCCTGGATCGACGAGCACATGGACGAGCTCTCGGCGTGGCACTCCCGGATCTGGGACCTCGCCGAGCCCGCCTGGCGCGAGTACCGCAGCGCGGCCTGGTACGTCGAGACGCTGCGCTCGTACGGGTTCGAGGTGGAGGAGGGCTCCGCCGGGATGCCGACGGCGTTCTCCGCCACCTGGACGAACGACGCCGGGTCCGGCGGTGACGGCCCGGTGCTCCTCACCTACGCCGAGTACGACGCCGTGCCGGGCAACAACCAGTCCGCGTCGACGGCTCCGGCCCCGCGCGACGGGCTGAGCGGCTACGCCCCCGGCCACACCGACCCGCACTCGGCGCTCGGCATCTCGACCCTGGCCGGCCTGCTCGCCACGCAGCACGCGATGACGACGCACGGCATCGCAGGGACCCTGCGCTACACGGGCGAGCCCGCCGAGAAGATGCACGGGTCGAAGGTCGTCCACGGCCTCCGCGGCTACTACGACGGGGTGGACGCCATCGTCAGCTTCCACCCGTTCTACATGCTGCCGCTCTGCAACACCGCGCGCTGGGACACCCAGTGCGGCGCGTACTACAGCAAGGTCTACACGTTCAGCTGCGACGAGGCGGAGACCTGGCAACTGGAGAACGACCCGAACTCGCCCATCCCCGCCTCACACTCCGCGGCCAGGGCGCCCGGCGCCAACGCGGCCCTGACCACGATGTACACCGCCTCCCGGGCGATGCAGGACGCCATGCTGCCGAGCGTCGGCGGCTGGAGCCTGTCCGACGCGATCTTGCTCGACGGGCAGGCCACCGCCGACAACCTGCCCACCCGCGTCGCCCGCATCCAGTTCTCCTGGCGCACGCCGAACATCGAGATGGCGGAGCACGTGCTGGCCGTCCTCGACCGCAACGCCGTGCACGCCGCGGCGATGGCGCACTGCACCGTGGAGGACCGCTGGATCGCCCGGAGCCGGCCCGGCCGCACCAACCACGTGCTGGCCGACGTGCTCTACCGCAACCTGGCCACGGTCGGGGCGCCGGTGTACGACGCCGAGGCCGTCCGGATCGCGAACGACATCCGCGCCACCCTCGGCGCCGACCCGGTCGAGCGGCCGTTCCTGGCCGCGTGCGAACAGCTCATCGAGCCGCAGGAGGCCGAGCGGCTGCTGCGCGAGCACATGCCCGCCTGGCAGCGCAACTGGACCAGCGACGACTACGTGGAGATGACCCACTACGCGCCGACGGTGCGCTTCTACGTCTCCCGGCCCGCGCTGGAGCCGATCCCCGGCAAGGGCGCCTACCCGGCCTGGGTGATGAACGCCCTCGGCGGCATCCCCGCCACCATCGACCCGACCATCCGCACGGCGGGCAAGACCATCGCCGGCACGTTCCTGGAGCTGCTCGGCTCGCCGGAGCTGCTCGCGGAGGCCCGGGCCGAGTTCGACCGCCGCACCGCCGAGGAGCCGATGCCGCCGCTGCTCGACGCGGACTTCGAGGCGCCGATCGACCTCCCCTGGCCGGACTACTCCGGCCACGGCGGCCACCGGCGCTGGTGAGCGGGATGAGCGCTCCGGCCTTCGCGGTGGTCGACCCGGCGACGGGCGAGACCGTCCGCGTGTACGAGACGATCTCCGATGACCGGCTCGGGGAGGCCGTCGCCGCCGCCGACGACGCCCACCGCGCCTGGCGACGGATCCCGCTCGCCGAGCGTGCGGCCGTCGTCCGCCGCGTCGCCGGCCTGCACCGGGAGCGTCGCCGCGAGCTGGCCGCGATCGCCGCCCTGGAGATGGGCAAGCCGATCGGGCAGGCGCTCGCCGAGGTGGACTTCTCCGCCGACATCTACGCCTACTACGCCGACAACGCCGAGCGCTTCCTGGCCGACGAGCCGCTCGAGCTGCGGTCCGGCGGCGGGCGCGCGTTCGTGCGGCGCGCCTCCCTCGGCGCGCTGCTCGGGATCATGCCGTGGAACTTCCCCTACTATCAGGTCGCCCGCTTCGCGGCCCCGAACGTGGTGGCGGGGAACACCATCCTGCTCAAGCACGCGCCGCAGTGCCCGGAGTCCGCGGCGGCGATCGAGGAGCTGTTCGCCGAGGCGGGCGCCCCGGCCGGCGTCTACACGAACGTCTACGCGTCCACCGACCAGGTCGCCGGCCTGATCGCCGACCCGCGCGTGCAGGGCGTCTCGCTGACCGGTTCGGAGCGCGCGGGCGCCGCGGTGGCCGCGCTCGCCGGGCGGCACCTCAAGAAAGTGGTGCTGGAGCTCGGCGGCTCGGACCCGTTCCTCCTGCTGTCGACCGACGACCTGGCGGCCGCGGTCGACGCCGCCGTGGCCGCGCGCCTCGACAACAACGGCCAGACCTGCAACGCGGCCAAGCGCTTCATCGTCGCCGACGAGCTGTACGACGCGTTCGCGGCGGAACTCGCGGCGCGGTTCCGCGGGATCGTGCCGTCGAGTCCGCAGCATCCGGACACGGTGCTCGGCCCGCTCTCGTCGGCCGCTGCGACGGAGCTGCTGGAGGCCCAGCTCGACCGGGCCGAGGCGCAGGGCGCGCGGGTGCTCGTGCGCGGCGAACGGGACGGCAACTTCTTCCCGCCGGCCGTGCTCGCGGAGGTCGGCCCGGCGATGGACGCCTATGCCGCGGAGTTCTTCGGCCCCGTCGCCCAGCTGCACAGGGCGGCGTCGGAGGAGGACGCGGTCCGGATCGCGAACGACACCCCGTACGGTCTCGGCGCGTACGTCTTCACCACGGATCCCGAGCAGGCCCTCCGCGTCGCCGACCGGCTCGACGCCGGGATGATCTGGGTCAACCTCGTCCAGGGCGACGCCCCAGAGCTGCCCTTCGGCGGCGTCAAGCGGTCCGGTTTCGGGCGCGAGCTCGGCCGGTTCGGCGCGGAGGAGTTCGTCAACCGGAAGCTCATCCGGATCGGCTGACGCCGGCGTCGCACCCGTCCCTCGTCACCCCGCCGCTGCGAACCGGTGCACCCGGTACGGCTCGACGTCGCTCTCCCGCAGCGTCAGCCCGTGGCCGGGGGCGGTGCGGTCGGGGAGGAGCCGGCCGTGGCTCAGGGCGGGCAGCCCGTCGAAGAACCGCTCCTCGATACGGACGTGGTCGTGGAAGTACTCGATGTTGATCGACGGCCGGTGCGCCGCGGCGACGGACGCGTGCAGCGCCGGGGCGGTGTGCGCGGACAGCGGCACCCCGAACGCCGTCGCGAGCGAGGCGGCGATCCCGAATCCCGTGATGCCGCAGCGTGTGGCGTCGGCCTGGAGCACGTCGACGCAGCCGTCGGCGAGGAGGTCGCGGAAGTCGGCCGGCGTGTAGCCGTACTCTCCCGCCGCGACGCGGATCGGCGCCGGCAGCCGGTCGCGGAGCAGCCGGAGTCCGTGCCGATCCTGGCTGGAGACCGGCTCCTCGAACCAGGTGACGCCCTGCTCCGCGAACAGCTCGCCCAGCCGGAGGGCCCGCTTGCGCTCGTAGGCCCCGTTCGCGTCGACGAAGAGGTCGACGTCCGGTCCGATCGCCTCGCGCGCCAGGGCAACCCGGCGCGGGTCGTCGTCCGGGCGGGAGCCGACCTTCATCTTCACCGACCCCAGCCCGGCGGCCGCCCACGACCCCAGCTGGTCGGTCAGCTCGTCGTCGGTGTAGTCCGTGAACCCGCCGCTTCCGTACGCGGCGACGCCGTCGTGCGCGCCGCCCAGCAAGCGGGTCAGCGACATCCCGCTCAGCCGGGCCTTCAGGTCGTGGAGCGCGATGTCCAGGGCTGCGATGGCTCCGGCGCTCACGCCGGCCCAGCCGACGTTGCGCACGGCCCGCGCCAGCTCCCAGTACAGGCGCTCGGTGTCGAACGGGTCGGCGCCGTCGACGACGGCCCAGAGCACGTCCTCGACGATCCGCAGGCTCGCGGGCGCCGTGTACGCGTAGCCGAGCCCGGTGGCGTCGCCGGCCTCGACCGCGACCAGCAGGACGCCGGTGTTGGTCCACTCGATGGTCCCGTCGCTCTCCGGCCGGCGCCGGCCCTCGGTCGCGGTGGGCACCACGTAGGCGTCGGCCCGGATCGACCGGATCCGATCCGCTCCGTTAGTGGGCATCGTCCTCGTCCGTCGACCGGTGCAGCGCGCCCTTCACCCGCTCGACGCCCTCCGTGATCAGCGACGTGGCCGAGTCCTTGATCGCGGCGATGCCGTCCGGGTCGCCCTTCAGCAGAGCCAGACCGGTGTTCTTCGCGAACTCGAACGTGATGTGCGGGGGCAGCGGCGGCACGTTTTTGCTGGTGTGGGCGTCGATGACGGTCACGCCGCCGTGCGCGAGCGCCGCGTCCCACGCCGCCTCGATCTGGTCGTCGGAGGTGACGGTGATGCCCTGGAAGCCGAGGAGCCGCGCCCAGCCCGCGTAGTCGACCGACTCGACGTCCTGGGAGGTCGACCAGACCGGGTTGGCGTCCTCGGTGCGCATCTCCCAGGAGACCTGGGTGAGGTCGTCGTTGTGCAGCACCAGCACGACGAAGTTCGGGTTCGACCAGCGCGACAGGTACTTCTTCACGGTGATCAGTTCGTTCATCCCGAGCATCTGGAACGCGCCGTCGCCGATCGTGCAGACCACCGTGCGGTCCGGGTAGGCGAACTTGGCCGCCTCCGCGTACGGCATCGCGGCGAGCATGGTCGCGAGCCGGCCGGAGAGGTCGCCGCGCATGCCGTCGCGGAGCCGGATGTGCTGGCCGTACCAGTCGGCGGTGGTCCCGGCGTCCGCGGTGACGATCGCGCCGGCGGGGAGCCGCTTGTTCAGCTCGTGGTAGACCCGGCGCGGGTTCACGCCGTCGTCGTAGTGCTGCTCGGCCTGGGCGGCGAGTTCGTCGTCCCACTCCCGCATCCCGGCGGCGGTCTTCTCCTGCCAGGACAGGTCGTCCTTCTGCGTCAGCAGGGGGAGGAGCCCCGTCAGCGTCGTCTTGACGTCGCCCCAGATGCTCACGTCGGTGGGGTAGCGGAGGCCGAGCTGCTCGGGCCGCAGATCGACCTGCACGGCCTTGGCCTGCCCGGTCTTCGGCAGGAACTGGCCGTACGGGTAGTTGGTGCCGAGCAGCACGAGCGTGTCGCAGTCCTGCATCTGGTCGTAGCTCGGCCGCGAACCGAGCAGACCGAGCTGCTGGGTGTGGAACGGCACGTCGCCGGGGACGACCTGCTTGCCGCGCAGGGTCGTGATCAGCCCGGCGCCGGTCAGGCGGGCCGCCGCGAGCACCTCCTGCTCCGCGCCGACGGCGCCGTGCCCGACCAGGAAGGTCACGCGCTCGCCGGCGTTGATGATGTCCGCGGCCGCCCGGAGCTGCTCCGGCGGGGGCGCGATCGCCGTCGACGGCGGCACCGCGCTCGACCGGGACACCCACATCTCCGCTCCGGGGGCCGCCATCTCCATCCCCTGCACGTCGTGCGGCAGGATGACGACGCACGGCTGCTTGCGGGCGATCGCGGTGCGGAAGGCCGTGTCGATCACGGCCTGGGCCTGTTCCGGCGACACGATCGTCTGCACGTACTCGGCCACGTCGGCGAAGGTCTGCTCGAGCTTGCTCTCCTGCTGGTTGAACGTGCCGAACGAGTTGAGCCCCTGCTGGCCGACGATCGCGACGACGGGCTGGTTGTCCATCTTCGCGTCGTAGAGGCCGTTGATCAGGTGGAACCCGCCGGGGCTGGAGGTCGCGACGCAGACGCCGACCTCGCCGGTGAACTTGGCGTGCGCCGTGGCCATCAGGGCGCAGATCTCCTCGTGCGTCGGCCGGATGTACTCCAGCCCCTCGCCGGCCCGCTCGGCCTTGCCGAGCATCCCGTCGAACTCGCCGATCCCGTCGCCGGGGAACGCGAACACCCGCCGCACGCCCCACTCCCGCAGTCGTCCGATCACGAACTCGCTGACTGTCGTCGCCATGTGTCTCTCTCCTTCAGTCTTCGGGACGCTGGATGAGACGGTCCGCCGCCCGGGCGGCCACCGCCATGATGGTGAGGGCGGGGTTGGCGCTGCCCTGCGTGGGCAGCACGCTCCCGTCGGTGATGAGCAGGTTGGGGACAGCGAACGTCCGGCAGTCCGCGTCGACAACCCCTTGCGTCTCGTCCGCGCCCATGCGTGCGCCGCCGACGAGGTGGGCGTAGCGCTGGACGGTCATGGTCTCCTGGGCGCCCGCGGCCTCCAGGATGCGTTCCATCGTGGCCTGCGCGGCCTTCGCCAGCGCGCGGTCGTTGTCGCACTGCGCGTAGGCGAAGTGGGCGATCGGGAGGCCGTAGCGGTCCTTCTCGTCGGCCAGCGTGACCCGGTTCTCCGCCCGCGGCAGGAACTCGCAGAGCGCGCCGAGGCACGCCCAGTGCACGTAGTCGGACATGTAGCGGCGGAGGTCCGCGCCCCAGTGCCCCTGCGCCATGACGTGCTCGGCCCAGGTGATCGGCAGCGGCGAGACGGTCTGGATGGAGTACCCGCGCTTGTACGGCTTGCCCGGGTCGGTCTCGTAGAACTCCTCGGTGCTCACCTCGGGCGGCGGCGCCTTCCACATCCGGATCTCCTGCTCGAACCGGCCGGCGGTCTGCGGCGCGCCCTGCACCATGAGGTAGCGGCCGACGAGGTCGAAGTCGTTGCAGAGCCCGTCCGGGAAGCGCGCGGACGCCGAGTTGAGCAGCAGGCGCGGCGTCTCGATCGAGTAGCCGGCGATCGCGACCATCCGGGCCTTCTGGAAGCGCGGTACGCCGTCCTTCACGTAGTGCACCCCGGTCGCCCGGCCGGTGAACTGATCGACCTCGACGGAGGTGACCATGCTGTCGGCGCGCACCTCGGCGCCGTGGGCGAGCGCGTCGGGGATGTGGGTGATGAGCGGCGACGCCTTGGCGTTCACCTTGCAGCCCTGCAGGCAGAATCCGCGGTAGACGCAGTGCGGCCGGTGCCCGAACCGGCCGTTCGTGATCGCCACCGGGCCGACCTTGGCCTCGATGCCCGCCGCGTACGCGCCGCGCAGGAAGGTCTCGCCGTTGCCCGACACCGGGTGCGGCCGGTGCGGATAGCGGTGCGGGTCGCCCCACGGCCAGTCCTCGCCGGCGACGGGCAGCTCGTTCTCGATGTCGTCGTAGTACGGCGCGAGCTCGGGATACTCCAGCGGCCAGTCCGCACCGACGCCGTCGGCGCTGAAAGTGTGGAAGTCGCTCGGGTGGAAGCGCGGGACGTAGCCGGCGTAGTGCACCATCGACCCGCCGACGCCGCGGCCCGAGTTGTTCGACCCCAGCGGAACCGGGTCGGCGCCGCCGATCTGCCGCGGCTCGGTCCAGTAGAGGTGGTGGGAGCCGGCCTCGTCGCTCACCCAGTCGCGCGCCGGGTCCCAGAACGGGCCGGCGTCGAAGGCGACGGCGTCCCAGCCGGCGCGGGCCAGGCGCTGCAGCAGCACGGATCCGCCGGCGCCGCAGCCGACGATGGCGATGTCCACCTCGTCGCTGTCGGCATAGCGCCGCATCTGCTCGGTGAGGCGCGGCTCGGCGCGGGAGCCGTCGGCGGTCAGCAGCCAGGCGGAGTCGTTGCGGTCGCGGACGGTGTTCATGAGCCTCCCGCCCGCAGCGTCGTCCCCGGCTCCGCGTGCGGGGCCGGCTCCGCCTTCGTCCCCGAACCGGCCTGCGGAAGGTCTCCGGGCCGCGCGTCGGCCACCTCGAACGGCTCGCGGCGGTCGACCCCCAGGTTCTTGTAGCCGCGCGGGTACGCCGGACCCGCGAAGCCGATCTCGTCCCACGCCGCGGGGTGGCTGTAGAAGGCGGTGCACGCGTACCGGGTCCACAGGCTCCAGAGGCGCTCGCGGTGGAAGCCGCGCCAGTCGCCGTCGCCGTCCTTGATACTGGCCAGGAGGGCGACCTGGTCGTCCTCCTGGCACGCGGCGAAGGCCCGGCCGTGGCGCGCGTGGGCCTCCGCGTCGAGCGCGGCCAGGCTCGTCCGCCACGCGACCCCGTCGTCCGGCATCGAGTCGTAGTGCCAGCCGTCGGTCTCCTTCTCGGCGAGCCGGGCGTCCACCATCGCGGTCACCGGCACGAGGCGGTCGCCGGGATGCTGGTCGAGCAGCCGGTCGAACAGCGCCGTCGCGGCGCCCTCCTCCGCGGCGTCGAAGAACCGGATGTCCGGCGGCCGGCCGATGCGGTCGAGCACGACGGCGCGGGTCGTCTCGTCCCACGCCGGCGCCTGGTCGAGCACATGGAACCCGGGGAAGCGCTCGGGCACCCGGTCGCCCGCGACCTCGCCCTGATCCGCGGCCGTCACTTCTCGCGCCTCAGGATCGCCGCCAGGAGCCCCATCCCGCCGACCAGGGTGACGAGCAGGGGAGCGAGCAGCGGCGGTCCCATCTCGAGGTTGTAGCGCAGGTTGCGCCAGCCGCCCGGCTTCTGGCCGATGCCGCGGGCGTGCAGCCAGACGCCCTGCAGGCCGTTCGCCACGATCGTGGCCGACGCGATCGGGAGCGCCGTCTTGGCGGCGGTCCTGCTGAAGAACCCGGCCACCCCGGCGACAGCGCCGATCGGTCCCAGGATCACCGGAGCCCACATCCAGCGGTTGCCGAAGCTCGCCTTGTCGTGCTCGAAATAGATCTCGGCGGCGGTCACCACTGCGCCTCCGGCCGTCAGGGCGGAGAGCGAGCGCTCGAACCTCCCGGTCTCGACGTTCCTGACGAGGCGGTCGATGCCCTGGACGGGGCCGCCCGGGCGCCGCCGGACGGCCCGGGGCGCGATCCTGCTCAGCGCCGCTTTCCCGGTTCGCACGGCTTTCCTGGGTCGCACCGCGGCCTCACTCGCCGTCGACCTGCTCGAGCAGCTTCTTGGAGGCCCGGGCGATGTCGTCGTGGTCGTTCTGGGCCGCGCGGCTCTCCAGCGAGATGACAGCGCAGCGGTGGACCTTCGCGAAGTCGCCGTACGGGAAGCTGTAGCGCCCCTTGGTCTCCTCGTTCTTCTCGGCGTCCTCGCCCAGGTGCCAGAGCGCGTACTGCTCCCAGCCGTGCTTCTCGATGAACGCGTTCTCGGCGTCCGCGCTCGGCGCGTCCTCGCTCCAGTCGTCCCGCTCGTCGCGGACCACGGTGCCCTTCTCGACCAGGCCGCGGGCGTGGTCGAGGGCCTTCCGGTTGAGCTTGACGGTCATGTTCGTGCCCTCCTTCGGTTCGTCCCGACTGCTTCGGATGCAATGCCCGTCCCCGGGGGAACGCAAGGGGTTGACGGGATTCGGAGGGGACGCGGAGCATCGGCGATGGACCGGACGCCGACCGGACCGCCGAGCCGGAAGGAGCACGGGATGAGCCGCATCGAGAGGCTGGAGGGCGCCGTCGTCGTCGTGACCGGCGCCAGCGGAGGGGTGGGCCGCGCGACCGCCGTCGAGTTCGGGCGGCGCGGGGCGAGCGTCGCGCTGCTGGCCCGCGGCGAGGCGGGGCTGGAGGCTGCGGCGGCAGACGTGCGCGCGGCGGGGGGTCGCGCGCTCACCGTGCCGGTGGATGTCGCCGACCCGCACGCGGTCGAGGCGGCGGCCGAGCGCGTCGTCTCCGAGTGGGGGCGGATCGACGTCTGGGTGAACTGCGCCTTCTCGTCCGTCTTCGCCGAGTTCGGGCGGATCGCGCCGGAGGAGTTCCGCCGGACGACGGAGGTGACCTACCTGGGCTTCGTGTACGGCACGATGGCGGCGCTGCGCCGGATGCGGCCGGCCGGCCGCGGGGTGATCGTGCAGATCGGCTCCGCGCTGGCATACCGCGGCATCCCGCTGCAGTCGGCGTACTGCGGCGCCAAGCACGCGATCGTCGGCTTCACGGAGTCGGTGCGCACCGAGCTGCTGCACGACCACAGCGCCGTCGCGATCACGATGGTGCACCTGCCGGCGATGAACACCCCGCAGTTCCGCTGGCTGCTGTCCCGCCTGCCGGACCAGGCCCAGCCGGTGCCGCCGATCTTCCAGCCGGAGGTCGCGGCCCGCACGATCGTCCAGGCGGCCGTGCGGCCGCGCCGGGCGTATTGGGTGGGGGCCTCCACAGTGAAGGCCATCATCGGCAACCGGCTCATCCCGGGCCTCCTCGACCGCTACCTCGCCCGGACCGGCTACGCGTCCCAGCAGACCGGCGAGCCGAGACCCGCCGACCAGCCCGCGAACCTGTGGGAGCCCGCCGACCGGGACGTCGACCACGGCGCGCACGGGCCGTTCGACGACCGGGCGAAGGCGCGGAGCGCCCAGGCGTGGGCGTCGCGCAACCGGCGGGCGCTCGGCGCCGCGGGCGCGGCCGTCGCCGCGGCCGCGCTGGGCGCAGTGGGCGGCCGCGCGGCGCGGCGCTGAGCCGGTCGCGCTCTCCCACCGGCGCTCTCCCGCCGGCGCTATCCCGCCCGAGCGTCTCTCGCGACCGCGAGCCGCGACCGCACCTTCAGCACGGAGGCCGCCGGGCCGTGTTCCGGGATCGCGCCGAGCGCGAACTCCTGGACGACGCCGGGCTGGAACACCAGGCATTCGGTCGACCCGCCGAACTGGAAGCAGCCGAGGTCGTCGCCCTTCGCCACGTGGCGTCCCGGGACGATGTCGTCGCCGATCACGCACGACGAGACCTCCACCATGCCCACCGGGACCACCGCGACCAGGCCGATCGCCGGGTTGTCGGCCTGGATGAGGATGATCGCCCGGGCGGCCACGTGGGCGAGGTAGCCCTGCGATGCCATCGCCTCCACCGCCTCGGCGCCCTCCGAGTCCGCTTCCGAGAAGTACGTGCCGGGCTGGACGTAGGCGCGGACGATCGTCCCGGCGACGGGGCTGTGCCAGCGGTGGTAGTTCAGGGCGCTGAGGAAGCCCTGGTAGACCGTGCCGCCGACGAACCGGTCCACCGCCTCGTCGTTCGCGAGCAGGTCCTGCAGCGAGTACGGCTGGCTCTTGATCCAGAACTCGCTGTGCCGGGCGACGTCCCGGCTGATCCGGTACGGGGTGGACTCGCAGGCGCTGACGATCACCGCGTCGTCGTCGGGGTCGGCGACCGGCCGCGCGCCCTCCTTCAGCCGGCGGGTGAAGAAGTCGTTCCAGGAGGTGAAGCCCCAGTGCGGGTCGGCGGGGTCGTGCTCGAACTGATCGATGCCGACCACCTCCCGCGCCGTCTCCGACATCCAGCCCTCGGGGGAGTCGTTGAGCACGTACAGGGAGTCCGGGCTGTCCAGGAAGGCGGCCCAGGCGTCGAGGATCCGCTTCAGGATGGCGTTGACGCGGGGGTCGCGGTACGCCGCCATCCCCGCGGTGGTGCCCATCGTCCAGTCCAGGATGCCGGTGAGCGGCGTCGTCACCATCGCCCCCTCGCTGAACTCGGGGGCGCTCGCCAGCACGTCGTCGATGAGCCGGAGCAGCTGGCTCACGCTCTCGATGTGCCGCGAGCTGTACTGCCGGGTCTTCGGCACCTCCTCGATCATCCGGGTGACGTACATCCGCACGATCGCGTCGGAGTCGATGAGGTCGGCGAACTCCTGGATCACCGGGTGGCGGAACGGCGCGGTGTCGTCGTCGCCGAGCCGGTCGACCCGGCCGTCCAGCCAGGCCTCCAGCTCGTCCTGGTCCTGCGGCAGCCAGCCGCCGCGTCGCTTCAGGTCAGCGGGCTCGTCGGTCATGGCGCCGGCTCAGCGGTCGTCCGCGCCGCCGCCCGAGGCGGTGTCGGCGCCGTCGTCCGGGTCCTCGGACTGCGTGCCGGAGCCGTCGGGCAGGTCGTCCGGGTCGGTGCTGCGGGGATCGCGCTCGGTCATCGTCGTTCTCCTTCGTGGGCTGCGATGGCTGACGGCGGTGGGGGGGCCGCCGTCACGCACGCTACGCCCAGCAGGGCGCAGGCGAACCGGGTTGCCTGACCGGGGACCGGCGGGTAGCGTGCGGCTTCCGGCGGGGTCGGAGGACCCGCTCGACTAGCTTGTGGGCTCGCGCGCACCCTCCTATCCTTGCGGGTGTCGCGCACGGTCCATCGAGGCGGCCGGCCTCCCGTGCCGACGGGAGGCTGGTATGTGCGATGGATGACATGAGCGGAATGATGTCCATGATGAGCGAGTCGGCCCAGGGGCCGATGGCGGGCATGGACATGGCGATGATGCAGCGATGTATCGAGGCGTGCTCGGCGTGCGAGCAGGCGTGCACGATGTGCGCCGGCTCGATGTCGATGGAGGGCATGTCCGGGTCGGCGATGTGCATGAGCTGCGCCGAGATGTGCAACACGATGATGCGCATGATGCTGCGCCCCATGCCGATGAACGACGGCGACATGGCCGCGATGATGGCGATGCTGCAGGCCACGTCGATGATGTGCCGGGCCTGCGCCGACGACTGCTCGGCGATGGGCGACAGCGCCTCGGCGACGATGTGCGCTCAGGTCTGCAGGAACTGCGCGGACGCGTGCGACGCGATGATGGCGTCCATGAAGCCGATGATGGCGTCGTAGCCCTGGTGCGCCGGCTCAGCCCCGCGCGAGGCTGACATTGAGCAGTTCGTCGCCGGCCGCGAGCACGCCGTAGAGCGTGTGGACGGCGACGGGCGCCCCCGGCGCGAGCAGGTCGCGCAGGTCGTCGTAGTGCCAGCACCGGACGCTGCCTCCGTCGAGGTCGGCGAGCTCGACCCAGCCGTCCGCGTCCACGGAGACGACGAAGAGGTCGGCCCAGTGCGACGGGGTGGCGATCGCGGCCTGGCGCGCGATCGGGTGGAGGGCGTAACCGTCGTCGAACATGTCCGCGCCCTGCCCGGAGGCGGCCCGGAGCAGGGCGTCCTTCGCGGTGGGGCTGGGCTGACGGGTCACGATGTCCTTCTCACGGTCGGTGCGGCCGTGCGCGGTGCACGACGTTGCAGCGAGTGTAGGCGGGACCGGGGGCGCGGTCACCGGAGGGCGTCACGCGGCGAAACATGACGCACGGGCGGCTCTCAGGAACCCGGCTGACGCCCCGCGTCGAACCCGGCTCCCGCGTCGAACCCGGCTCCGAGCGCGCTGAGCGCGAACGACGCGATGTCGAGGATCGGCGCCGCCGTGTACTGCGCGATCGTCCGCCGGAACTCCGGCAGCAGCGTGCACTCCAGCACCAGCGCGCCGACCTCGGCCAGCCGGCCGCCCGGAGCGCACTCGCGTTCGAGCACGGCCTCCACACCGGCGCGCAGGGTGTCGAGGTCCCAGCCGTTGCCGTAGGCGTGGTCGTCGGTCAGGATGCCGTCCCAGCCCGGCTGGTCCTCCAGCCCGACGATCGTCAGCCGCGGGGAGAGCGGGTCGGACGCCAGCATCCGGGCGGCGAGCGGCGCGGACACCGTGAGCACGCCGATCCGCCCGCTCGTCAGGGTGGCGGCGATCGGCAGGAGGTCCAGGCTGCTCGTGAGGGTGTTCGCGGCCGGGAGGCCGGACTGCCGCGCGTAGTAGAAGAACCCGCAGTCGGTGATGATCAGCGAGCAGTGCGCCAGCCGCTCCCTGGCGCGCCAGAAGGCGTCGATCGCGGCGGGGTCGCCCGCGACCAGCCGCTCCACCCGGGCGCCGCGCGCGACAGCGTAGGACACCGGGATCCCCGGCCAGCTCGCCGGGTTCTCGAAGAAGCCGACCGGGTTGGCGCTGATCGCGGGCGCGCCCGGCACGACGCAGTCGATGTCGTCGACCGCGTAGGAGTCGAGGTCGCAGAGGATGACGCCGAGGGTGCGCGCGGTCATGCGGTCACCGCGGTGGCGGCCGGGCGCGCGGTGTCCCGCGCGGCGCTGCCGACGACGGCGACGGCGTTGACCTCCACCCGGATGCCGGGGATGTTCAGCTCCTTGCCGATCAGGATGCCGGTCGCGGTCGGGCCGGGCTTCGGGAAGTAGCTGAACCGGATGTCGTAGGTGCGCTGCCACTCCTCGACGCTGAGCTCGCCCGAGTAGAACGTGTTGAACTGGACCACGTCGCCCATCGTCCCGCCGAGGTCCTCGATGACCGCCTGGAGCGACTGCATCACGGCGTGGCACTGGGCCTCGATGTCGCCGGGGTGCCGCACGTTGCCGTGCTCGTCCAGGTCCTCCTGCCCGCCGACCCAGATCATGTCGCCGACCCGGATGCCGTGGCTGTGGTTGATGGTGAAGTGGCCGGGCACCTGCCAGTGGCCAGGGACCTGTGCGATGAGTCGTTCGGCGGTCATGGTGTTCTCCTCGGAAAGCCGGTGATGGGGTTCGATCACCAGTGTGCGAGTCGCCGGGAGCGAGCGCACGGTTCCGAGCGCGGCGGTCGCTGGTGCTGCCGCCAGGGATCCTTCGGCTGCGCCGCGCCGGTCAGTTCCCGGCCGTGGCGGCCGCCTCGATCACGGCCTTCTGCGTCGCCGCCGCCTGGCGGATCTCGTCCAGCACCGCGCGGACGATCGGCCGGCGTTCGTCCGCCGCCCGCGTCACCGCGAGGACCCGGCGGCCGAGGTGGGGCCGGTCCAGCGAGTGGATGCTCACCGGGGCGACGCCGCGGTCGATCGAGAGCGGCGGCAGCACCGAGACGCCGCGGCCGCGCGAGATCGACTCGACCAGGAGCAGGAGGTCCGCGGTGTGCCAGCGCACGTTCGGCTCGAAGCCCTCCGACCGGCACGCGAAGCGCACCGCCTGCCCGCACGCGCCGAGCTCGTCGGGCATCACCCACGCCTCGTTCTTGAGATCGGCCAGCCGCACCTTCGACGGCATGTCGAAGGTGGGCGGTGCAACCAGCACGAGCGGCTCCCGCAGCAGCTCGGTCGTGTGCAGGTAGTCGGGGAAGGCCATCGGCACGTTGTCGTAGAGGTCGATGATCGCGACGTCGAGCGCACCGCCGAGCAGCAGCTCGATGCTCTCCGCCGGCTCGATGACGTTGACGGTCAGCTCGATGTCGGGGGCGTCGGAGGCCAGGCTCTCGGCGACCGGGAGCAGCACGAAGCGGGCGACCGACGGGATGGCGCCGATGCGCACCCGGCCGGCCAGCTCGCCGCTGAGCTGGTCCATCTCGGCGCGGGTGGCCTCCAGCAGCCGGAGGATGCGGCGGGCGTGCTCGACCAGGATCTCGCCGGCGCCGGTGAGGCCGACGCCGCGCGGGGAGCGGTCGAGCAGCTTCACGCCCGCCTCCCGCTCGAGGATGCTGATCTGCTGCGAGACCGCGGAGGAGCTGATGCCGATCGTCCGCGCCGCCCCGGCCAGCGAGCCCTGCCGCGCGACCTCGCTGAGCAGGCGCAGGCGAGGGACGTCCGGGAGTGGGTTGTCCGTCATGCGCACATTCTTCCATGATTAGTTGTACTTAAGACAGTCTACGAGTTATCGTAAGAAAAAGCTTCAACCCTCGCCCCTGAATCGAGTCGACGACGATGTCACCTGAACGCTCCCACGCCGACACCCCGGCGGCCGCGGCGCCCCGTACCACCGGCGCCCCCGGCCACGTCCTCCGGGCCGTCGAGCACGCGATCGGCCGGGCCCGGCCCGACCTGATCGGGCTCAGCCACTGCATCCACGCGACGCCCGAAGTCGGGTTCGAGGAGCACCGCTCGGCCGCCGTCGTGGCCGAGTTCCTCCGCAGGCACGGGTTCGCGCCGACCGTCGGCGTGTTCGGGATGCCGACCGCGCTGCGTGTCCAGGCCGGTGCGGGCGGCCCGCGGATCGCGGTGCTCGCCGAGTACGACGCGCTGCCCGAGGTCGGCCACGGCTGCGGGCACAACGTCATCTGCGCCGCGGCGGTCGGAGCCTTCCTCGGGGTGAGCGCGCAGCTGGCGGAGCTGGGCGGCTCCGTCGTGCTGCTCGGGACGCCGGCCGAGGAGAACGGCGCAGGCAAGGAGGTGCTGGAGCGCGCCGGCGCGTTCGACGACATCGACGCCGTCGTCATGGTGCACCCGTTCACCGGGCCGGACGAGGTGGCGTCGTTCACCTCCCTCGCCGTGCGCGACGTGGAGGCGACCTTCCACGGCGTCGCGGCGCACGCCTCCTCCGCTCCCCACGAAGGCCGCAACGCGCTGGACGCCGTCGTCGCGGCGTATCAGGGCGTCGCCGCGCTGCGTCAGCACATCCCGGCCACCGACCGGCTGCACGCCATCATCACCAACGGCGGGTCCGCCACCAACGTCGTCCCCGCGACCGCGAGCCTGACCGTCGAAGTGCGCTCGGAGACCCTCGACGGGCTGGTGGAGCTGTCCGCGCGCGTCCAGAACATCCTCGACGGCGCCGCGCTCGCCTCCGGCACCCGGGTGGAGGTGGGCTGGGATCCGTTCCCGGCCTACCTCCCGGTGCGCAGCAACGCCGTGCTCGCCGCCCGCTACTTCACCCACCTGTCCGCACGCGGCCGCAGGATCGTGCTCGATCCGCCCGGACTCGTCGGCGGCGGCTGGTCGACCGACCTCGGCAACGTGAGCCTCCGGCGGCCCTCGATCCACCCCACCGTCAGCATCTCGCCGAAGCCGATCGTCATGCACACCGCGCCGTTCGGCCGCCAGTCGATCAGCCCGCTCGGCGACGCCGCCGTCATCGACAGCGCGTTCGGGCTCGCGGCGACGATGGCGGACTACCTGGCCGACCCGGCGCTGCGCGAGGCCGTCGAGCGCGACTTCGCGGCGGCGGGCGGCCGCGTCGACGTGGAGCGGCTGCTCGCCGCTCCGGTCAGCGCGCTCGCCGCGGCGTCCCCCGACGGAACCTGACGACCATGCTCAACCCGGTCCACCTCCGCACCCTGTCCGTCGTCGTCCGCACCGGCTCGTTCGCGGACGCCGCGCGCCAGATCGGCTACACCGGGTCCGCGGTCTCGCAGCAGGTCGCGGCGCTGGAGCACAGCCTGCGGGCGACCCTGTTCGAGCGGGACGCGCACAGCATCCGGCCGACGGCGGCGGCGCTCTTCCTCGCCGAGCGCGCCCACGACATCCTGATGGCGCTCGGCGCGCTGGAGGACGACATGCGGGGCCTCTCCTCCGGAGGCTTCGGCCGGCTCCGCATCGGCGGCTTCGCGGCGGTGAACGAGCGGCTGCTGCCGTGCAGCCTGGCGGACTACCGCCGGTCGCACCCGAACGTCGACCTCGCCCTGGACGAGGGCGAGCCGGACGAGCTCGTGGCCAAGCTGCGCGACGCGCTGCTGGAGGTGGCGGTCGTCTACGAGTACGACCTGGTGCCGCAACGCTGGCCCTCCGCCGCGACGGCGACACCGCTGCTGGACGAGGAGCTCTTCCTGATGGTGCCGGACGGGCACGCCCTCGCCGGGGCCGGGACCGTCGCGATCGAGGACCTGGCCGCCGAGACCTGGGTCTCCACGCGCGAGGGCTCGGCCGGCGACAACTGCCTGGTGCGCCTGTGCGGGGGAGCGGGATTCGACCCGCTCGTCGCGATGCGCGGCGCCCGCGCGGACTCGGTGCGCGGGATGGTCCAGGCGGGCATCGGCATCGCCCTCGTGCCGGCGCTGTCGGCGCTGCCGGGGGACGGTACGCGGCTGCTGACCCTCGAGCCGGGCCTGCGCCGGCACGTGCTGGCGCTGCACCGGGCGGAGCACGAGAGCGCGCTCGCCGCGGAAGCGGTGGCGGCGCTCGCGGAGACGGTGCGCGGGCTGGTCGACGAGCGGGCCGGACTGTCCGCGCCGGGCGCCCAGCGCCGCCGCGTCGCGGAGGTCGAGTACCTCGCGCAGCGCGTCGCGGCGGCGGGCTGACCCACGCACATTCGTGCCGAATGTCGACTCTCGGCTCGCGAAAGGCGACATTCGGCACGAATGTTCCAGGGATCAGACGTCGCTCTCGCCGGTGATCCCGGAGGTGGATTCGATGACGGCGGTCATCTTCTTGTTCAGCGCTTCGTAGAACATGGAGAGCGGGAACTCGTCGTCCAGCACCGCGTCGGTGTATCCCTTCGGTGGTCCGGCCAGCACCTCATCCGACAGGCCGCGTGCCCACACCGACGCCGGGTTCGGGGTCAGCGTTTGGGTGAGCATGTCGTAGGCGGCGAGCCAGTGCGCGACCTTGGGCCGGTCGATGGACCTCCAGTACAGGTCGTTGATCCGGTCCGAGAGCGCCACGACCACGTCGGGGACCTGATCCCAGTCGATGGTGAGTTGGGTGTCGGTCCAGTGCAGGACGTTGTGCTGGTGCAGCCAGGCGAACAGGAGCTGTCCGCCGAGGCCGTCGTAGTTGCGGATCCGGCTGCCGGTGATCGCGAACCGGAAGATCCGGTCGAAGATCACCGCGTACTGCACCAGTTTGGCGTGGTCGCGGATCTGCCGTTGCGGGTCCGACAGTTCCGACTCCGGCAGGGCGCCGAGCTGGCGTTGCAGCCGGACGGACTCCCGGAACGCGGTGAGGTCGCAGCGGAGTTCTTCCAGGGAGTAGAGGAAGAACGGCATGCGCTGTTTGATCATGAACGGGTCGAAGGGCAGGTCGCCGCGCATGTGGGAGCGGTCGTGGATGAGGTCCCACATCACGAAGGTCTCCTCCGTGAGCCGCTGGTCCTCCAGCATGAGGGCGGCGTCCGCCGGCAGCTCCAGTTTCGTGATCTCCGCGGCGGCGCGCACGACCCGGGGGTAGCGGGCGGCCTCCCGGTCCTGGAAGATCGCACCCCACGTGAACGTCGGGATCTCCGCCACGGCGACGCTCTCCGGGAACAGGACCGCGGAGTTCGTGTCGTAGCCCGGGGTGAAGTCGATGAACGACAGCGGCACGAACAGCGCGTTCGTGTACTGCTCCTCCAGTTCGCCGATGAAGTCGGGCCAGATGACCTCGACCAGCACGGCCTCCACGAACCGGTTGGCGCTGCCGTTCTGCGTGTACATCGGGAACACGACCAGGTGAGCGAGGCCGTCGACGCGGTTCCGCTGCGGCTGGAAGGCGACGAGGGATGCGCGGAAGTCCGGCACGCCGAAGCCCTCGTCCGACCACCGGGCGAAGTCCTCGTCCAGCGCGGCCAGGTACGCCGCCTCGTGCGGGAACAGGGGTGCGAGCGCCGCGATGGACGCGCGGAGGGTGCGCACCAGTTCCGTCGCCCACGTCCGGCTGGCCAGATCGTCGAGCGAACCGTCCTTCACCTGGAGTTGCTGCAGGTCGATCGCGGCCTGCCGCAGGGCGCGCCAGTGGGGGTTCGCGCGCAGGCTCTCGTGAGGGGAAGTCCTTGTGGGGGCGTACTCGATTTCGGAGTTCATCGGATCCCTTTCGTGGCGATGGTGGGCAGGGGTGTGGAAGGCGGCGGGCGACGGTGTCGAGGTCGCATCGCCCGCCGCCGGTCTGTGCTGGCCCGGTCTGTGCTGGCCGGCGAGGAGTGAGAGCGGTCAGCTGATCAGCCGCGGCGCTCCCGTGTTCGCGGCCGAGCCGGGCAGCCCGTGCGACTGGAGGATCTTCGCCAGCTGCCCGTTCGCCTTGATCGTGGCGATGAAGCCGTCGAGGGCCTTCAGCAGTGCCGGGTTGTCGAAGGAGATCGGGAAGGTGGTCTGCGGCGGCTGGAGGGAGGCGCCGATCACCGGGTCCGGCTTGGCGACCTTCACCTTCAGGTTCGGGGCGTTGAACGATCCGGAGCCGAAGCTGTCCATCGCGACCTGGAGGCGGCCGGCCTTGAGGTCCTGGTACATGTCGGTCGTCGACTTGTAGATCTTGAGGTCGTCGCCGAAGTAGGCCTTCGCCTCGCCGACCCAGAGGTCGCCGTCGACCGTGCCGACGGTCTTGCCCTTCAGCGCGGGCACGGTGTCGTAACCCTCCTTCGAGACCAGAGCCATCTGGTCGAGGTACACCGGCTCGGTCAGGCCGACGATCTTGGCGCGGGAGGCCGACCGCCACCAGGAGCCGGCGGCGACGTCCGAGCGTCCGGTCTGCACGGCGGGGATGACCGCGGCGGTCGCGACCGGGGTCGCGGTGACCGTCACGCACTCCTCCTTGGCGAACGCGTTGAGGATGTCGCCGTCGATCCCGCCGAGGGAGGTGCCCTGCGACGTGATGAACGGCGGGAGGGCGGACAGGGTGACGGTCAGCGTCCCCTTGGTGATGGTGCTGAACGTGTCCTTCGGCTTGCAGCCGGCGGCGACGCCGGTGCTGCCGGACGCCGAGCACCCGGTGAGGGCGGTGGCGAGGACGACGAGGGCTGCGGCTGTGACGACGCCGGCTGTGCGACTGCGGTGTGGCATGGTGCTGCTCCTTCAGGGGGTGGGGACCGGCGCGCGATGGGGCGCCAGGGCTTTCTCGACACGCGCGCTCAACCAGCTCGCCGGGATCGTGATGGCCGCGTAGAGGAGACCGGCCAGGGTGAGGATGCTTAGGTAGCGGAAGGTGGTGGAGCCGATGGAGTAGGCCTGCGACATCAGCTCCGGCACCGCGATCGTGTACGCGAGCGAGGTCGCCTGGAAGATCATGATCGAGAAGCCGACCAGCGGCGGGATCGCGATCCGGAGACCTTGCGGGATGACCACGTAGCGCAGCACGTCCAGCCGGCTGAGGCCGAGCGCGTCGGCCGCCTCCACCTCGGACTCGGGCACCGCCTGGAGGCCGCCCCGGATGATCTCGCTGGTGTAGGCGGCGGTGGTCAGGCCGAGCGCGATGACCGAGGCGGCGAACGAGCCGAAGGTGACGCCCACCGTCGGGAGGCCGAAGTAGACGAGCTGCAGCACGACCAGCGCGGGCGTGCCGCGGCCGATCTCCACGATGACGATGGTCGTCACCCGCAGCGCCCGGTTGCGCACGCCGGCGCCGAGCGCGAGCAGCAGGCCGGCCGGCAGCCCGACGGCCAGGATGGCGCCGGTGAGGCGCAGGCTCACCCCGAGGCCGCCGAGCAGCTGCGGCCAGAACTGGATCCAGTCCTGTACGAGATTCATCGTGCGACCCTCTTCCGGAGCGTGGTGTCGAGGCGCCGGGTCAGCCAGGCGCAGGGGATGGTCATGGCGATGTAGAGGCCGGCCGCCCAGAGGAACGGCACGATGCCGTCGGCTGTCTGGCTGGCGTCCTGGCCGGCGAAGAAGACGATGTCCTGCACGCCGATCACCGACGCGATGGAGGAGTCCTTGAGCAGCCCGATCGCGTAGGTCGCGGCGGCGGGGATGGACACCCGGAGCACCTGCGGCCCGATCACGGTGGCCAGGGTGGCCGAGCGGGACATCCCGAGGGCGTCGCTCGCCTCCCACTGGCCGTCGCTGATCGCGGTGAGGCCGCCGCGGTAGATCTCCGCCAGGTAGGCGGAGGTGACCACCCCGAAGGCGATGATCGCGGCGGTGAACGGGTCGAGCTTGATCGCGCCGCTGCCGATCCCGAAGTACAGGATGAACAGCCACACCAGCGGAGGGATGCCGCGGACGATCTCGATGACGGCGCGGGCGGCGAAGCGCAGCCACGCGAACCGCGAGCGGCGGGCGAGGACGAGCGGGACGCCGCCGACGGCGCCGATGGCGAACGAGCACACGGTCACCAGCAGCGTCATCTGGACGCCCTGGACGACGACGGCGAGGTGGTCCATGTCAGCGCTCCAGGACCGCGCGCAGGAACTGGCGGGTCCGCTCGGTGCCGGGCGCGGTGAACACCTGCTCCGGCTCGCCCTGCTCGAGGATGGCGCCCTTCGCCATCACGACGACCCGGTCGGAGACGTCGCGCGCGAACTGCATCTCGTGCGTGACGACGACCATCGTCATCCCGGACTTCGCGAGCTCCCGCATCACCGCCAGGACCTCGAGCCCGACCTCGGGGTCGAGCGCGGAGGTCGGCTCGTCGAAGAGCATGACGTGCGGGTCGAGCGCGAGCGCCCGGGCGATCGCGATGCGCTGCTGCTGGCCGCCCGAGCAGCGGCCGGGGAACTGGCCCGCCTTGTCGGCGAGGCCGACCCGCTCCAGCAGCGCCGTCGACCGGGCGTCGGCCTCGGCGCGGCTGCGGCCGAGCACCCGCTCCTGCGCCAGGCTGACGTTGCGCAGCACGGTCATGTGCGGGAACAGGTTGAACGACTGGAACACCATCCCGACATCGCGGCGCAGCGTCTGGAGTTGCTTGCGCTTGATCTCCGAGCCGGCGTCGATCTGCGTACCCTCTACGGTGACGCAGCCGCTGTCCGGCACCTCGAGGAGGTTGATGCAGCGCAGCAGCGTGCTCTTGCCCGCGCCGCTCGGGCCGATGATCGCGACGACCTCGCCCTCCCGGACGGAGAGCGACACGTCGTCGATGACGGTGTGCTCGCCGTAGCGTTTCACGACGGATCGCAACGATATGGCGATGCCGTCGCGGTGATCTGATTCCAGCATGTCGAACCCGTTCCTGGAGGCTGTGGAGACGAACGAGCGGGACGGTGTCCGATGCGGGTCCGGCCTCCGCGGCGATGCGGGGACGGCGTGCGGACACTGCGGCGTCGTTGTCGTGGATCGTTGTGGATCCAGGATGCGGCGGCGCCGCCGCATGCGCTACGGAACGAGCGCTGCCGTCGGTTGGGGCAGCACAAGGAGTGTTATCGCTGCCGGGCGCCCGGCGCCCGGGGAGGGCGGCTACGTCCGGTGAAGGGCCATGCCCTTCCGCGCAGTGGGTGCCTATCATGAGCCTGCAGGGGCGCCGGGGGGCGCCCTCAGGCGATCACGACGGAGGACCCGATGGCCTACCTCGAACGACAGACTCCGCTGCCCGACTTCTCCACCGACGCCGTCCATTCGGACGAAGTGCCCGAGCAGGAGAATGTGGTCTCCACGGGCACGCTTCCCGAGGTCGAACGAGTCCACGCACTCATCGAAACCGCCCACGAACGCTACCGCGGCCTGGACGACGGGAAGGTCGCCGACTACATCCCCTCCCTCGGTGAAGCCGACCCGGCCCTCTTCGGCATCAGCGTGTGCGGGGTCGGGGGCCAAACGACGAGCGTGGGCGACTCCACCCACCCCTTCTCGATCCAGTCGATCTCCAAGGTGTTCGTGTTCGCCCTGGTCTGTCATGAACTGGGGCACTCGGAGGTGTCGCGCCGCGTCGGCGTGAACAACACGGGCCTCCCGTTCAACTCGGTCATGGCCCTGGAACTGAGCGACGGCGACCCCAGGAATCCCCTCGTGAACGCGGGTGCGATCACGACGACGAGTCTGGCGCCCGGCTCGACGGCGGCAGAGAAGTGGGACTTCGTGCAACGGGGACTCTCCCGCTTCGCCGGGCGACGGCTGGAGCTCGACGAAAAGGTCTACGCATCGGAGTCGGCCACCAACCAGCGCAACATGGCGATCGCCCGGCTCCTGCAAAGTTATGGGCGTATGCACGTCGACCCGATTCAGGCGACCGACGTCTACACGAGACAGTGCTCACTCCTCGTGACCGCCGAGGACCTGGCGGTCATGGCCGCCACTCTCGCCAATGGAGGTGTCAACCCGATCACCCGGGAGAAGGTCATCGATGCCTCCGTCTGCCGTGACACGCTCGCCGTGATGGCGACGAGCGGACTCTACGAGTTCTCCGGCGACTGGCTGTTCGAAGTGGGCATCCCAGCGAAGAGCGGTGTCTCGGGCGGTATCGTCACGGTCGCACCGGGCAAAGGCGGCCTCGGAACCTTCTCACCGCGCCTCGACCCTGCCGGCAACAGCGTGCGGGGGCAGCGGGCGGCACGATTCCTCTCCCATTCGCTCGGGCTCGACATCTTCGCATCGACCCCAGGTGGCGCCTGATCCGCGAAGCGATGGAAGCGCTCGGGCTCCGCTGCGATGCGGTTCACGCGGCCGACAGGTCAGTCCGCGGCCGGCCGGCTGAGCGCCTCCACGTGCGCGACCAGCTGCCCCGCCACCGCCTCGAACGGTTCGATGCTGGACTGCGCGCGGCTGAGGATGACGCCGCCCTCACTGCCGGCGACGAGCAGTGCGGCCGCGCCGGGCGCCGCGTCGGCGGGGACGCCGCCCAGGGTCAGCAGTTCGGCGAGGAGGTCGGCCCAGCCGCGGAACACCGCGCCGGACCGCTGGAGCAGGTCGTCCGAGTCGGCGGCCACCGCCACGGCGACCGCCGAGCAGCCGATCGTGAAGTGCGACGCCAGCAGGAGCCGCCGCCAGGCCTCCAGGAAGGTCGAGGCGACCTCCACCGCCGTGCGGCCTCTGGCCGACTCGATGACGGCGAGGGACCGGCTGCGCTGGAAGTCCAGGGCCTGCGCGACCAGGCTCGCCTTGCCGCCGGGGAAGTGGTGGTAGATCGAGCCGCGCGGCGCTCCGGTGAGGGCGACCACCTCGGAGAACGAGGTCTCCTGGAGGCCCTTCTCGGCCAGTAGCCGGGCGGCGCCCTCGATCATGCGCGCCTTCGCGTCGGAGACCATCCGCGACCCTTTCTCGTCCGAACCCTTGACTATGACGACCATCATAATCGACACTGGACCCGCGACCCCGCAACCGAGGAGATGAGTCCCATGCCCATGATCGACGTCTACGCGACCGCCGGCACCTTCGCCGACCCGCACGCGCTCGCCGTGTCGCTCGCCGACACCCTCAAGGTGATCGAGCAGGTGCCCGACATCCCGCTGTTCCGCCGGAACACCGCCGCCTTCGTCCACGAGCTCCCGGAGGGCGCGCTGTCGAACGTCGACGGCGCGTCGGACTACGTCCGCGTGCAGGTGCTCACCAACGCCGGCGCGCTCGACCGGCCGAAGCAGCTCGCCGTCGTCGAGCAGTTCACCGCTATCGTCGCGGAGGCCGCGGGCGACCCGTCGCAGGCGGAACGCACCTGGGTGCTCCTGACCGAGGCCGTCGAGGGCGGCTGGGGACTGGGCGGCCACGCCAACACGAACGAGGAGCTCGTGCTCGCCGCCCGCGCGCAGATCGCCGAGCTGCAGGCGGCAGCGGCGGAGAGCTGAGCCCTCAGTCCTTCGTGAGGTCCGGGCCCTTGGTGAGGTCCTGGGCCAGCATCACCAGGATGCCGCTCGGCCCGCGCAGGTAGGTCAGCTTGTAGACATCCTGGTAGTTCGCCACGCCGCGCAGCGGGTGGCAGCCGTGCCCGGCCGCGATCGCGAGCGCCGCGTCGAGGTCGTCGACCTGGAACGCGACGCGGTGCATGCCGATCTCGTTCGGGAGGGTCGGCTCGGTCTCGATCGCGTCCGGGTGCAGGTACTCGAACAGCTCCAGCCGGCCCTCGCCGCCCGGCGTCCGCAGCAGCGCGATCTTCGCGTGGTTGCCGTCGAGGCCGACCGCGGTGTCCGCCCAGCCGCCGCTGATCGTGTCCCGGCCTTCGACGGTGAGGCCGAGGTCGGTGAAGAAGGCGATCGCCGCCTCCAGGTCGCGGACGGCGATGCCGACGTTCTCGAAGCGGATGGCCATGCCACGCATCGTACCGAGACGAAACTTCTCCTTCACCTGACGGTCGTCGAACCGTCACCCGGACCCCGGAGGGTTTCGGTCGTGGCAGCTCCCCCGGGCGACTGAGTGGCGCCGAGCGTCACCCTCACCCGAAGGCCCCAGATGAGTGCGAAGCCGCGCATCGTGTTCTCGACGTTCCGCTCGAGCACCGACCCCATGTTCGTCAGCTACGCGCGGTTCAACCGCGTGGTCGGCGCGTCCGCCCGTCGTGCGGCGTCGGCGCCGTCGCAGGTGATGATCCTGGGCGGCCTGCCGGCGACGGCCGGAGACTCGGACAGGGAGCCGGCGTCGGGGGAGACCGCGGCGGTCGTCGCTCCGGTCCCGGCGGCCGGCTCCGCGCTGTGCGGCGTCTGGCGCGTGCTGGCGTCCAACAACCGGGAGCTGGGCCGGAGCGCCCGCGCCTACAAGAGCTTCGACGCGGCCCGGTCGCACGTGCTGTCGCTCCGGGACGCCGTCGACGAGCTGGTCACCACCACCGTCAGCGGCGCAGCGCCCGGCACGCACGGCTGGTTCATGAGCCTGCGCGCGGTGCCGGTGATGACCTGCGGGCGCTGGTACGGCTCCGCGGCGTCGAGTTTCGAGGCCTCCCTCGCCCTGCGCGAGGCCCTGCGCGACGGCGAGCTCGACCCGGTCGCGCGCCCGGTGCTGCCGGTGCGCGGCGGCCAGGCCGCCGTGAGGGAGCTCATCTGGTGAGAGGGATCTGGTGGGCCCCGGCCCTCGTGGTGGTCGCGGTGGTGGCGGTGATCGCGGTGTGCGGAGCCGCAACGCCCGCGCCTCAGCACGGCTGGTCGCAGCCCCTCCCGGGGGACGCGGTGCCCCCGCAGGACACGGTCGTCCCCGAGGCCGATTCCGGCGGCACGGCACAGCCCGGCGGCACGGCACAGCCGAGCGGCACGGCGCAACCCGGCGGCACGGCCGCGCAGCAGAGCACGGCGACGAACGGGACGGCAGCCGCCTCGAGCGGCGCGGTGACGGCCCAGGACAGCGCCCCCACGTCCTCGGGCACCACCGCACCGGCCGGAGCCATCTCCGCCCGGGTGTCCCGCACCTGGTCGGCGTCCGTCTCCGCGCGCACCGGCATCCCCGAACGGGCGGTGCGCTCCTACGCGGGAGCGGCCCTGGCCGTCCAGCGCGACGACGCGGGCTGCCACCTCGGCTGGACGACGCTCGCGGGGCTGGGCGCGATCGAGTCGGGGCACGGCACGCACGGCGGCGCGAGGGTGGCGGAGGACGGCACGGCGCGGCCCGCGATCTTCGGCCCGGAGCTCGGCGACGGGACCCGCGCGATGGGCCCACTGCAGTTCATTCCCTCCACCTGGAGCCGCTGGGGCGCCGACGGCAGCGGGGACGGCGTCGCCGACCCGCAGAACCTGGACGACGCCGCGCTCGCCGCCGCCCACTACCTCTGCTCCTACGGGGATCTCGCCGGCGCCGCCGCCTGGCGGAAGGCGATCTTCGCGTACAACCACCTCGACAGCTACGTCGCCGAGGTCCTGGAACGCGCGGACGCGTATGCCGCTGCGGCCCGCTGAGCTCGCCGACGCCTTCCGGACCGGGGAGGTGCTAGGACGCGGCGGCTCCGCGACGGTCTACGCGGCGCGTCCCGTCGCCTGGCGACCGCCCGCCGGCTCGCGCTCGACGCCCATCGCCCTCAAGGTCCTGCACCCCGAGCTCGCCCGGACGCCCGGGGCGGCCGACGCGTTCTTCGCCGAGGCCCGGGCCCTGGAGCGGGTCGCGCACCCCAACGTGGTCCGCGTGCTCGGCTACGGGACCACGGGCGGCGCCGCGTGGATCGCTTTCGAGCGCGCGCCCGGCGTCAGCCTCGCGGCGCTCGTCGACGACCGCGGCGCGCTGCTCCCCGAGGAGGCCGCGGCCGTCACCGACGGCATCCTCCGCGGCCTCTCCGCGGTGCACGCGGCCGGGCTCGTCCACCGGGACCTGTCGCCCGCGAACGTCTTCGTCGCTGCCGGGGAGGACGGCGCCCTCACCGCGGCCGGCGTCCGCCTGATCGACTTCGGGCTGGCAGACGTGCCGGGGCGCACCGCGCTCGCCGCGGACGTCCTCCGCGCCGGGGACGCAGGCGACGACGAGGTCGGGGTGGTCGGGAGCGCCGGCTACCTCTCGACGGAGCACGCCCTCGGCCTGCCGGTGGACGAGCGCGGCGACCTCTATCAGGTGGCGGCGCTGCTGCACCTGATGGTCACCGGCCGGCCGCCGTTCCAGCGCGCGACCGCCGCGGAGCTGATGGAGGCGCACGCCGACGCCCCGCCACCCGTCCCGTCGGTACAGGACTCGGCGATCCCGTCCTACATCGATGGCCTCGTGCTCCGCGGGATGCAGAAGCAGCCGGAGCAGCGCTTCGCCTCCGCTGACGCCATGCGCGACGCGCTCGCGCGCAAGGCGGTCACGCTCCCCGTCCCGGTGCAGCGGGCGGCCTCCCCGCGGCGGCAACCGGGTGCGGCGGCCGCGCCGCTCGCCGCGTCGTCGCGCCTGGCGCTCTCCGCCGGCCCGGCCGCGGCCGGTCCCGCGTCGGGAGACCCGGGAACGTCCACCGCCGCGCCCGCCCCGCGCCGCGGCGCGCCCACCGCGCTGGTCGCGATCGCCGGCGCTCTGGTCGCCGCCATCGCGGTCGTCTGGCTGACCGGCGCGGTGCTCGCCCGTCCGGCTGTCGTGCCCCCGCCGCCGGCCGCGGAGGCGCCCGCGGCCTCGCCGGTCGTGCAGGCGACGCCCTCGCCGACGCCGACCACGGCGGTGGCGGAGGTCGCGGTGCCCGTGCTCGCCGGCCTGACCGAGGCCGCCGCCCAGGACCGGCTCCGCGCCGCCGGGCTGCGGCTCGGGACGGTCGGCAGGAGCGACGCGGCGTCGCCGGCCGGCACGGTCCTGGCCAGCGCACCCGCCCAGGGCGTCCGCGCGAAGCCGGGGAGCGCCGTCGACCTGACCGTCGCGTCCGGCTCGAACGGGGTCCCCGACACCCGGGGGATGGCGCTCGGCGACGCCCTGCGCGCGCTCTCCGCCGCCGGGTTCACCACATCGTCGCGCACCGTGTTCGACTCCACCGTCGCCGCGGGCACCGTCGTCGGCTCCGATCCGTCGCCCGCGGTGGTCGCCGGGGTCGGCAGTTCGGTCACCGTGCTCACCGCCGGCGCGGACCCGGGCGGAGCCCCGACGGCGACGCCCACGCCTGGGCCGACCGCGACCGCCACGGCCACGCCCGTCCCGACCCGGCCGCCGCCGACCTCCACGCCGCCGCCCAAGCCCTGACCGCGGCGTCGCACGTCGCGGACGTAGGACGCGAACCCGTACGACTCCGCGGCGATCCGGCTACTTCACACGTCCGTCGACTCCTGTTCACCTTCGCTGGCGAGCCTGACTCGACGGACGGAGACCCCCCGACCTCCGCCCCTGAGCCCTGCTGCAAGGACCAACATGCCCGAATCGAACGCCGTCGCCGAGCACCCGCCTCCCCGGACCCGGGTCCGCGACGACGAGATCGCGAACGACCCGAACCCGCAGCGCCGGAGTCTGCTCTCCCGCCCGGCGCTCTCCGACTCGGTGTTCAAGACCGTCAGCTTCACCGCGGGAGCGACGACCGTGGGGATCATGCTCGCGGTCGGGCTGTTCCTCTCCCTGCGCGCCACGGACGCGCTCAAGGTCGCGGGCTTCAGCTTCCTCACCGAGCAGCAGTGGTCGCCGGAGACCCACAAGTTCGGCATCGCCGCGGTGCTCTCCGGCACGGTCACCATCGCGCTGATCGCGATGTGCGTGTCCGTCCCGCTCGCCCTCGGCACGTCGCTGCTGATCTCGGAGATCGCACCGCCCAAGGTGAAGTCGGTGCTCATCACGCTCGTGGACCTGATGGCCGCCGTGCCGAGCGTCGTGTTCGGCCTGTGGGGCGTGTTCTTCCTGCAGGCCGCCGTCATCCCGGTCTCGCAGTGGATCTCGACGTACTTCTCCTGGATCCCGATCTTCGCCGTCACCGACGCCAGCGGCCACCCGCAGACGGACGCCAGCTCGTACACCTCGTCGGCGTTCATCGCCGGCCTCGTGGTGGCGATGATGGTGGTCCCCACCCAGACCTCGGTCATGCGCGAGGCGTTCTCGCAGGCGCCGCCCGGTGAGCGGGAGGGCGCCTACGCGCTGGGCTCCACGCGCTGGGGGATGATCCGCTCGGTCGTGCTCCCGTTCGGCCGTGGCGGCATCATCGGCGGCACCATGCTCGGCCTCGGCCGCGCGCTCGGCGAGACCATCGCCGTCTACATGATCATCTCGCCGATCTTCACCATCAACCTGCAGGTGCTGAAGTCGGGCTCGAACTCCGTCTCGGCGCTGATCGCCCTGCGCTACGGGGAGTCGTTCGACTTCGGCCTCTCCGCGCTGATGGCCGCCGGCCTGGTGCTGTTCCTGCTGACCCTCGTGGTCAACTTCACCGCGTCGTCCATCGTCGCCCGATCGCGGTCGGGAGCGCAGACCACATGACGACGCCGAGCGACATCACCATCGTCAACCCGCGCATCGACGCCGACACCGCCGCCGTCGCCGAACCGCCGGCGGAGGTGCTCCCAGCCGGGCCGCAGCCTCCCGCCGCGGGCCGGGCGCGCACGGTCATCCCGTCGGCCGAGGGCGTCGAGGTCGGCGAGAAGCGCCAGCTGCACGTCTCGACCGCGGAGGACCGGTTCAACCTCTGGGGCGCTCTCGCGGCCTCGGCCGCCCTCGCCCTGCTGCTGTTCGGCTGGTTCGCCCCGCTCACCGGCGGGGTCGGCTGGGCCGTGGTGGCCTACCTGGGCTTCGTCGGGCTGTACGCGCTGCTGGTGTCGCTGCGCTCCAGCCGTCAGGACGTGGCGGACCGGGTGATGACCGTCCTGCTGGTCAGCGCGGGCGTGCTGCTGTTCGCCGCGCTGGTCTTCGTCGTGCTGTTCGCGCTCGTCCGCGGCTGGTCGGCGCTGGCGCACGCGAACTTCTTCACCCAGACCATGCAGTTCGCCGGGCCGCTCGACCCGCTCTCGGTGGGCGGCATCCTGCACGCGATCGTCGGCACGCTCATCCAGATCTCGATCGCGCTGGCCATCACCATCCCGCTCGGGGTGGCGACGGCGGTGTTCCTCAACGAGATCGGCGGCCGGTTCGCCCGGTTCGTGCGCACCGTGGCGGACGCCATGACGGCGCTGCCCTCCATCGTCGCCGGCCTCTTCGTCTACTCGGCGATCATCACCCTCGTGACGCACCAGCGCTCGGGCTTCGCCGCGTCGCTGGCGATCACCGTGATGATGCTGCCGATCGTCATCCGGGCCTCCGACGTGGTGCTGCGCCTGGTCGCGGGCAACCTCCGCGAGGCCTCGTACGCGCTCGGCTCCAGCCGCTGGCGCACGGTCTGGCACATCGTGCTCCCCACGGCGCGCTCGGGCCTCGTCACCGCCGTCATCCTCGGCACCGCGCGCGGCATCGGCGAGACCTCGCCGGTGCTGCTCACCAGCGGCGTGACGGCGGTGCTGAACCTCAACCCGTTGAGCGGGCCGATGATCTCCCTGCCGCTGCAGGTGTTCGACTTCGTCAAGTCGCCGGAGCCGACCATGATCGCGCGCGGCTTCGGAACGGCCGCCGCCCTCATCCTCGTCGTGCTCGCCCTCTTCTTCACCGCGCGGCTCATCGGCGGCCGCGGGCCGGGACAGCTCTCGGACCGCCAGCGCAGGCGCGCGGCCGAGGCGTCCGCCCGCGACGCGCGCCGGATGACCGAGACCGCAGAACAGCGCTCGAACCCGACCCTTCAGGAGCCCCCAGCATGATGCGCCGCATCCGTCTCTCGATCCTCGCCGCGCTCTGCGTGCTCGCCACGCTGGCGGGCGTCGCCGGCTCGGAGCCGCTCGCGGCGTCCGCCGCGACCTGGACCCCGATCAGCGGCAGCGGCTCGACCTGGTCGCAGAACGCGCTCGACCAGTGGCGGCGCAACGTCGCCTCCAACTACGGCATGACGGTCAACTACTCCGGCACCGGATCGTCGGCCGGCCGGCGCGACTTCATCAATCAGACCGTCGACTTCGCGGTCAGCGAGATCCCGTTCCAGGCGCACCCGGAGGACGGGTCGGCGCCGGAGTCGCCGACCACCGGCTACGCGTACATGCCGATCGTCGCCGGCGGCACCTCGTTCATGTACAACCTGACGATCGGCGGCAAGCGCGTCACGAACCTGCGGCTCGGCGGCGAGACGGTCACCAAGATCTTCACCGGCGTCATCACCAACTGGAACGACCCGCAGATCCAGAAGGACAACCCGGGGCTCGCGATGCCGAACAAGGCGATCGTGCCGGTCACCCGGTCGGACGGCTCCGGATCGACGGCGCAGTTCACGCTCTGGATGTCCAAGCAGTACTCCTCGCTCTGGAACGCCTTCTGCGCCAAGGTCGGCCGGCCGGTGCCCTGCGGCCTCACCTCGCAGTACCCGTCCTACAGCGGCTTCAAGGCCCAGAGCGGATCGCTCGGCGTCGCGGGCTACGTGAGCCAGAACTACGGCGACGGCTCGATCAACTACGTCGAGTACTCCTACGCGCTCAAGTCCGGCTTCCCCGTCGCCAAGGTCCTCAACGCGGCCGGCTACTACATCGAGCCGACCGCGTCATCGGTGGCGGTCGCCCTGCTCAAGGCGCAGATCGACACCAACAAGGGCACGGCGAACTACCTCACCCAGATCCTCGACGGCGTCTACAACAACCCCGATCCGCGCACCTACCCGCTGTCCAGCTACTCGTACATGATCGTGCCGACGCAGGTGGCCGGCATCTTCACCGAGGCCAAGGGCAAGACGCTCAGCGCGTTCGCCAACTACTTCCTCTGCGAGGGCCAGCAACAGGCCGGGACGCTCGGCTACTCGCCGCTGCCGATGAACCTGGTGCTGGCGGGCTTCGACCAGATCAAGCTCATCCCCGGCGCGCAGGCGTCCAACGTGGACATCAACTCGTGCCACAACCCGACCTTCAAGCCGGGCGACTCCCCGAACAGCAACCAGCTCGCGGTGACGGCGCCGCAGCCCGCCGCGTGCGACAAGCAGGGCACCAGCCAGTGCAACACCGGAACGGCCGGCGCCGCGAACACGCCGACCGTCACCAGCGGCTCCGGCACCGGCGGCGCCTCCGCGGGCGCGTCGGGCGGCGGCTCGGGGGCGGCCGCCGCCGCGGGAGGTGCGGCCGCAGGCGCGGCGGACACCGCGGCGGGGGCGACGGCGGACGGCTCCGCCTCCGGCCTCGACGGCGCCTCCGCGACCGCGATCGGGGGCACGGGCGCCCGCGCGACGCCCTACGCGCTGGCCGACGACAGCTGGAGCAGCCGGCAGGTCGTGATGCTCCTGGCAGCCGTCCTGCTGCTCGCCGCCATCGTCCTGCCGCCCGTGCTGTTCCGCCGGCTGCGCCTGCCCGGACGCGCCTCGAAGGACTAAATCCGCTGCAACAACTGCGCGGGTCGGCTAGTTCCGCAAGCGTTCATCGATCCGTCACCAACCGCCCATAACTTGACCGCGGGCTTCTGAGAGAAGCCTCGGAAACACAGGTGGAGTGGTAGTGAAGACAACCGGTTCGAAGGCCGTCCGCGGCACGATCTCGCGCTCGCTCGCGCTCGGCGCAGCGGCGGGGATCCTGGTCACGGTGACCCTGTCCGCGTGGCCGGGCGGCGCCGGCCCGAGCGCGAAGGCCGACACCGCGGTCGCGGTCACCGCGACGGCCGCCCAGCAGGATCCCGACGCCGCGAATGCGCCGTTCCCGAACCTCGCCGTCACCGTCTCGCAGACCAGCGGCCTGATCTCGCAGGGCGTCACGGTGAGCTGGACCGGCGCCAAGGCCTCCACCCCGCCGAGCGGCAACACCGGTGGCGAGAACTTCCTCCAGATCGCGCAGTGCTGGGGCGAGGACCCGCAGAACCCGGGCCACCCGGACCGGACGACCTGCCAGTACGGCGCGTTCAACACGCCGGGCGCCCGCCGCGACGGCTTCGTGGCCGACGGCTCGGTCGCGCCTCAGGACGACCAGTACACCGCGCCGCGGACCGGGATCTTCTCGCCGCCGTACACCTCCATCCCGTTCCGCTCGGTGGACGGCACGACGATCGCCTCGGTCGTGAACGGCAAGCAGACGAACACCAACGTCAACGTCAACGCCTACTTCAACCCGAACTCGTCGAACGAGGTCCCCTGGGCGGGCTCGGCCACCAACGGTGCCGGCTCGGTGAAGTTCGAGATCCAGACGGCGCTGCAGGCCAACGGCCTCGGCTGCGGCGCCCCGACCGGCGCCACCGCCGCCTCGGCCCCGCAGACCTGCTGGCTCGTCGTCATCCCGCGCGGCACCGCGGACGCGGGCGAGCAGCACATCACGCAGTCCGGCCTGCGCTGGGACCAGTGGAAGCACAACATCGCGTTCAAGCTGACCTTCAAGCCGCTCGGCGTCACCTGCGCGCTGGGCGCGGCGGAGCGCCAGCTGCGCGGCAGCGAGCTCGTCGGCGCGGCCGTGTCGTCCTGGCAGCCGGTGCTCTGCAACGCCCAGGGCGGCGCGATCTACACGATGAGCAACGCCGCCGACTCGGACGCGCTGGGCCAGGCGGCGAGCGCCGGAGCGAACGCGCCCCTCGCGCTGACCTCCCGGGCGCTCGGCGGCGACTCCGACCCCAACAGGTACGCCCCCGTCGCCGTCGGCGGGATCGCGATCGCCTTCGCAGTCGACCGCGCGCCCACCGCGGATCCGAGCACGCCCGCCGACCAGCTCGCGAAGTCCGGGCTCTCGTTCGACTCGATGAAGCTCACCCCGCGCCTGATCGCCAAACTGCTCACCGCCTCCTACATCGACGCGCTGCCGACCTACGCCGCGAAGAAGGAGGTCGGCTACAACAGCCCGGCGGACCCGGGCCACAACGCCCGCAACCTTCTGCTCGACCCGGACTTCCAGAAGGTGAACGCGGACAATCCGGACTGGAAGTACCAGGCCATCGTCGCGCCGTCGGTCGCCGACCTCCTCATCCCGCAGGGCCGGTCGGACGCCGCGATGCAGCTCTGGCGCTACGTCCTCAGCGATCCGGACGCCGCCGCCTTCCTGGCGGGCGCCGCCGATCCGTGGGGGATGAAGGTCAACACCTACAGCTCGACCTCGGCGAAGGTGAACCCGACCGGGACCGCCCTCACCCTGCCGCGCGACGACTTCCCGAAGGCCGACCCGATCGTCCAGCCCGCCGGCAGCGCGGGAGGCGAGGTCAACCTGGTGACCTGGCGGCCGTACACCAGCGACTTCGACCAGTCCGCCTACTACACGCTCCGCGGGGACGGCCAGACGCTCGGCCTCTGGGACCCCACCGCCCAGCCCGCCAAGTACGGCAAGAGCGTCCGCAACCTGCCCGGCTACCAGAAGGTGCTGGCGCTGACAGACACCAGTTCGGCTGCCAAGTATCAGGTCGCCACCGCGCAGCTGCTCAACTCGGCCGGCGCGTATGTTGCGCCGACCAGCGCCTCGCTCGCCGCGGCCGCCGCGGCGATGACCCCGGTCGCCGGGCAGCCGCAGGTGTCCGAGTACGACCCCACGGGCGCGGCGGCCAAGGCCGCGAAGGACGCCTACCCGCTGGCGATGCCGGTCTACGCGGCGACCAACCCGACCCAGGGCGACAGCGCGACGCGCACGGACTACGCCGGGTTCATCCGCTACGCCGCCACCACCGGTCAGACGCCCGGCGTCGACCCCGGCCAGCTGCCGCCCGGCTACACGCCCATCCCGGCGGCGTGGAAGGCCCAGGCGCTCGCGGCGGCCGACGCCATCCAGAGCGGGCAGGCCGCTTCCCAGCCCGCGCCTGCCACCAGCGACGGCGGCACGAGCCCCGACACATCCGCGGCGCCGGGCGACGTCCCGCTGACCAGTGCGCCGGGCGCGGCCACGGGCGGCGCCGTCCAGCCCGCGGCGCAGAGCACGTCGCCCACCGCCACCGGCAACGCCGTCACCTCGCTCAGCGCGGGCACGACGGTCAAGGACCCCGACATCGGCGCGCTCCCCGCCGCCGTCCCCGGCGGGATCGTCGGCGGCCTCGTCGCCGCCGCCTCCGCGCCCCTCATCGGCCGCGTCCGGAGATTCCGGTGAGCGCCGCCCCCAGCTTGGCCATCGAGACGGAGCCGTCCGGCACCGCGGGCGGCCAGAGCGTCGTGACAGCACCCCGTGTCACGACCGACCCGAAAGGAAACACAGTGAAGATCAAGAAGGCCGCTGCGCTCTGCGCAGTCGTCGGTGTGGCGCTCGCCGGGGTCTCCCTGGCCGCCCTTCCCGCCAACGCCGACCCGGTCTCGTCCAGCTACGTGCTGGCGGGTTCCGACACCCTCCAGGACGTCGCCAACGCTCTCGCCAACGGCACCACCGTCACCGGCGTGAACGTCCGCGCGCTGAGCACCACGGGTCCGATCGCCTCCTACGACGCGTTCGGCGGCAGCGCCATCCAGACCAAGCCGAACGGGCCGTTCTTCGCTCGTCCCGCCGGCTCGGGCGACGGCGTGAAGGCGCTCAGCCGCTCGATCGACGGCGCGCAGTTCAGCGTCTCCGGCAACACCACCCCCGCGATCTCGATCCCCGGCCAGGTGGACATCGCCCGCTCGTCGTCCGGTCCCGGCACCAACGCGAACGCGTCCGGCCCGCTCGCCTACATCCCGTTCGGCCGCGACGCCGTCTCGTACGCGATCGCTCCGGGGACCGCGACCGGCCTCGAGCAGCTCAGCACCGCGCAGCTCACCCAGATCTACAACTGCACCCTCACCTCGGTGAACGGCGTCGCCGTCTCGCCCGTGCTCCCGCAGTCGGCCTCCGGCACCCGCAAGTTCTTCCTCGCGGCGATCGGCGTCACCACCCCGGGCGCCTGCGTCAACCAGAGCACCTTGCCGGAGAACGACGGCACCGTGCTGACCACGCCCGGCCAGATCATCCCGTTCTCGGTCGCCAGCTGGGTTGCGCAGAAGAACGGCGCCGCCCCGAACCGCACCGGCACGGCCGTCCTGGGCTCCGCCGAGGGCACGACCGCTCCCTACACCGGCACCACCACCCTGACCCCGAACCCGGCCTACTACGCCGACTCCACCTGGGGCCGTGACGTGTACGTCGTCGTCGAGTTCGCCCGCATCGACAACACCAGCGCCACCTACGACGCCGGTCTCGCCGCCCTGGTCGACCCGACGAAGGCCAAGAGCCTCACCAACTTCGGCTCCACCGCCGGCACCTCCGGCGCCGTGAAGGTCAAGTTCGGCTTCCAGGCCCCGTCCTCCACCACGATCATCCGCGCCAACCTCTCCTAACGACACCCGATAACAGCTCGAGGAAAGAAGATCATGAACAAGAAGAAACTCACCGCGGTCATCGCGGCGAGCACGGCCGCTGTCGGCCTCGCCCTCGGCGGCGCCTCGTTCGCGATGGCGGACGTGCAGCCCAACGGCTCCGACGCCGGCATCTACGTGTTCAACAACGACCTGCAGACCTGGCCGGCGGTCGGTTCGACGGTCAGCTGGACCGCCGACGTGCTCGCCAGCCCGAGCAACACGGACCCGTTCGCGTCGCTGCAGTGCCCGGCCGACGCCACCGGCTACGCCACCTTCTGGGCGCCCACGGGCTCCGAGAAGACCAAGAGCTCCTGGAAGGTCTGGTCGAACCTGTTCTTCACCGACTCGACCAAGACCGTCAAGGGCGCCGACGTCACGCCGTCGCTCCAGGTCAGCGGCTCGTCGGCGTCGATCCAGGCCGCCGGAGGCAACTTCAGCTTCGGCGTCGCCTGCACCTCGGCGAACTTCGCCAACCTGGCCTCGGCGGGCGTCTGGTACAACACCGCGCACGTGACGGCCGGCACCGGCAACTACACGTTCGACGCGGTCTCGACCAGCACGCCGACCCCGACCCCGACCCCGGTCGGCTCCGGCAGCATCGCCATCCAGGCGACCACCGTGGCCGCGCAGGACGGCACCCTGAGCCTCGTCGTCCCGGCGAACGCCCAGGCCACCCTCGGCACCGCCACCCTGGTGAACCAGCTCTCCACCTCGACCGGCACGCTGCCGACCTTCCAGGTCGCCGACCAGCGCGTCGTCTCGACCCCGGGCTGGGACCTCACCGCCTCGACGGCGAACTTCGTCAACGCGGCCGACGCCACGAAGACGATCGACTCGAAGCAGCTCGGCGTCAAGCCCGCGATCGTCTCCACCGACGCCACCGGCGTCACCGCGGGTGCGGAGCACGTCGCCGGCGCCTCCACCGCCTTCAGCGCCTTCGCCTCGGCGCCGAAGGGCAGCGGTGTCGGAACCACGAGCCTCAACGCTGCGCTGATGCTCGTCGCTCCGGTGAACACGACCGCCGGTACCTACAACTCGACGATGACGCTCACGCTCACCTCGAAGTAAGGCCCACCGGTCACAGACGGGGAGGAGTCGCGCCGGGGCGCGGCTCCTCCCTCGTCGTTTCCGGCTAGTTCACCCTCGCGCAGGCGGCCGGAAACCCTGTTTCGGCTCAATGAGTCGTGCCCGAAATCCACCCGATCCCCCGCCGGGCGCCGCGAGTCCGGCGCCCCCTCCTCGCGGGCGTCCTGGCCGGTGTGCTCGGCCTCGCGCTGCTCGCCCAGCCCGCCCTCGCCGCCGTCCACGCCGACGGCGCGGCCGCCGGCACCGACGGCATCTCCGGCGGCCCCGACGACGACCGCACGCACCTCAGCTACCAGATGGCCCCGGGTCAGCGGCTGGACGACGTGTACGTCGTCCGCAACACCGGAACGACGCAGCAGGACGTGACCCTGTTCGCGACCGACGCCTTCAACACCGACGACGGCCAGTACGCGCTGCTCGACACGAAGATCAAGCCGACCGCGGTCGGCACCTGGGTGCTCTTCAACGGCGCCGACACCGCCGAGCACCTGTCGCTCGCCCCCGGCGAGACCAAGCAGGTGCCGTTCACCGTGACGACCCCGGCCAACGCGGGCCCCGGTGACCACGCGGGCGGCATCGTCATCTCCAGCCAGAAGGGCTCCGGCCGCATCCTCGTCGACCGCCGGGTCGCGACGCGCCTGTACGTGCGCGTCCCGGGCAAGCTGCAGCCCCAGCTCACGGTCTCCAGCATGCACGCGGTGTACAACCCCACGCTCAACCCATTCGCCGGGTCGACCACGATCAGCTTCACCGTGACCAACAACGGCAACGTCGCCCTGAGCGGCCACCTGGTCGCCGGCGCGGACGCCGTGTTCGGCATCCCGGTCGGCCAGCTGCGCAAGGACGTCCCGGAGATGCTGCCGGGCAGCACGCGCTCCATCACGATCGACGTGCCCGGCGTGCCGCAGGTCGGCTACCTGAACGCGCACGTGGACCTCCAGCCGTACGTCGAGAAGGACGCGATGAACCCGGGACCGCTGCACGCCGTCTCGCGCGCGACGCCGATCGCCGCGATCCCCTGGTGGATCCTCGTGCTCCTGCTGCTCATCGGCGGGTACGTCGTGTTCCGCCGCTACCGCCGCCGCAGCGACGCCAAGCGCGCGGCCGCGTGGATCGAGTACACCGAGGCCGAGGCGAAGCGCAAGGCGGAGTCGGGCACGACGGCCGACGACGCCGCCGACGCGACCGAGGACGCGACGTCCGTCGCCGCGCAGCCGGCCGGGACCGACGCGACGAGGGCGAATGAGCGCGCGTAACCGCCGCCAGCTCGCGCGGATCAGCGGCTTCTGGGCGGCGCTCGCCCTCGGGGTCGGCGGCCTCCTGCTGGCCGGGACGGCGCCGGCGCTCGCCGACAACGGAGGCAGCGGGGGATCCGGCGGCATCGGCATCAGCGTCGACGTGCCGGGTTCGACCGACACGGCCACGCCGGCGCCGACCGGCGGTGACCAGGGCGGCCAGGGGGATCAGGGCGGCCAGGGCAACCAAGGGGACCAGGGCAACCAAGGTGGCCAGGGGGACCAGGGCAACCAGGGCGGCCAGGGCGGCCAGGGCGGCTCCGCCGGCTCGGGCCAGAACGGCGGCAACACGAAGGGCGACGCCCCGCAGAACATCGGGCCGCTCAACCTCAGCGGCCTGCACGCGCAGTACCGTCCGTCGCTCGACCCGGGCGCCGGCTCCGTGTTGGTCTGGTTCAGCATCCACAACGGGTCCAAATCCACCATCACCTCGACCAACCGGTTCTGGCTGACCGGCCCGGTCGGCAACACCGTCAGCGACTCCGGCACGTTCGCCGTCGGCGCGATCGCGCCAGGGAAGACGGTCGTCGTCTCGCTCGCGCTGCCCAAGGTCGGCCAGTGGACGGTGCTGACCGCCCACGCCGCCTACACGCCGCCGGCGACCGTCGACGGCGTCGCGCTCACGCCGCTGACCCGCGAGGTGACGATCTTCGCCTTCCCGTGGCTCAACACCGGCGTCGTCCTCTCGGTGGCCGGCGTCGCGATCGCGGCCGTCGCCAAGCCGTCCCTGTTCGCCTTCCTCCTCCGTGCGGTGACCCGGACGTGAGCACGACGATCGACGGCGGGTCGCCGGCCGGGACGGTGACCGAGAAGCTGCCCGTGCGCCCGCGGCGCCCCTCCGGCCCGGTCCGCGGACCGCGGCCGCCGCGCCGGCGCCCGGCAGGGGCGACTCCGCCGCCGCGCCCGCCGAAGCCGCCGCGCCGGCCGCCGGCGCCGCCGCGCCCGCCCCTGGTGCTGTCGCCGCGCGAGCAGCTCGTCCGCGGCATCGTCGCGCTGCTGGCGGTGGCGCTCCTCGGCGTCGCGGCGAACGTCCTGGTGCTCAGCCACATCCACCACCTGGTCGGCCAGCAGATCGCGCTCAACGAGTTCCGGCAGGAGCTCTCCGACGCGACGGCCCCGGTCGGCGAGGGCGACGTGAACGGCGTCATCCTGGCCGACGGCTCGCCCGTCGCGCGGCTGACCATCCCGTCGATCGGCGTCGACGAGGTCGTGCTGGAGGGATCGTCGTCCGGCGTGACCATGAACGGTCCGGGGCACCGCAGGGACACCGTCCTCCCGGGCCAGGCCGGCCAGAGCGTGGTGCTCGGCCGCGCCGCCGCCTACGGCGGCCCGTTCTCCCGCATCCAGGAGCTGCTGCCCGGCGCCACCATCACCGCGATCACCGGCCAGGGCAAGAGCACCTACACGGTGATCGGCGTGCGGTACGCCGGCGACCCGACCCTCCCCGCCCTGCAGGGCTCGCAGGGCCGGCTGACCCTGGTGACCGCGCGCGGGGTGCCGTACGTGCCGGCGGGTGTCGTCCGGGTGGACGCGCAGCTCGTCAGCACGCCGAAGCCGGCCGGCGCGCGGGCCACCGCCCCGCTCAGCCTGCCGCTGGCCGACCGGGAGCTCGCCGGCGACCCGTCCACGGTGTGGCTGCTGGTCTTCGCCCTGCAGGCCATCGTCGTCGCGGAGATCCTCGCGGTCCGGTCGCTCAGCCGGTTCGGGCTGAGGAAGACGTGGATCGTCTTCGCGCCCGTCCTGCTCGCCGGCGGCGTCATCGCCGCCGACCAGATCTCCCGTCTCCTCCCCAATCTCCTCTGAAGCACATCTCCTCTGACACACGTCTCCTCTGAACCACGCGATCCTCGCGGAAAGGGCGCCATGTCCCTCGAATCCCCCCTCGCCGGCGGCGCGCCGGACGACCTGACCCAGGTCATGCCCACCATGGTGCTCGACCGGCAGCCGTCCGCGCTCGCGACCCTCGACGCCCGCGCCATCTCCGCCTGGTTCGGCGACCACCAGGTCCTCGACCGGGTGAGCCTGAACATGCCTGCCGGCGCCGTCACGGCCCTCATCGGCCCGTCCGGGTGCGGCAAGTCGACGTTCCTGCGGATCCTCAACCGCATGCACGAGCTCATCCCGTCGGCCAGCCTGGCCGGCGAGGTGCTGCTCGACGGCGCCGACATCTACGACCCGAAGCGCCGGCTCGTCGACGCGCGCAAGAGCATCGGGATGGTCTTCCAGAAGCCGAACCCGTTCCCGGCCATGTCGATCTACGACAACGTGGTCTCCGGGCTCAAGCTCACCGGCACGCGCGCCACGCGCGACGAGAAGGACGAGCTCGTGGAGACCTGCCTCGCCAAGGCCGGGCTGTGGAAGGAGGTGCGCGACCGGCTCCGCGCGCCGGGCGGCGGCCTCTCCGGCGGCCAGCAGCAGCGCCTCTGCATCGCCCGCTCGCTCGCCGTGCGGCCGCGCGTGCTGCTGATGGACGAGCCCTGCTCGGCGCTGGACCCGACCTCCACCCGCGTGATCGAGGAGACCATGCTGGAGTTGGTGCAGGACATCACGATCGTGATCGTCACGCACAACATGCAGCAGGCCCAGCGCGTCTCCACCCAGTGCGCCTTCTTCCTCGCCTCGCACGGCAAGCCCGGCGCGATCGTGGAGCACGGCGACACCGACGCGATGTTCTCCGACCCGCTCGACAGCCGGACCTTCGACTACGTCAACGGCCGCTTCGGCTGACCCGCCTCGCGTCGGCAGGAGGGCTCGCGCGCGACCCCGGTGCGTCCGCGGAAACCCCCGTAACAGCGGGAATCCGGCGGCCGCGCGCGAACGCAGGACAGGCTCGTCTGCTCGGGACGCTGTACCGGGACGCTGTACCGGGAGGGTGTGCCTTCGGCTGCATGATGCATCGGAAATCCCCGCTTGGCAACAGCGGATTTCCGCCGACCCGGCGCACCAGAGCCCGACCGATCGCTCGGCCGGGCTCTGGCGTGTTTTCCCCATACCCGTAGCTACGGGGAACCATCAGCATACGTCCGTCCCCGGCGTCCGTCACCGGGGTATGGCTCACTCGCGCGGCACCCGCACCCGCAGCGCGCCGGGGTCGACCCGGACGCGCATCGAGCTCACCTCCCCGAAGAGGTCGCCGTCGAGCTCGACCTGCTCCGGACGGTTGGAGGTCAGGACGATCTCCGTGCCTTTGAGGTAGTTCATCGCGTGCACTTCGTGGTCGTCGCGCATCAGGCGGCGGCCCACGCTGGTGCGGCGGAGGACGCCGTTCTCCCAGAAGATCTTGACGGCGATCCTCAGCCAGCCCAGCACGTCCTCGGGGCGCAGCACCACGATGTCGAGGATCCCGTCGTCCACCGCCGCGTCCGGCAGCAGCAGGATGTCGGCCTGCAGCGAACCGCAGTTGCCGATCATGACGGTGTGCGCGTGCAGGGTGTGCGTCCGGCCGCCGTCGAGCTGGTAGCGCAGCCGCAGCTCGTTCTTGTCGCGCAGCACTTTGCCGATCGCGTGCACGTAGGCGACCCAGCCGGCCTTGGCCTTCAGGTCGTCGTCCGTCGCCGCGATCATCTTGGCGTCGATCCCGAGGCCCGCCATGACCAGGAAGGCGCGGCGCTCGGTGCCGTCCCGGCCGTCGCGCAGCTCAGCCACGCCGACGTCGATCGCCCGGTCCGCGCCGTCGAACGCGGTGTCGAGCGCGTGCTCGACGTCGTCCAGGGTCAGCGACAGGTTGCGCGCGAGCAGGTTGCCGGTGCCGGAGGGCAGCAGGGCGAGCGGGGTGTCGGAGCCGCGCAGCTCCTCGGCCACCGTGCGCACGGTGCCGTCGCCGCCCGCGGCGATGACGATGTCGACGCCCTGCTCGAGCGCCTGGCGGGTCTGGCCGGTCCCCGGGTCCTCCGCCGTGGTCTCCAGCCAGAGGGTCTCCTCCCAGCCGTGCCGCTGCTCGGCGGCCGCGAGGGCCTTCCGCAGCCGGTCCGGGTCGGTCTTCACCGGGTTGACCACGATCGCGGCCCTGCTCATCCGTCTCCCTCTCGCGCGTCGTGCTCGGGCGGCGCGACGCTGACCCAGACAGTACGCCTCCGCGGGCCGGCGTGTGCGAGGCTGGAGCCGTGCACGCGCTCGACGACCCCGCCTGGAACGCCCTCACCGGCCCGCACGCCGCCTTCGCGGTCGGCGACGACCGGGCCCGCCGCTACCCTGCGGACATGTCGCCGTTCGCGTCCGTCGCGGACCACGGCAGCGACACCGACTGGAGTCGGCTGGCGTCACTCGTCGCCCCGGGTGAGACGCTGGGCGTGTTCGCCGACGCGGCGCCGGAGGGCTGGGAGGCCGTCGCCGGCTACGACTGCTACCAGTACGTGTTCGAGGGCGCCGCCCTCCCGGCCGCGCCCGTGCTCGGCGACGACGCACGCCTGGTCCCGTTGGGGGAGGCCGATGTGGCCGACGCGCTCGACCTGGTCGAGCGCACCCGGCCGGGCCCGTTCTTCCCGCGCACGATCGACTTCGGCGGCTACCACGGCGTGCGCGTCGGCGACCGCCTCGCCGCCATGGCAGGCCAGCGGATGCGCCCCGACGGCTGGTGCGAGGTCAGCGCGGTCTGCTCCGACCCGGAGTGGCGGGGCCGTGGCTTCGCGGTCCAGGTGATGCTGGCGGTCATGCGCGGCATCCTCGACCGCGGCGAGAGGCCGTTCCTCCACGTCGAGACGGTGAACGAGCGGGCGATCGCGGTCTACGAGCGGCTTGGGTTCACCCGGCGGAAGCAGCTGAGCATCCTGGTCTGCCGCGTCGCGTCGCACACGCGCGCCGAATCGCGCGAAACGCTCCTGCATTCGCACGATTCGTGACGTGACTCCGTCGCCACCGTTCGCTACGCGGGCGGCGCGACCGGCGCCTTCGGCGGCTTCGGGTTCACCTTGCCGTCGATCGGCGCGGGGACGGTGCTGCCGTCCAGAGTGACCAGCGCCGGGAGCGGCTGCCCGAGCGGCCCGGGCCACGGCTTCGGCGGCACCGGAGCCGGCCGCGGGCTGGGCGGTGTCGGCTGCGTGATCGCGCTCCCGGGAGCGGGCGGCACCGGCCGGCCGAGGCCGGGTTGGACGAGGTGCGCGAGCGAGGGCGCGTCGTCCACGCGCGGCACCCCGAACGTGCCGAGCCCGAGCAGGTCGCAGACCGTCTTGGGGATGGAGGCGTGCGAGTGCCACTCCGGGTCGATCGCCTGCGTCACCGCGCCGCCGAACATCAGCAGCGGGATGCGCGAGCCGCCGATGACCTGGAACCCGTCCGGGTGCAGGGCGTCCGGCACGGTCTCGATCGCGGGCGTCGGCACCGAGTCGGCATAGCCTCCCCAGTCGTCCCAGGTGAGGATGAAGACCGTCTCGTCCCAGCCGCCGCCGTCGATCACCGCCTGGACGCGCTGCCAGACCAGCCCCTGGCCCTTCGTCACATAGTCCGGGGCCGGGACCGCAGGCGGGTGCTCGTCGTAGCCGGCCGGCGACCAGACGTAGCAGACGTCCGGCAGCGTCCCGCCCTTGGCCATCGGGATGAACTGCGACGGCGGGTGGACCTGGTCCGTGCCCGGCGCCGTGGAGGTGGTCGTGTAGAACTTGACCGGGTAGCCGTCCTGGTCGGGGAACGCGCCCCAGCTCACGCCCGCCTTCTGGGCGACGCTGAAGATCGAGGGGAGATCCCACACCGGGTGGGTCCCCACGAACGGCGGGTTCTTGAGGGTCGGCATCTGCCCGCCCACGGCGAGCATGTGGCCGGGGGTCGAGTTGGAGCCGGAGCCGAAGTGGTGGTCGCTGAACACGAACGTCTTGGCGAGCCAGCTGTAATAGGGGATGACCTGGTCGTTGTCGAGCTGCATCGGCTCGGCCGGATAGTCGCCCATCGCCCAGTGCACCCAGGCGTTCCGGTCGTGCGGCTGGTCGAAGTCGGGCGCTGAGGTGCGCAACGCTCCGTGGTTCGCGACCTGCGCGCCCCACTCCGCGAGGGAGGGGAAGTAGAAGTCGGTTGTCTTGTTCTCCTGGATGAAGACGATCACGCGCTTCACGGCTGCCATGCCCCCACGCAAGCACGCGGGCGGCCGACGCGCCAGAGGCAGCGCCGGGAATTCACCGAAGCATCGCCGTCATCGCCGTCGCCGCGGCGTCCTGCCCGGTCAGCGGCGCGAGTCCCCAGACCTCCTCGATCGTGCGCAGCAGCGAGTAGTGCGTGAACGGCGTCGCCGAGACGCTGTGCGCCCGGGCGGCCGGGCCCGCGAACACGCACGCGACGACATTGTCGCCGGAGTCGCCCTCGTCGAACGTCACCACGAGCAGCGAGCGCTGCGCCTTGAAGGCCGGGGAGGCGAGGATCGCCGGGACGTTCGCCTTCAGCCACGCGTCGCCGTCCGCGACGGAGCAGTCGTGCATGTCGTCGCACAGGTTCGGGCTGATGAACGAGAAGTCCGGCAGGGTCGCGGCCGAGGCCAGATCCGACGCGAACCGGGAGTACGGGACGTCGTGGGCGTCGCAGTACGCCCGCGACGACGTGACGCTCGGGAAGTACAGGAATGGGTTGTGCTTGACGGCGTACAGGCTGGTGTTCCCGGTGGCGCACGGCGCCGGCATGCTCTCGGAGTACATCCGCCAGGACCGGCCCGCGCGGTCCAGCTCCTCGGCGAGGTTGGGTCCGGTGGCCAGGCACGACCCGCCGGGCGGGTTGCAGTCCGTCGTGATCCCGGCCGTGCCGCCGCTGGTCAGGGCCAGGTAGTTCGGGAGGCTGGGGTGCGTGATCGCCGAGTACGCGGTGGCGAGCGCGCCGGCCCGGGCGAGCGAGGTCAGGTAGGGGGCCTGCGGGTCGCCGATGACCGACCCGGCCGGCTTGTTCTCGTCGACGATGACGACGATGTGCTGCAGCGCGGTGGCCTGCGGCCCTGTCGACGGCGCGGGCGGGAGGGTCGACGGCGCGCGCGTCGGAGCCGGCACCGGCGCGGGCGGGCTGGTGACGGCGGGCGAGGCGCCCGGTGCGCAGCCGGCGAGGACGAGCGCGAGCGCGGCGGCGATCGCCGCGGTCAGTGCCCTCCCCGTCATGGCAGTACCGTACGCCGGGCGGCGGTGAAACGGACCGGCGGGTTCGGGGACGCCGCTCAGGCCGGCTGACCGGGCTCTACCGTTTCCGGGCTTTTCGCCAGTATCCGGTTACAGGCTTTCCTTCGCGGAGCGATGGCGGCACCCACTCCATCCCGTCACGGTGCGGAGCGGCTCGGAGGTTCGCGCGTGGGAGCCAGTCCGGGTCGATTGTGGCTGCGAGCTCTTCGATCCGTTGCCGTTGCGTGTCGTCGAACGCGGATGCCATCGCCTGCTGCTGCGCTTTCGGGATCCCGTGAAGGTCTGCTATCTGCGGCCACAAGGCCACGTGTCCGGATATTCGCATGGCGATGTCGATCGCTTCGAACCTGGTGAGGTTGAATGTGTCGGCGATGTCGATGAGGTTGCGGATGTCGCGGTCGCGAGGGTCGTCGTTGTCGCTGATCGGGCGGGAGGCGATGATGCCGCCGTGCCGGTGCGGGTTGATGTCGAAGATCGGTGCGAGCCGCCAACCGTTTGCTTGGCGGAGGAACCCGTGGTTGCCCCAGTGGTCGTCGACGTTGTTGATGAAGACGGTAAGCGCGATCCGCCTGAACATGTCGTGGAGGTCTGCTTCCGGGTTTGCGCTGGTGGCTGCGAGAACGTCGGCGAACTCTTCGTAGGTGAGCCGTGACCCCGTGTCGTGCTTCCCGATCCGGAGGGCGGTCGCTGCGGACATGTAACCGCGTCGAACGGTCTCGCCGTCGCGGTCGAACCGTTTGACGATGAGGACGGACCGGCCTTCACCGGCGGGTTGCACCGTGAACTCGGGTGTCGGCGTGCCGATTCGTCGTGCGATCGTCAACGCGACTGCTTCCCATGCCTCCGTGTCGACGTCCGCGTCTTTGGAATGCGGAAGTTTCGCCAACGCGAGCGACCCGTCTGGAAGAAGGACGTTTGCTTTCGGTCGTGCCCCGCCGGGGGAGGTTGCGATGCCTGCCAGGTATTCGACGTCTTCGTCGGTCGCTTCATGGTCTTCGTACCTGCGGGCAACGCGAAGGATCTTCCCCAACTCGTGGATGTTTGCAACGCCGGTGTCTTCGGACAGCCAGTGGCGGCTGTTCTCTGCTTTGAATCGGAGAGCGCCCATGCGGGAGAAGTCGGAGACACCGAGGAGGTAGTCGAAGTCGCCGACTCGACGGGGGAGGCTCGGGTCTTCCTTCAGTCTGAGCGCGTGGTTTGCTTGGACGATCTTCTGCCCCCATTCGTCTGGGGCGGCGTCAGCGAAGGCGCCGAACAGCACCGTGTTCTCAGGTGTGTAGGTGCGTCCGGGGGTGAGGGGGAGATCGGGGGACAGTTCATAGGCGCCGATCTTCCCCAGATACGCGGGGTCGTACTCGAACGACGATGCGGCGAGCGTGCGCCCTCCCATGAAACTCGGCCGCAAGAGGCCCACTCGGGTCGGGCCGGCACCGTTCTCGTCGAGATACACCTCGGCGGCGCTGACGATGTCGGTCATATGGTTCCGCCGCTCTGGATGATGGCGTCGATTCGTGGTCGTGCCGCTTCGCTACGGTACGGGTCTGCGGAGGCTACGACGGATTCGAGGATTCCCAGAGCGGAGAGAACAGCGAAGACGGAGTCGAGTTGGGCGCTGCCCGTACCCCTTTCGATGCTGGCGAGCGTCGCCCGGGTGATGAAGGCACGTTCTGCGAGCGCGGTTGCGGAAAGTCCGTTGACGCTTCTCCATCTCCTGATATGCGCGCCGAACTCTCGAAGCATCCGCTCCTGCTGCACTGATCGACGCTGCACCATCACGAGACTCCTTGGCTGCTATCTACAGATAGCAATAATGCCACCAATTGCTACTTCTAGATAGCAGAATTGTTTCTTCCCCCGGCTTCCGTCCCTGGCGTTCTCCTCGTCGTAATCCATTCGGATGTGGAGGACTCTCTGTAGCCCCTCGCAGCACACTGCGCCACGCGCCGGCGAAACAGACCGGCGGGTTCGGCGGACGCCCCTCAGCCCAGCGGCCCCTCGCAGCTCTCCCGGAGCAGCACCGTCACCGGCAGCTCCGTGCTGACCGGCTCCAGGTCGGGGTCGGTCACCCGGGCGACCATCGCCCGCACGGCCGCCCGGCCGAGCTCCAGCATCGGCTGCATCACCGTCGTCAGCCGCGGCGTCGACCGCGCGCCCTCATCGATGCCGTCGAAGCCGGTCACGATGATGTCCTCCGGCACCCGGATGCCGGCCGGCCGGAGCGCGTCGAGCACGCCGAGCGCCATCTGGTCGTTCGCGCAGACCAGCGCGCGGGGGAGCCGGCCGCCGGCGATCAGGTCCTCCGCGACGGCGCGGGCGCGCTCCCGGGAGAACTCGCCGTGCAGCACGGGCAGCGCGGTCGGGTTGATCCCGCGGCCCTCCAGCGCCTCCGCGAAGCCGCCGTAGCGCTCCGCGTCGTCCGGCGAGTCGAACGGGCCGGTCAGGTACATCGGGTCGCGGACGCCGTGGTCGTCGATGAGGTGCTCGGTGAGCGCGCGCATGCCCTCCCGGTTGCGCACGGTGATGTGGTCGAAGTCGTCGTCGCGGCGCTGGCCGGCGAGGTAGACCACCGGGATGCTGTCGCCGATCCGGCGCAGGACGTCGTGGGGCGCACTCTGCGCGATCACGGCCAGGCCGTCGACTTTGCCTGCGAGATCGCTCAGCGTGATCTCCAGGCTTTCGGGGGAACGGCCGCGCCCGACGCAGATCATCAGCGAGAAGCCCTGCCGCCACGCCTCGAGCTCGCAGCCGCGGAGCACCTCCTCGAAGTACAGGTTCGCCCCGGGCCGCTGATCGGGCTTCGCGGGGTCGCGGCGCACCTCGACCGGGCGCTGCTCGCCGACCTCGGCGTCGCTCAGGTCCTCCACCGCGTCCACGCCCGGCAGGAACAGGCCGAGCACGCCGGTGCGGCGGGCGGCGAGGCCGCGGGCGCTGCCGCTCGGCACGTAGCGCAGCTCGCGCACGGCCTGGAGCACCCGCTCCTGGGTGGAAGCGCGTACATCGTCCGGTCGGGTGAGGACGCGGGAGACCGTAGCGATCGAGACTCCCGCGTGCGCGGCGACATCATACACCGTGGGTTTTCTCGCCACGTTTCCCCCGAGTTCTTCTGCGAATTGGTGGTCCGGTTCACATTCTGACACGTGGAACGATGTTTCGGGGGTGGGGTTGAAAGACGTTTCGTATGCGCTTACAGTGGGTCGCGGCCTCCCGCCCGGCTCGCTCTCGCCGGACGGCGCGGCCCCGCCGCCACCGGGCCGGCACCAAGTCATCGTCGACTGAAGGGACCACACCGCGATGAACAAGTCCAGAACGCGCCTCCGGCGTTCACTCGTCGCTGTCGCAGCCGCCGCGTCACTGCTGGCGATGAGCGCGTGCAGCCTCCAGACCTCCGGGTCGAGCAACAACAACTCGGGCGCCGCCAGCGGTTCCCTCCTCTTCGGCGCCGACGGCGGGAACCCGACGTTCGTGCGCAACTTCAACCCGTTCTCGCCGAACACGCGCACCGGCGCGCACTACATGTACGAGCCGCTGCAGGTGGTGAACTCCATCGACGGCAAGGCCACGCCGTTCCTCGCGACGGGCGACAAGGTCATCGACCCGAAGACGATCGAGTACACGATCCGCAAGGGTGTGAACTGGTCGGACGGCCAGGCCTTCACGCCCGCCGACGTGGTCTACACCTTCGATCTCATCAAGAAGACCCCGGCCCTCGACACGCTCGGGCAGTGGCAGAACATCGACACGATCAGCTCGTCCGGCGACACCGTGACCTTCCACCTCAAGGGAGCGAACGTCCCCGCCGCGAGCATCATCGACCAGCAGATCATCGTCCCGGAGCACGTCTGGAAGTCCGTGAAGGACCCGGTGACCTGGACCAACGACAACCCGGTGGCCACCGGCCCGTACACGGTCGGCAGCTTCGCCCCGAACCAGTACACGATGGTGAAGAACACCAAATACTGGCAGGCCGACAAGGTGGCGGCGGAGAAGCTGGTGCTCCCGGCCTCCAACACCGGCCTCCAGCTGGTCAAGAACGGCTACGACTGGGCCTACTCGTTCATCGACAACGTGGACAAGACCTGGGTCGGCGCGAACAAGCAGCACAACAAATACTGGTTCCCGCCCGGCGGCACCATCTCGCTGATCCCCAACCTGACCAAGGCGCCGTTCAACAACCTGGAATTCCGCATGGGCCTCAGCTACGCGCTGGACCGCGACAAGATCGCCCAGGACGCCGAGGAGGGCTACGTGAAGGCCGCGGGCCAGAACGGGCTGCTCCTCCCGAACGCGCAGTCCTGGCTGAACACCTCGCTGCCGAACCAGGGCATGATCGCGCAGGACACCCAGAAGGCGCTCGCGTCGTTCGCCAAGGCCGGCTACACCCAGCAGGGCGGCAAGCTCGTCAACGCCGCCGGCCAGCAGCTCCAGCTCACGATCACCACGCCGAACGGCTACGCCGACTGGCTGCGCGGGGTCCAGGCCGTCCAATCGCAGCTGCAGTCGCTCGGGATCGCGATCACGATCGACCAGCCGCAGCCCGCCGCCTACACGCAGGCGCAGAACAACGGCGACTTCGAGCTGCTGATGGGCGCGTTCGGCGGCGCGGGCAGCGTCTACCAGGACTTCAACACCCTGATGAGCAGCGAGTTCGTCAAGCCGGTCGGCACCTCCGCCTCCGGCAACTTCGAGCGGTTCAGCGACCCGCAGGCGGACTCCCTGCTGCAGCAGCTGCGGTCGGCCACCTCCACGAGCGACCAGAAGAAGTACATCGACCAGCTCCAGGAGGTCATGTACAGCAAGGTGCCCGTGATCAGCATGTTCTACGGCGGCCTGTGGGGCCTGTTCAGCGACAAGAGCTTCACCGGCTGGCCGAGCGCGAGCGACCCGTACGCGACGCCGGCCACCTGGACCGAGAACTCGCTGCTGATCCTCACCCACCTCACGAAGGCGAAGTGATCGCGCGGCCGGCCGCGGCGACGCCCGCGGCCGGCCCGATCCCGCCTGCCACGAACACCGAAAGGAGGTCGTCGTGCGCTATCTGCTCGGAAAGCTGGGACTCTTCGTCCTCACCCTCTGGGCGGCCGTCACGGTCAACTTCATCCTGCCGCGGCTGATGCCGGGCTCGCCCGCGGACGCGGCGATCGCCAAGCTCAGCCAGAACGGCCCGGTCTCTCCGGCGATGCGCGCCTCGATCGAGGCCCAGCTCGGTGTGCCGACCGGCAGCCTCTGGGACCAGTACGTGACGTACCTGAATCAGGTCGTCCACTTCGACTTCGGGCCGTCGTTCAGCTACTTCCCGCAGTCGGTGTCGAGCCTGATCGGCGCGGCGCTGCCGTGGACGCTCGTGCTCGTCGGGACCGTCACGGTCCTCGCCTTCGTGCTCGGCACGCTGCTCGGCGTGCTCGCGGCCTGGAAGCGCGGCACGGCGCTCGACACCATCCCGACGGTGGGCGGCCAGTTCCTCTCGGCGTTCCCGTACTTCTGGATCGCGCTGCTCCTGCTGTTCTTCCTCGGCTACGTCGCGGGCTGGTTCCCCACCAGCGGCGCCTACTCGCAGACCGCGACGCCGCACTGGAGCTGGGAGTTCTTCACCGACGCGCTGTACCACGGCATCCTGCCCGGCCTGACGATCCTGCTGACCGCATTCGGCGGCTGGATCATCGGGATGCGCAACACGATGGTGAACACCCTCGGCGAGGACTACGTGACCTTCGCGGAGGCCAACGGCCTGCGCACGCGCACCGTCGCGCTGCGCTACGCGGCCCGCAACGCGCTGCTGCCGCAGTTCACCTCGTTCGGCATGGTGCTCGGCGGGGTGGTCGGCGGCTCGCTCCTGGTGGAGACCGTGTTCGCCTACCCGGGCGTCGGCCTCCTCCTCTTCCACGCGGTGACCAACCAGGACTACCCGCTGATGCAGGCGCTGTTCCTCATCATCACGGTGAGCGTCCTGATCGCGAACTTCCTCGTGGACATCCTGTACGGCGTGCTCGACCCGAGGACCAGACGATGACGCACGAAGACCAGCTCACCCAGCCACCCAGCACGACGTCCGTCCGTGCGACGGAGGTCGCAGCCGCCTCCGCGAGCGAGCAGAGACCGTGGAACCCGTTCCGCGTCCTCGGCCGCGCGGTCGGCACCATCTGGTCGGAGCCCAAGGCGCGTTTCGGCGTCGTCCTGCTCCTGCTCTTCATCCTGATGGCGATCTTCGCGCCGCTGATCGCGCCCTACGACCCGCACGACACGTCGTTCCCGCACAGCCAGGACGGCAGTGCCGCGCACCTGCTCGGCACCACCGGCGTCGGCCAGGACGTGCTCTCCCAGCTGATCTGGGGCGCGCGCGTGTCCGTCTCGGTCGCGCTCATCGCCGGTCTGCTGAGCACGCTCGTCGCGATCCTCGTCGGCCTCAGCTGGGGCTACGTCCGCGCGTTCTGGGGGGAGGGCGTCGGCTTCGTCGTCAACCTGTTCCTGGTCATCCCGTCGCTGCCGCTCATGATCGTGATCGCCGCGTACCTGCACAACGGCGGCATCGCCGTGATCGTGCTGGTCGTCGTGGTGACGGGCTGGGCGTGGGGCGCCCGCGTGCTGCGCTCGCAGACGCAGACCCTGCGCTCCCGCGACTTCGTCACGGCGGCGAAGTTCAGCGGCGAGAGCCCGAGCCGGATCGTGTTCCGGGAGATCCTGCCGAACATGACCTCGCTGATCGTGGCGAGCTTCTTCGGCGCGGCGACCGCGGCCATCCTCGCGGAGGCCGGCCTGGAGTTCCTCGGCCTCGGCGACCCCAACACGGTGAGCTGGGGGACCATGCTCTTCTGGGCCCAGAACAGCAACGTGCTGCTCACCGGCCAGTGGGTGCAGCTGTTCGCGCCCGGCTTCATGATCGCGCTGTTCGCCGTCTCCATGACATTCATCAACTTCGGGGTCGACGGGCTCAGCAACCCGCGCCTGCGCGAGAGGAAGGCCGCACGATGAGCCTGCTGAAGGTCGAAGACCTGTCCGTCGTCTACGACGAGGGCAAGGGCCGCGCGTTCGAGGCGGTCAAGCACGTCGGGTTCGAGCTCGGCCAGGGCGAGTTCGTCGGCCTGGTCGGCGAGTCCGGGTCGGGGAAGTCCACGCTCGGCTACGCGCTCACCCGGCTGTCGAAGCCGCCGGCGCGCATCGCGGGCGGCCGCATCCTGTTCGACGGCACCGACATCGCCGCGCTCTCCACGGAGGAGGTGCGCACCCAGCGCCGGGGCGGCTTCGCGATGGTGCTGCAGTCGGGGATGAACGCGCTGAACCCCGTGCGGACCATCCGCAACCACTTCCTCGACATCTTCGCCGCGCACGGCCATGTGCCGCCGCGGGCGCGCGCCGCCCGGGCCGAGGAGCTGATCGCGAAGGTCGAGCTGCCAGCGTCCACGCTCTCCCGCTACCCGGGCGAGCTGTCCGGTGGGATGCGCCAGCGCGTGTCCATCGCGCTCGCGCTTGCGCTCGAGCCGCGGCTGATGGTGTTCGACGAGCCGACCACGGCGCTGGACGTGCTCGTGCAGCACGCCGTGATGAACACCATCCGCCAGCTCCAGGCATCGGAGAACTTCACCGCGATCCTGATCAGCCACGACCTCGGCGTGGTGCTGGAAGCGACCCAGCGCGTGCTCGTCATGCACGACGGCGTGATCGTGGAGGACGCCCCCAGCGACCGCATCCTGAACGCGCCGGAGCATCCGTACACGCAGATGCTGCTGAGCCACTACGGCGACCCGCGGGCCGCCGAGGTGACCGTGCCCGGGCTGGAGCGCCGGGACGGCGCCGCCCGGCCCGCGCCGGTCACCGGGGCGGTCTCGGGCGCCCGGGCGACCGGGAACGCCGCCCGGCAGCGGATCGGCGCCCGCGAGCCGATCGTCGTCTCCGACCTCGTGAAGGTCTACCCGAAGGGCCGCAGGGGCAGCGCGACGCGCGCCGTCGACGATGTCTCCTTCACCCTGGAGCCCGGGATGTCGATGGCGCTCGTCGGCGCGAGCGGCAGCGGCAAGTCCACCATCGCCAAGATGATCACCGGCGTGGAGCGGCCCACCTCCGGCACGATCGCGTTCGGCGACGTCCGCATCGACACCCTCCGCGGCCGACGCGCGCTGAAGCAGCTGCACTCGGAGGTGCAGATGGTGTTCCAGGACCCGTACGCGGCGCTCAACCCGCTGCACACGGTGGAGTACATCCTGACCAGGCCGGTCGAGAACTTCACCGGCCTGCGCGGGAGCGCCGCCCGGAGGCGCGTGCTGGAGCTGCTCGAGACGGTCGGCCTCACGCCGGTCGAGAAGTTCGCCACCCGGCTGCCGCACCAGCTCTCCGGCGGCCAGCGCCAGCGCGTCGTCATCGCCCGCGCGCTCGCCAGCGATCCGCAGGTGATCATCGCCGACGAGCCGGTCTCGATGCTCGACATGTCGCTGCGAGCCGGCGTGCTCGCCCTGCTGGAGGAGCTGCGCCGCACCCGCGGGGTGAGCATGCTCTACATCACCCACGACCTGCTCAGCGCGCGGCTCGTCACCGACCGGATCATGGTGCTCGACAAGGGCGTCGTGGTCGAGCGCGGCGACACCGCCGAGGTGCTGCAGCGCCCGCAGGACGATTACACGGTGCGGCTGCTCGACGCCGTGCCGACCCCGTCGCGCGGCTGACCCCACTTCCCTTCCCGACTCCCGATCCACCACACCAAGGAGAACTCTGTGCTCACCTTCCCTGACGGCTTCCTGTGGGGCGCCGCGACCGCCGCCCACCAAGTGGAGGGCAACAACGTCAACAGCAACTGGTGGGTCATGGAGCACGCGCCGGGGACGCCGATCGTCGAGCCGAGCGGCGACGCCGCCGACCACTACAACCGCTACCCGGAGGACCTCCGCCTGCTCGCCGACGCCGGCCTGAACAGCTACCGCTTCTCGGTGGAGTGGGCGCGCATCGAGCCGGAGCGCGGTTTCGTCTCGCGCGCGAACCTCGACCACTACCGGCGGATGATCGACGCCTGCCTCGACGTCGGCCTGGAGCCGGTCGTCACCCTGATGCACTTCACCGTGCCGCGCTGGATGGACCAGGCCGGCTTCTGGCGCAACCCGGAGGCCCCCGACCTGTTCGCGCGCTACACCGAGACCGTGCTGCCGATCCTCCAGGACGGCGTGCGCTACGTGTGCACGATCAACGAGCCGAACATCGCGGCGATGCTGGCGGGCGGCGAGAAGGCGGAGAACCTGGTCGCCTACGGCCTGCCGAACCCGGACCTCCAGGTCGCCGACGCGCTGCTGGCGTCGCACCGGCGGTCCCGCGAGGTGCTGTCGTCGGTGCCCGGCCTGCAGAGCGGCTGGACCATCGCCACGCAGGACTTCATCCCGACCGACGAGCCCGGCGCCGCGGAGAAGCTGCACGAGTACGGCTACCCGCGCGACGACTGGTACCTGGAGGAGTCCGCGGGCGACGACTTCGTCGGCGTCCAGGCCTACACGCGAACGTTCATCGGCCCGGAGGGGCCGCGCCCGGTCGCGGAGGACGCCGAGACGACGCTGACCGGCTGGGAGTACTTCCCGCAGGCCGCCGCCGACGGCATCCGCTCGGCGTGGGAGAAGAGCGGGCACACCCCGATCCTGGTCACCGAGAACGGCATCGCGACCGCGGACGACAGCCGCCGCATCGACTACACCGAGGCGTCGCTGCGCGCCATCCACGACACCATCGCGGACGGAGTGGACGTGCGTGGCTACCTGCACTGGAGCGCCCTCGACAACTACGAGTGGGCCAGCGGGTACCGGCCGACGTTCGGGCTCATCGGGGTGGACCTGGAGACGTTCGAGCGCACCCCCAAGCCGTCGCTCGGCCGGCTGGGCGCGATCGCGCGGCAGAACGGGTTGTGAGCGGCGGCTCCTGATCCAGCGGGCGGGTGAAATCACCCGCCCGCTGTTGCGTCCGGCCACCCTCGATGCCACTATTTACTGAACGATCGATCGGTAAGGAACGAGGAGGTTCCGCGGGTGGTGCGCACATGAGCTCAGGGTCACTCCGGCCGATGATGGCCCGCGACCGCGCGTCGGCGGCGCTCGGCATGGTCGTCGAGCGGGATGAGCCGGGCGAGTCCGTCGTCAGCATGACGGTCCGCGACGACATGACCAACGGCTTCGCCATCACGCACGGCGGCCTGGTGTTCGCGCTCGCCGACACCGCCTTCGCGATCGCCTGCAACGAGGACGAGCGGGTGACGGTCGCCGCCGGCGCCGACATCACCTTCCTGAAGTCGACCCGCGCCGGCCAGACGCTCACCGCGCGCGCTGTGCGGCGCACCGTGGTCGGCCGCAACGGCGTCTACGACGTCACCGTGACCGACGAGACCGGCGATGTGGTCGCGGAGTTCCGCGGCCGCTCGCTCACCACCAACCGGGCGGCCGCCGGCCACGACGGCAACGCCGGCTGACCCCGCCACTCAACGCCGTGACCACGGAGGACACCATGTCGACGACGACACCGGCACCCGCTGCCCCCGACCGCGCCGAGATCGACCCCGTCGCCGTCACGCGCGACGAGCTGCGCGACCTCCAGCTGGCGCGCCTGCAGTGGACGGTGCGGCACGCCTACGAGAACGTGCCGCTCTACCGCGCCAAATTCGACGCCGCCGGAGTCCGGCCGGACGAGATCCGCTCGCTCGAGGACGTCGTGCGCCTCCCCTTCACCACCAAGGAGGACCTGCGCTCGACCTACCCGTTCGGGATGTTCGCCGTCCCGATGGAGCGGGTCCGCCGCATCCATGCCTCGTCGGGGACGACCGGCCGACCCACCGTCGTCGGCTACACGCAGGGCGACCTGGACCGCTGGGCCGGGCTGGTCGCGCGGTCGCTGCAGGCGGCGGGCGTCGCGGCCGGCTGGAAGGTCCACAACGCCTACGGCTACGGCCTGTTCACGGGCGGCCTCGGCGCGCACGCCGGCATCGAGCGGCTCGGCGCGACCGTCATCCCGATGTCGGGCGGCCAGACCGCGCGCCAGGTCCAGCTCATCCACGACTTCGAGCCGGACGCCATCATGTGCACGCCCAGCTACCTGCTGACCATCGCGGACGCCATCGAGGAGGCGGGCCTCGACCCGCGCGGGACGTCGCTGAAGGTCGCGATCCTCGGAGCGGAGCCCTGGACGAACGAGCTGCGGCACGAGATCGAGCGCCGCCTCGGCCTCGACGCGGTCGACATCTACGGGCTCAGCGAGGTGATGGGCCCCGGCGTGGCCAGCGAGTCGGTCGTCACGAAGGACGGCCCGCACGTCTGGGAGGACCACTTCCTGCCGGAGATCATCGACCACGAGACCGGGGACCCGGTCCCGGACGGCGAGACCGGCGAGCTGGTCTTCACGTCGCTGACCAAGGAGGCGTTCCCGGTCATCCGCTACCGGACCAGGGATCTCACCCGGCTGCTGCCCGGCAGCGCGTACCCGGCGCTGCGCCGCATCGAGAAGATCACGGGCCGCGACGACGACATGATCATCCTGCGCGGCGTCAACCTGTTCCCCGCCCAGATCGAGGAGCTGGTGCTCGGCATCGAGACACTGACGCCGCACTTCGTCCTCGAACTCCGCAAGGAGGGCAGGCTGGACGCCCTCACGGTCCGCATCGAGCGCCACCCCGAGCTCGACCGGGAGGTGTGCGAGGCCGCTGCGCAGGTGCTGCGTCAGAAAATCAAGGTCCACATCGGCACCAGCGTGGACGTCGCCCTCGCCGAGCCGGGGGAGCTGCCGCGCAGCGAGGGCAAGTACAAGCGGGTCTACGACTACCGCTGAGGCGGCGCCGCGGGGTCTCCCTGCTCGGCGGGGAGGAACACGCCGAGCGCGCGGGCGACCCGCCGCAGGGTCTGCTTGAGCCGGTCGAGCTCGGCGTCGTCCAGCCCGAAGTCGACGGCGGCCTCCGCGTCGAGCGTGTCGTGCTGGACCGTCCGGAGCAGCTCGGCTCCGGCCGGCGTGAGCGAGACGTCCAGCCGCCTCCCGTGCACGGTGCTCTGCGTGCGGTGGACCAGGCCGCGCTCCAGCAGGCGCGCGATTGCCGCGGACATGGACTGCGCCGTGACGCCGGAACGGTCGGCGAGCTGCGCGCCGGTGAGGGTGCCGGGGTGCTCGATGTCGAGCTGCGCGAGGGCGGAGAGCTGCGCGGGCGTGAGTCCGTAGTCGCGCAGCCGCTGGTCGAGGCGCTGGGCGAGCGCGCCGTCGATGCGCCGGACGAGATAGGTCAGCCGGTCGCCGAAGTCGCGCGGACCGTGGATGTTCTGCTCGGGCATGCCTTGCACTGTATCAGTCAACTTATATAAGCTGACTGACATAGCTGTTGGGAGACCGCTCATGACCTTCGCATCCGTCCGCTTCCCCACCGACGACGTCCCCGGACTGGTCGCCTTCTACGAGCAGGCGCTCGGCATCACGGCGCAGTGGGCGAACGACCAGTTCGCCGAGCTGGTGACGAGCCGCGGCACGATCGCGATCAGCGCCACCGCCCTCACCGACCGCTTCGCCGCCGCCTCGGTCGCCCCGCGCTCGAACGCGGGCCTGATGCTGGAGTTCCTGGTCGACGACGTCGACGCCGACCGCGACCGCATCGCGGAGCTCGCGGGCGGCCTGGTGATGGAGCCGACCACGCTGCCCTGGGGCAACCGCTCGATGCTGTTCCGCGACCCGGACGGGACGTTGATCAACTTCTTCACCCCGGTGACGCCGGAGGCGGCGGCGCGGTTCGGGGGGAGGTAGCCCCTACAGCCCCTCCGCCACCGCCGCCGCCGCGTGCAGCCACGCCCGCCGCGTGCGCGGCGCGAGCGTGTCGAACGCGAGCCGGCCGCCGTGCATCTCCGGGTCGAACGGGATGGTCACCGCGCGGCGCGCCAGCGGCTCGAAGCCCTTGGCGACGCGGCTCACGTTCGACTCGGGGCCGGTGCGCTCCGACTGGGAGACGATCACCACCGCGTCGCGCGCCAGCCGGGCCGACTGGGCGTCGCGCTGCATCAGCGCCTCCAGCAGCAGCGCTCCCGCCTCCGCGTGCTCGCCCAGCGCTGTCGTCGCGATGACGAGCTGGTCGGTGTGGTCGATCATGCGGAGCCAGCGCTCCGCCGACTCGTCGTTGCCGCTGTCGATGATCACGAGGCGGTAGAACTTCGTCGCCACCTGGTGGAGGCGGTCGAAGTCCGCGCTCGAGATGCGCTGCTGGGTCGCCAGCATGGTCGGGTTGGAGCGCAACACGTCGTACTTGTCCGCGTTCTGGTGGTGGACGAAGTGGCCGATGTCGGCGCTGCGGGCCTCCGCCGACAGCAGTTGGTCGGCGGCGGGGAGCAGCGACTGCAGCGTGGCGTCGTGCTCGTCCTGCTCCGTTCGCCAGCCGAGCGTCCCACGGGTCTCGTTGTTGTCCCAGGCGAGAACCCCGGAGCCGCCGTTGCGGGCGAACACCGCCGACAGCAGCGCGGTGGTGGGCGTCTTGTTCGCGCCGCCCTTCCCGTTCACGATCGCGATGGTGCGCGGGCCGGCCCAGTGCCGGCTGACGGCTTCGAGCTCCTCGCGCTCCTTCAGCTCCGCGGCGGACGGCGACATCGGGATGCCCGCACGCGAGAGCGCGCCGCGGAAACCGGAGCGCGCCAGGTCGGGGCGCGGCTTCTCCACGTGCAGGAACGACGTGCGTTCGGGCGCCCGCGGCACCAGCTCGACCGGCTCGGGCGGGGTGACGGGGGAAGTGCTCACGGGCTTGGCCGGAGTGGGGCGTGGCGCCGCCTCCGCCGCCGGCTCGGGCTGCGCCGCCGGCTCGGGCCGCGCCGCCGGCTCGCCCGCCGCCGCCGACTCGGGCTGCGCCGCCGGCAGCGGCACCGGCGTCGTCGCGGTGGGCGAGCCGAGCAGGTCGGTGAACGGCGCGGCGCCCGGCTTCGGGTCGCGCCCGACCGAGCCGACCAGGTCGTTGAACGTCGCAGGCCGGGGATGCCGCGCACCCTCCCGCGCGTCGGAGAACGGCACCGGTTCGGCCATGCTCTGTGCGGCGAGCTCCTCCTCGTCGCCGATCGAGCCGTCCGGGTGCACGACCAGCAGCCAGTCGCCCTCCTCGTCGGAGACCGTCAACTGCACAGGGTGCCCGGCCTGCGCGGCGATCTCGCCGACGCGGTCGAGGACGACCTCGCGCAACCGCTCAGTGGTCGCCTCGGAGAACCACTCGGGCGATCCGTCGACCAGCAGTTCGCCGGTCGCGTCGGGGTCGAGGCGCACGCTGAGGTGCGGGGACAGGGGCAGGTTGAGGGCCACGGGACTCCTTCCGCGGTCCGCAGCGAGAGAACGGCAGACCGAAGGTGCACGGTAGACCGGTCCGCCGCAGCCGTACACCCGCACTCAGGGGACTGCCAGCAGACGACCAGGCTCCGGGTCGTCGCGATCAGCGCGCGCGGCGCCGGCGGGTGAGCACGCCAGTCACCGCGACGGCGACGAACGTGACCGCGATCAGCAGGAGCGCGCTCGCCGCCGCGAAGTACAGGTCGCCGCGGTCGGAGGCCGTGAAGATCGAGACCGGGAGTGTGCGCCACGACGCCGGGTAGACCATGATCGTCGCGCCGAGCTCGCCCATGCACAGGGCGACGGCGAGGCCGGCGGCGGCGCCGATCGCCGGCAGCAGCGCGGGCAGCACGACGCGCAGCAGCACGCGTGCGCGGGAGGCGCCGAGGCTGGACGCGACCCGCTCCTGCTGCGGGTCCAGCCGGAGCACCGCGGCCGACACCGTGCTGTAGGAGAACGACAGCACGAGGATCGCCTGCGCCAGCACCACCAGCGCGGCCGTGCCGTTCAGCAGGAGCGGCGGCTTGCTGAACGCGATGAGAAGTCCGAGGCCGACCACGACCGACGGCACGGAGACCGGAAGATGGAAGAGCACGTCGACCGTCCGGGCGACCGGCCGAGGCGCGGAGCGGACGGCGATCGCGGCCCAGGCGCCGACGGCGACGGCGAGGACGCTGGCGATCACGGCGGTCTCCACGCTGACGCGGAGGCTGCTGAGGTTGTCGCCGGCGAGGGCGTCGCGGACGTGGTCGAGGCTGAGCGCGGACGGCAGCACACCGTTCCACGATCCGGCGAACGCCGCGACGGCGATGACGGCGAGCGGCAGCACCACCAGGAGGGCGAAGACCAGGCCGAAGACCGTCCAGAGCACGGTCTTGGCGCGGGCCGAGAAGACGATCATGCCCGGCGCCCCCGTCCGGCCGGCGCAGCGCCGCCGGTCCACCGCGCCGCGGCCCAGCGGTACAGCAGATAGAGGCCCACGGAGAGCACGACCTGGACGACGGCCATGATGGCCGCGCCGCTGAAGTCGAAGCTGACGATGCTGCTGGTGTAGATCTGCATCGGCAGGGTCAGCACATCCTTCGCCCCGGTGAACAGCACGATGCCGAACTCGTTCATGGTGAGCAGGAAGGTGAGCATCGAGGCCGCCCCGAGAGCGGGAGCGGCCTCCGGGAGCACGATCGTGCGGATGATCCGCAGCGGTCCCGCGCCGAGGCTGCCCGCGACGTTGAGCTGGTCGGCGGAGACGCCGGAGAACGCGGCGATCAGCGGCGCGACGATGAACGGCGTGTAGAAGGTGATCTCCGCCACGACCACCCCCGCGACGCTGTTGGTGAACGAGAACCGGCCGGCGGCGGGACCGAGCAGCGCGTGCAGCACCCCCGCGTTGCCGTAGAGCACCACGAACGCCAGCGGGATGAGGAACGACGGGAACGAGACGACGGTCTCGATGGCGCGGCGGACGACCGCCGAGCCGCGGAACGGGACGAAGACCAGCACGAACGCCAGGAAGGCGCCGACCACCAGGCAGCCCGCGGTCGAGGCGGCGGCCACGCCGAGCGTGGTGCCGAGCGACCTCCAGAGCGACGGACTGCCGAGCATGGCCGCCCAGCCGGACAGCCCGACCGGATGCCCGTCGTCGTCCAGGAACGACTGCACCACGATCTCGGCGAGCGGGAGGAGGACGAACAGCGCCAGCAGCGCGGCGGGCGCCGCGGTCCAGAGCCAGCCGCGGGACGCCGCGGGACGGCCTGCCGCACGGCGGCTCCGCGGGGCGCGCCCGAGGCGGACGGGGAGGGCCGGCTGCACGATCATGCCGCCGCCTCCGCAGGCTCGGCCGCGGCGGCCGGCCGCGCGGCGGAGGGCTTCTCCTCGAGCAGGTGCACGTCCTCCCGCCGGATCAGCAGCGACACCGCGTCGCCCGCGTGCGGGCGGTCCGCGGTCAGCGGCGCGACGACGGTGACGGCGGCGCCGCCGGAGAGCCGGGCGCGCACGTGGTGGGCCGAGCCGCGCCAGACCGCCGACTCGATCACGGCGGGGATCGCGCCCTCCGCGCCCGGGGCGGCGAGAGCGATCGCGTGCGGGCGGACGCTGACGAGCACGCGCTCGCCGACCGCGCGCCGGGAGGCCGAGCGCCCGGCCAGCCGGTCGTCGCCGAGCAGCAACTCGACGCACTCGCTGGAGGACCCCGAGGCGGCGACCGTCGCCTCGAGGATGTTCGCGCCGCCGAGGAACGTGGCGGTGAAGGCCGACGGCGGCCGCGTGTACAGCTCCTCCGCGGCGCCGAGGTCGACCAGGGCGCCGTCGCGCATGATCCCGATCCGGTCGGCCAGCGCCAGGGCCTCCGACTGGTCGTGGGTCACGTAGAGCATGGCGATGTCCGGCAGCTCGCTCCGCAGCGCCTGGAGCTCCTCCAGCATCGACTCGCGGAGGCGGGCGTCGAGCGCGGAGAGGGGTTCGTCCAGGAGCAGGACGCGCGGCCGCGGCGCCAGGGCGCGGGCGATCGCGACGCGCTGCTGCTGGCCGCCCGAGAGCTGTCCGGGGTAGCGGTCGGCGAAGTCGGACATCCCAACCATCGCGAGCGCCGCCGCCACCCGCTCGGTGCGCTCGCGGCGCGGCACCCGCCGCGCCGCGAGCCCGAAGGCGACGTTGTCGCCGACCCGCATGTGCGGGAAGAGCGCGTAGGACTGGACGACGATGCCGATGCCGCGCTTGGCGGGCGGCAGGGCGGTCACGTCGCGTCCGGCGAGCCGGATCGAGCCGGCGGACACCGGTTCGAACCCGGCGATCGCCTTGAGCGCCGTCGACTTCCCCGAGCCGCTCGGCCCCAGCAGGGCGACGGTCTCGCCCTCGGCGATCCGCAGGCTCAGGTCGCGCAGGGCCACGGCGCCGCCGTAGGCGACCTCCAGGTGCTCCAGCTCGACCGCCGCCGCGCGGTCATCGGTCATCGTCGTCATCTCAGTCCTTGCTTCAGGGGGAGGATCGTCAGCGCAGGGTCACTGACCGGTCGCGGACTTGTACGCCGACACGGTGCTGTCGAGCGAGCCGAGGACCGAGGACCAGTCCGGCTGCCAGAGCTCGACGCCGTCGAGGGCCGTCTTCAGCGTCTGGTAGTTGGCGTCGGTCGGCGTGACGTCGGAGCGGACCGGGAAGCCGAACGCGTCGCCGGAGACGGTCTGCTGCACGTCCTTGGAGAGGAGGAAGGCGATCAGCTTGTCGCCGTTCGCCTTGTCCGGGGCGCCGGCCGCCAGGCCCATCGCATAGGGGAGGGCGACGGTCGCGCGCTTCCCGTCGGCGCCCTTGGGGAAGAAGACCTCGAAGGCCGACTTGTCCGCGGCGATGGACTGCTCCGCCATCTGCAGGTCGCTGTTGGCGACGACGAGCTCGCCCTTCGACACCTTCGGGCCGAGCGCGCCGGTGGAGGAGCTGGGGCCGACGTTGTTCTTCTGCAGCTTGCCGAGGTAATCGAGCGCGGCCTTCTGGCCCATGGTGTGCTCCAGCAGGAGCAGCATCGCGGTGCCGTCGCCGGCCTGGCCGGGCGTGGAGTACTGGATCTTGCCCTGGTAGGAGGGGTCGAGCAGGTCGCTCCAGGCGTCCGGCTTCGGGCTCGCCGCGGTGCCGCGGATCATGCTGGCGTAGTTCTCGACCAGCGAGACGTACTCGCCGCCCGCGTCCTTCTCCTTCGCCGGGATGGCGGACAGGTCGGCCGAGGTCTTCTGCAGGAGGCCCTTGGCCTGGGCCTGCTGGATGAACGGCGGGAGGGTGACCAGCACGTCGGCCTGCGGGTTCGACTTCTCCTTGAGCGCGCGCGAGACGACCTCGCCCGAGCCTGCCTCGACGTACTGGACGGCGATCCCGGTCTTCGCCGTGAAGGCGGCGAACTGCTTCTTGTACCAGTCGCCGAGGCCGTCGGCGCTGTAGATGGTGACGGTCTTCGAGCCGGAGCCCGCGGAGGCGCTGGAGTCGGCGGTGGCGGTGCCGGAGCAGCCGGCCAGCGCGAGCATCGCGGCCGCGGCGAGGGCGCCGGCGACGCCGATTCGGATCGTGTTCTTTCGCATGGGTCAGTTCGCTTTCGTGAGGGAGTGCAGGGCGGGGGAAGGGACGGAGGTGGAGAACGAGGGCCTGTCGAGCACGCGCTCGGCGAGGCCGAGCGCGATGGTCATGCCCACACCGGAGGTCACCGAGACGGCGGTCACGCCGTCGGCGACCTCGCGGACGAGGTAGGGGCCGGTGAGGCTGTGGGCGTACACGCCCTGCCAGCGCTCGACCACGCGCAGCGGGCCGGCGCCGAGCACCTCGGCGACCCGGGCCAGCAGCAGGTCGGAGGTCGCCTCGTCGAGGAACGGATCCATGGTGGCCTCGTAGCGGTGGCTGTCGCCGACGATGATCGTGCCGTCGGGCCGCTGGGTGAACATCACGTTGGCGTCGATGTCGATCACTGCCGGGTCCGTCGCGAGGAACTCCGCGCGCAGCGTCTCGGCCGCGGCCGTCTCGGCGAAGGCCGGGTAGCGGAGCATGGAGGTGCCGGTGAGCACGGCCGGAGCGATGGTCACGCCGTCCGGGGCGGCGACGCGGGCCATCTGCAGGCCGCAGCGGCGGATGCCGTGCTCGGCCGCCTCGGCCGGGTGCACATAGTCGAGGTCGTGGCCGACGCACACGTAGGTCCGCTCGGCGCGGATCATGCCGCGCGAAGTCTGCACGACCCCGTCGCCGGCCTCCAGGTAGGACGTGTTCCAGAGGAAGCGCACGCCCTGCTCGGACAGCCAGCCGGCGATCGAGCCGACCGCCTGGCGCGGATCGACGCGCAGGTCGTCGCGCAGCAGCGCGCCGCCGGCGATGCGGGCGTCGCCCGGGGCGGAGAGCGCGTCGCGGACGGCGGCGGCGTCGAGCAGCCGCACCTCGCCCTGCTCGCGGCCGGCGGCCAGCTCGTCCAGCACGGCCAGCTCGGTGGCGGTGCGCGCGACCGCGACCGCGCCGTGCTGCACGGCGAAGAAGCCCGCCGCGCCGGCCAGGTCGAGCCAGCGGCCGCGGGCGACGTGGGCGAGGTCGAGCAGGTCGCCGGACTGGGCGGTCACGCAGGCGTGGCCGAAGTTGCGGATGGAGGCGCCGACGGCGCGGCTGTCGCGGTCGATGACCGTGACGGTGCGCCCGCGACGCAGCGCCGCGGCGGCGTGGGCGAGCCCGACGATGCCGGCGCCGACCACCAGCACGTCGCTCTCGGCGAGGAACGGTTGTGTCATGCCAGTCACTCTGAGCGACGGCGGACCGCTGCTTCAAGCTGGGGCGGCACTTGTATAGATAAGTTCACGCTGCGTTCACCAACCGGGGGACAGAACGCGCTGGCTCGTCGCGAATTCGCCGAATTCGTTGGCATTTGCGCCAAACCGACTTGTATATTCAGGGCGTGACCCAACCGATGCACCAGCGCCTGAGCGACGAGTTCCGCCGCCGCGTCTTCACCGGAGAGTGGCCGGAGGGCTCTAAAGTCCCGAGCGAGGCGGAGCTCTGCGCCGAGTTCGAGGTGTCGCGCGGCCCGGTGCGGCAGGCGCTCGCGCAGCTGCGGCAGGAGGGCATCCTCGCCGGCGGCCAGGGGCGGCAGCCGATCGTGCGCCGTTCGACGCCCTCCCAACCCGTCGAGGTCTTCCTCTCGTTCACCGAGTGGGTGGAGCAGCGCGGCAAGACCCCGGGCCAGAAGACCTTCGAGATCGCCCGCCGCCCGGCGGGCACACTGGTGGCGGCGCAGCTCGGCATCGACCCGGAGGACCACGTCGTCGCCCTGCTCCGGCTGCGGCTGATCGACGGCGTGCCGACCATGATCGAGCGCACCCACTTCGTGGTCGACGTCGGCTCCCGGCTGTTCGACTTCGACACCGACTCCGGCTCGACGTTCCGCTACCTGCGCGACCAGGGCGTCGACCTCTACAGCGCCCGCCACACCATCGACGCGGTGGCCGCCGACGCGACGGACGTCGACCTGCTCAAGGTCGACCCGGGGACGCCGCTGCTGCGCGAGCGCCGCGTGACCTCCACCGCCACCGGCCGGGCCATCGAGTACGCCGAGGACCGCTACCTGCCCGACCAGACCAACTTCGTCGTGGAGAACATCATCTCCCAGCGCCCGTCCATCGCGCGCATCCGCCCCAGCACCGACACCAGCACCGAGGAGTCCATCGCATGATCCAGCTCGCCGCCTTCGACATCGCCGGCACCACCGTCGACGACCACGGCGCGGTCTACGTCGCCCTGCGCCGCTCGGTCGAGGAGGCCGGCGCGACGGTCGCGGCCGACGACCTGCAGCGCTGGATGGGCACCGACAAGATCGAGGCGATCACCGCCCTGCTCCGCCTCGGCGGCGTCGAGCCGGAGCCGACCGTGGTCGCCGAGCGGTTCGACCGGTTCCGCGCGCTGCTCGCCGAGGCCTACAGCGTCGAGCCGCCGGTCGCCCTCCCCGGCATCCCGGAGGCCATCGACCGCCTCCGCGCCGCGGGCGTCAAGGTCGCCCTGACCACCGGGTTCTCGGACGACGTGGTCGAGCCGCTGCTGGCAGCACTCGGCTGGGAGATCGGGCCGGAGGGACAGCTGGACGCCGTGGTGACGACTTCGGACGTGCCCGCCGGGCGCCCGTCGCCCTACATGATCCACCTCGCGATGCAGCGCACCGGCGTGGCCGACGTGCGCCGGGTGCTCGCCGCCGGCGACACAGTGGTCGACCTGGAGGCGGCGCGCAACGCGGGCGCGATCGCCGTCGGCGTGCTGACCGGGCAGACGCCGCGGGAGGCGCTGGAGGCCGCCGACCACGACGCGGTGCTGGCGTCGGTGGCGGAGGTGCCGGAGTACGTCGGGCTCGGGAGCGCGGCGCCGGCTGTGCGCGCTTGAACGCGCACGCCTGAACATGACAGGGGCCGACGCGCAGCTGCGCGTCGGCCCCTGTCATGTTCAGGCGGCTAGTGCGCCACCACCGGCTCCGCATCCGTCGCCGGCGCCTCGGCGTCCGCCGCGGCGGCCGGCCGGCGCCGCCGGTACAGCAGCGCGGACAGCACCGCGCCGAAGGCGAAGAACCCGGCGCTCCACCAGTACGCGGTGGAGTAGCTGTGCACCGCGGCCTCCTGGAGGACGTGCGGCGTCGGCGGCAGGTGCGCCGCCAGGTAGTCGGTCAGCGCCGTCGCCGCGAGCGTGTTGAGCAGCGCCGTGCCGATCGAGCCGCCGACCTGCTGGCTCGTGTTCACCAGTGCGGAGGCGACGCCGGCGAAGTGCCGGTCGACGCCGAGGGTCGCGGTCTGGATGGCGGCGGGCATGATCGAGCCCATGCCGACGCCCATCACCATGAGCGCGGGGAGGATCTCCGTGCCGTAGTTCGCGCTCACGCCGAGGCGGGTGAGCAGCAGCATCCCGGAGCCCGCGATCACCATGCCGATCGGGACCATGACCTTCGGGCCGAATCTGGGCACGAACAGGTTCGTCGAGAACTGCGCGGCGATGACCAGCATGACGATCATCGGCAGGAAGGCGAGGCCGGTCTGGATCGGCGTGAACCTCAGCGTCGTCTCCAAGTAGTAGGTGACGAACAGGAAGATGCCGAACATCCCGGAGCCCGCGATGAGGATCGAGCTGTAGGAGGCGCCGCGGTTGCGGTCGAGCACGATGTGCAGCGGCAGCAGCGGGTGCGTCGCCTTCCGCTGCCAGAGCACGAAGGCGATCAGCAGCACGCCGGAGGCGGCGAGGAAGCCCCAGGTCAGCGGCGAGTCCCAGCCGTCGCTCTCGGCGTTCGAGAAGCCGTAGACCAGCGAGAACAGCGCGCCGGAGGCCAGGATCGTGCCGGGGATGTCGAGCTTCGGCCGCGGGCCGGACCGGTGACCCGCCGTGACGAAGAACGCGGCGAGGATGATCGCGGCGATCGCGATGAAGACGTTGATGTAGAGGTTCCAGCGCCAGTTGAACTGCTCGGTCAGCACGCCGCCGAGCAGCAGGCCGACCGCGCCGCCGGCTCCGGCGATCGCGCCGAAGATGCCGAACGCGCGGGCGCGCTCCTTCGGCACGGTGAAGGTCGTGGTGAGGACGGCGAGGGCGGTCGGGGCGAGCAGCGCGCCGAACGCGCCCTGCAGCGCGCGGGCGCCGACCAGCATTCCGAAGGTTCCGGCCGCGCCGCCCAGCGCCGAGGCGCCGGCGAAGCCGATCAGGCCGATGATGAAGGCGCGTTTGCGGCCGATCAGGTCGGAGATGCGGCCGCCGAGGAGCAGCAGGCTGCCGAAGGCGAGCGAGTAGGCGGTGACGATCCACTGCCGGTCGGCGTTGGAGAAGCCGAGGTCCGCCTGGGCGGACGGGAGGGCGATGTTGACGACGGTCGAGTCGAGCACGACCATCAGCTGGGCCATCGCCACGGTGACGAGCGTCCACCAGCGCCGCGAGTGCGGAACGCCGCCGTCCGGCGCCGCCGGCGCGACCGAGGGAGAGGGGGAAGTCTGGGTCATGCGGGACAGCATATACGAAACTCAGTAGTTTCGGATCTATCGAGTTCTAAAATTAACCTTAGAATGGTCCACAAGACATCACCAGACCCGACGTCACCCGTCGCAGACACACCCAGGGGGAAGGCCGCAATGACGCAGCTCGACGCCACCGGCTCGCCCAAGCTCGGCCGGAAGCGCGATCACACGCGCGACGCCGACATCCTCGAGGCCGCGCTGGAGGTCCTCGCCGAGACCGGCTACGACCGGATGACGATGGACATGGTCGCTGCACGCGCCAAGGCGGGGAAGGCGACGGTCTACCGGCGCTGGGCCTCCAAGGGCGAGCTCGTCGTCGAGGCGATCGCGTGCATGAAGAAGAACGCGATCGACTTCGACCACCTGCCCGACACCGGCACGCTGCGCGGCGACCTGGTCGCGATGGTCAAGCCGCACACGATCGAGGACGGCGAGCGCAAGCTGCAGATCATGGCCGGGCTCACCTCGATGCTCGCCCGCGACCCCGACCTGGTGGACGCCGTGACCGCCGCGATCGTCGAGCCGCGCGCCTCCCTCAACCGGCTGTTCATGCAGCGGGCGATCGAGCGCGGCGAGATCCCGGCGGAGACGGACGTCGAGACGCTGGCGATGATCATGCCGTCGATGACGGCCTACCGGGTGCTCATCCTGCAGCAGCCCGTCGACCGCGCCTACCTGCTGTCGCTGATCGACGGCGTGCTGCTCCCGGCCGTCGGAATCCGGCCGGGAGCCTGAGCGGCGTTACCGCCGGTCGAACCGCGCGCCCTCCGGCTTGGACGGGAGCAGGTAGAAGACCAGCAGGATGATCCAGCCGACGAGCGGGATGAAGCCGAGGAAGAAGAACGGCCCGGCGAGGTTGGCGTCGTGCAGGCGCCGCCAGATCAGCGCGAGGCTCGGCACCAGGATCGCCAGCCCCCACAGGGTGTAGAGGACGATCAGGATCCAGGCGATCGGACCGTACCCACGGCCGCCGTTGCCGATCGACCCGAGCGTCCCCAGCAGGATCCCGTAGACGGCGCCGATGAGCACGGCGAACAGGAACCACCACCAGAACTCGCTGCGGCTGGCCCGCCCGGTGAAGTCGGCGTACTTCTTGAAGAACCGGCGGATGGCGTCGCCGAACGAGGCGCCGTACAGCGGCTGGTCGAGGGGCGCGGAGGCGGGGCTCTGCGGTGCGGTCATGGTGGATCCTTCCGAGCGAGGTCGTGACAGGCGTCGAGATGGAGCGGCCATAGTCAAGCGCATGCGCTGGGCCTGCGGGGTGCGTACGTGACGGCGTGTTGCGCCGCGGCATTCGTGACGAATGTCGCCTATGGGACGCGGTTTCGCGACATTCGTGACGAACGTCAGCGCGCGCGTCCCCGCGTCAGGATGAGGTGCGCGACCATCGCCGTCCACCCCGTCTGGTGCGAGGCCCCCAGGCCTTGCCCGGTGTCGCCGTCGAAGTACTCGTAGAAGAGGATGTTGTCCTTCCAGCGCGGGTCGGCCGAGAGCAGCGGGTAGCGCGCGTCCGACGGCCGCCGCCCGTCCGGGCCGGGGAGGAAGAGCGAGATCAGCCGCCGGGCGAGATCGTCCGCCGCTTCACCCGGCGTCAGGGAATTGCCCGAGCCGAGCGGGTCCTCGATCCGCACGCCGGTCTCGCCGTGCGACTGGTAGTGCTGGAGCGCCGCGACGAGCAGGGAGTTGAGCGGGAACCAGACCGGGCCGCGCCAGTTGGAGTTGCCGCCGAACAGGCCGGTCGTCGACTCGGCCGGCTCGTAGTCGACCGACGCCTCCACCCCGTCGACCTCGACCGTGAAGGGGTGTTCCCGGTGGTAGGCGGAGACCCCGCGGATGCCGTGGTCGCTGAGCAGCCCGGCCGGGTTGAACACCTGCTTCAGGATCCGCGCGAGCCGTTCGGGCGAGACGAGCGCGAGCAGGTAGACCTGCTCCGTGCCGATCGTGCGCCGGTGGAACGCCGACCCGAGCTCCGGGTGCTTCTGGAGGTACTGGTTGAGGATGCGGCGGAACTCCGGCAGCGTCTTCACGCCGGGCTCGTCGTACGCGAGCGAGGCGACCACGGGCACGAGCCCGACGAGCGAGCGCACCTTCAGCGGGACCTCCCGGCCGTCCGCCAGGTGCAGCACGTCGTAGAAGTAGGCGTCCTCGTCGTCCCACATGCCGGAGTTGTTGGCCGACGCGGCGATCCGCAGGAACTGCTCGCCGAACTTCACGGCGACGTCCTCGTAGACGTCGTCCTCGCGCGCCAGCCGCAGCGCGATCTCGAGCAGGTCGAGCGCGTAGCTCGCCATCCAGCCGGTCGAGTCCGCCTGCTCGATGGTCCCGACCTCGGGGGGCAGGGTCGAGCGGTTCAGCGGCGCGATGTTGTCGAGCCCCATGAAGCCGCCCTCGAACAGGTTGTCCTCGTCGGAGTCCTTGCTGTTCGTCCACCAGGTGTAGTTGATGAGGAGCTTGTGCAGGATGCGGGCGAGGAAGGCGCGGTCCCGGCCGCCGTCGATGAGGAAGACCTGGATCGCCGCCCAGGCGTGCGTGGGCGGGTTCACGTCCGAGAAGTTCCACTCGTAGGCGGGGAGCTGCCCGTTCGGGTGCATGTACCACTCCCGCAGCAGCAGCACGAGCTGCGCTTTCGCGAACGCGGGATCGATGTGCGCCATCGTGACGCAGTGGAAGGCGAGGTCCCAGGCCGCGAACCAGGGGTACTCCCACGGGTCGGGCATGAGGATCACGTCGTCCGCGTCGAAGTGCCGCCACTGCCCGTTGCGGACGGCGGCGCGGCCGGCGGGAGGCGGCGGCCCGGCGGGGTCGCCGTCGAGCCACTTGTCCACGTTGAAGTGGAAGTACTGCTTCGACCAGAGCAGCCCGGCGAAGGCCTGGCGCAGCACACGCGCCTCGTCCGGGTCGTCCGGGGCGTTCTCCAGCCCGGCGTAGAAGGCGTCCGCCTCCGCCTTGCGCTGCTCGAGGACGCGATCGAAGGCGCGGCCGAGGTTCTGCGGCCGGGCGGCGTCCGCGCCTCCCGTGAGGCGCACGCGGATCACCCGGGTCTCGCCCGGCCCGAGGGTCACCGTGTGGTGCAGTGCAGCCTTCGTGCCCACCCGGCCCGGGTTGACGGTGGCGGCGCCGTTCACGACGTGGTCGTCGATCCCGTCCTTGGGGTAGGCGGGGGAGCCGTCCGCGCCGAACAGGCGGGCGGTGTTGGTCTCGTTGTCGCAGAACAGCGCCTCTGCGTCGCCGTCGGCGGCCAGCGCGAGCGCTCCGGACGGTCCCGACCCGAGCACGCGGCCGTCCTCGAAGCGCAGCTCCGGCTTCTCGACGTCGTACCCCCACGACCAGGTGTTGCGGTACCAGAGCGTCGGCAGCACGTGCAGCGTGGCCTCCTCCGGGCCCGCGTTCTCGACCGTGACCCGCATCAGGAGGTCGTGCGGCCCGGCCTTGGCGTAGTCGACGGTGACCACCCAGTAGCGGCCGTCGTCGAAGACGCCGGTGTCGGCCAGCTCGTACTCCGGCTCCAGCTTGCTGCGGCGCGCGTTGGTCTCGATCAGGTCCTCGTAGGGGTACGCGGCCTGCGGGTAGTGATAGCGCCAGGTGTTCCAGGAGTGGGTCGGGGTGCCGTCGAGGTACCACCAGTACTCCTTGACGTCCTCGCCGTGGTTGCCCTGCGGGCCGCTGAGGCCGAACATCCGCTCCTTGAGGATCGCATCCTGCCCGTTCCACAGCGACAGGCCGAGGCACCAGTTCTGCTTCAGGTCGGAGAACGCGGCCATGCCGTCCTCGTTCCAGCGGTAGGCGCGGCTGCGGGCGTGGTCGTGCGGGAAGAAGTCCCAGGCCTCGCCGTCCGCGCTGTAGTCCTCGCGGACGGTGCCCCAGGCGCGCTCGGCGACGTACGGCCCCCAGTCGCGCCAGCCCGTCCCGTCGTCCGCCTGGAGGATCCGCTCGCGCTCGGCGCCGCCGGTGGGCTCGGCCGGGTTCACCTGGGTCATGGTGCCATTCTCGATGGTCGGCGCGACGGCGGTCCAGCACCGGCGCGCGGAGGGAGCGCCAGCGGCCCGGCGTCTCCGCGGCGCAGGTTCTCAGTGGCCCCGGTTCTCAGCGCCCGAGGGTCTCGCGCGGGTACTCGCCGTACTCCGCCCGGTAGGCGGCGGCGAAGCGCGGCACGTGCGCGAAGCCCCAGCGGTGGGCGATCGCCGTGACCGTCTCGCGGTGCACGACGTCCGCGGCGAGGAGGTCGGCGCGCGCCGCGCTGAGCCGCAGCCGGCGGAGGTACTGCGTCGGCGACATCCCGACGATGCGGTGGAACGCGTCCTGGAGCCCGCGCGGCGAGAGCCGGGCGGCCGCGGCGATGTCGCTCAGCCCGATCGGCTCGGCCAGGTGCTCCTCCATGTAGGCGACGGCCCGGCGGATCGTGGCCGGCACGGCGACTGAGCCCTCGTGGACCGGGGGGAGGTCGAGGGTGTCGTTGGGGAAGTCCGCGAGGAGCGCGGCCGCGACCATGCGGAACAGGCCGTCGCGGATCAGATCGTTCTCGAAGGCGCCCGGCTCGCCGCCCGGCCCGCGCACGTGCGCGGCGACGATCGTCCAGTCGCGGGCGTGCTCGGCGTCGAGCGGCGCGCTGCCGGTGAAGCGCACCCGGAGGCCCGGCCGGTCGAAGTGCTGCCGGGCGAGCTCGTCGAGAGCGGCCACGTCGACCTGGACGGCGTCGCCGCGCGACTCGTGCTCCCAGCTGGACTCGATCCGGCCGAGCGGGAACAGGAACGGCCCGCTCGTGTCGAGCTGCTCCCGGCCGGCCCGGACGACCGTCGGCGTGGAGAGCTCGCAGATGGTGTAGGCCGTCATCGGGTCGGCGACGCCGCGGCCCGTGCAGACCAGGTCCAGCCGGTCGACGGACAGCCGTTCGTCGCCGACATGGTTCAGGGAGAAGGAGAACGGGGCGTCGTCGTCCGCCCGGGTGAAGTCGAAGCCGGGCTGCAGGCCGCGGATGACCTCGAGCGCCACGTCGGGCTCCCGCGAGGTCATCGACATCCTCGTCACCGCCACGGCATGAACGGTAGGCGCGTGCTGCGCCGGATGGTAGGGGGTGCTGTCTACCGGTGCTGGGCGCGCTGGTCCTGCGCGGCGGCGAGGTCGTCGACCGCCCGCTGGGTGAGCGCGATCGACTCCTCCTGGTAGCGGGCCAGGAAGGCCAGCTGCTCGGTGGTCAGCGACTCGTGGAGCCGCTGGAACGCCTCCCCGATCGACTGGTACACGTTCGGCCCGGACTGCAGGGCGGCGTAGTCGGCGCTGATCAGCACCCGCCGGCGGTCGGCCGGGTCGTTCTCCCGGCCCGCGAATCCGCGCGCGATGAGCCGGTCGGCGATGCCGGTCACCGCACCGGAGGTCAGGTTGAGCGCGGCGCCGAGCTGGCCGGCCGTCTGGGGGCCGTTCCGCACCAGGAGGTCGAGCGCCTTCATGTCGCTCACGCCGAGGCCGTAGCTCGCGGCCGCCCGCTGCTGGAACAGGGCGGTCAGGCTCGCCGACTGCGCGCCCAGGTCGGTCAGCCGCGCGATCAGCTCGGCGCGTCGGGGCTCACTCGAATCCACCCTTGCAATCCTCTCAGTCACTCATTATCTTAGTGACTAAGTTATCTTAGCCACTAAGGCAAACCTACCGCCAGGCCGCGAGGCCGGCGAAATCAGAGAGGAAGGGCATCCGATGTCCCGCACCGTCAGCACCGCACCGTCCACCGATCAGCTCACCTCGCACCTGGTGTCCTCCGAGGATGGCACGCCGATCGAGTACTTCAGCACCGGCACGGGGCCCGGCCTCGTGATCGTCCACGGAACCATGCAGTCGGCGGCCAGCCAGGGCGAGCTCGCCGCGGCCCTCGCCGGCACGTTCACCGTCCACCTGGTCAACCGCCGCGGCCGTGGCCGCAGCGGCGCGTACCCCGCACTCGACCGCTACGACCTGGCCGTGGACGTCGCCGACGTCGCCGCCGTCGTTGCGGCGACGGGCTCGACGGCCGTCCTGGGCATCAGCTCCGGCGGCATCATCGCCGCGGAGGTCGCGCTCGCGCACCCCGGGCTGGCGGTGGTCCTCTTCGAGCCCGCGCTCGTCGCCGACGGCTCCCTCGACCTCGACGCGTTCCTCCGCCGCTTCGAGCCGGAAGCGGCCCGCGGCGACGTCCCCGCCTACATGGTCACGGCCCTGCTCGGCACGCAGATGGGACCGGGCTTCCTGCGCTTCTTCCCGCGCCGGATGCTGGAGTCGAGCACGCGGAAGATGCTGGCGAAGGACGCGGGGGCGCTCCCGGCCGGCGGCGCCACGATGGGTGAGCTCGCGGCTGCTGTGCCTTACGACATGCGGATCGTGGCCCAGCGCGCCGACCGCATCGCGGACTACGCGGCGATCCGCGGCCCGGTGCTGCTGCTCACGGCGGAGAAGTCGCCGGCCTACCTGCGGCACGCGGTGACGCGGCTGGGGGAGTTGCTGCCGGGAGCGCGGGTCGCCACGATCCCGGGTACGGGGCATTCGGCGACGCAGAACCGGAAGGACGGCGGGAAGCCGGAGGTGGTGGCGGCGCTGGTGCAGGAGGGGCTGGACGCGCTGCAGGCCCGCTGAGCCCGGCGGCTACCCGCCCTTCCGCCCCCTCGCAACCCCCTTAACGCCCTCACCCCGTGGCGTACCGTCACGCTCCGAAGTCCTCCACTCGGGGGCACGGGGACGACGCGCACGGGAGCGGTATTCGGGATGCGCTCGCGCCCGACATCTCACAGGAAGCAACGCAGAACCATGAGAACCAGAAGCAAGCTGGCATCCATTGCACTGACCGCCGCGCTCTCGGGAGCGTTCGTCGTCGGCGGGGTGAGCGCGGCCCAGGCGGCCCCGGCGCCCACCCACGCCGCAGCGGCCTCGCACGCGGCGCGCGCAACCGCCGCCCCGGTGGCGATCAACCAGGTCCTGCCCGACGGCAGCACCCTGGCGGGAACCTTCACGCTGACCCGGTTCGTCGACCAGGGCGGCCAGCTGGTCGCCCAGGGCGTGTTCAACGGAACGCTGACCTCCGCGACCGGTGCGGTCACCCCGCTCACGAATGTCGCGGGCAGCAGCGTCGTGACCAACGCGGCCAACAGCGCCGCCGCGGCCGCCACGCCCACGGCCTGCAACGTGCTGAGCCTCACGCTCGGCCCGCTGCACCTGAACGTCCTCGGCCTGGTGGTCGACCTCAACCAGGTGAACCTCAACATCACGGCCCAGCCGGGCAACGGCAACCTCCTCGGCAACCTGCTCTGCAGCGTGGCGGGACTGCTCGACAACGGCAAGGCCCTGAACGGCCTGACCAACCTGCTGAACCACCTCATCGGCGCGCTCTGATCCACGGCATGACAGAACGGGCCCGGCCGGCGACGGCCGGGCCCGTTCCGTCGCGCGCGGAGCATTCATCGCCGCTGGCACTGAATCCCAGAACCAACCACTGTTGGCTTCGCTGAATGCCTCCTGCCTACGATCGAACCGACCTCCGCTCGAAAGGAACGACAGTGCAGTTCAGGTACCTCGGCAACTCCGGTTTCAAGATCTCCGAGATCACGTACGGAAACTGGCTGACCCACGGCTCGCAGATCGAGAACGACACCGCGGCCGCGTGCGTCCGCGCCGCCCTCGACGCCGGGATCACCACCTTCGACACCGCCGACGTCTACGCCAACACCGCGGCGGAGACCGTGCTCGGCGAGACCCTGAAGGGGGAGCGCCGCCAGTCGCTGGAGATCTTCACCAACGTGTTCGGGCCGACCGGTCCCAAGGGGCACAACGACGTCGGGCTGTCCCGCAAGCACATCCTGGAGTCCATCGACGGGTCGCTGTCGCGGCTGCAGACCGACTACGTCGACCTGTACCAGGCGCACCGCTTCGACTTCTTCACGCCGCTGGAGGAGACCATGCAGGCCTTCGCCGACATCGTGCGGCAAGGCAAGGCGCTCTACATCGGCGTCAGCGAGTGGACCGCCGACCAGCTCCGCGCCGGGCACGCGCTCGCGAAGGACCTCGGCTTCCAGCTCATCTCCAACCAGCCCGAGTACTCGGCGCTGTGGCGGGTCATCGAGGCGGAGGTCGTGCCGACCTCCAAGGAGCTCGGCATCTCGCAGATCGTCTGGTCGCCGGTGGCGCAGGGCGTGCTCAGCGGCAAGTACAAGCCGGGCGCCCCGCTGCCCGAGGGCAGCCGCGCGACGGACGAGAAGGGCGGCGCCGGCGCGGTCAAGCGCTGGCTGACCGACGACGTCCTCACCCGCGTCCAGCAGCTCACCCCGATCGCGCAGGAGCTCGGGCTCACGCCCGCGCAGCTCGCCGTGGCCTGGGTGCTGCAGAACGACAACGTGGCCACCGCGATCATCGGCGCCTCCCGCCCCGAGCAGGTGGTCGAGAACGTGAAGGCGTCCGGCGTCACAATCCCGGCGGAGCTGCTCGGCCGCATCGACGAGGTGCTCGGCGGCGCCGTCGAGCGCGACGCGTCGCACACGGCGACGCGCTCGCCGCAGCACCGCGAGGCCTGACCCCTCGCACATTCGTGCCGAATGTCGACTCTCGCGCGGCGAAAGTCGACATTCGGCACGAATCGTGTGCGGTCAGACGCGACTCGTGACCGAGTCGCCCGCGAGGCGCTGCGAGATCCACACCGGGATGATGGCGAGGATCGTCAGCACGGCCGCGACCACGTTCACGACCGGCGCCTGGTTGGGGCGGAACAGGTTCTGGAAGATCCAGATCGGCAGGGTCTGCACCGCCGGCCCCGCCGTGAATGTCGTCACGACGATCTCATCGAAGCTGAGCGCGAACGCCAGCAGGACGCCGGCCGCGAGCGCCCCGCGCACCTGCGGCAGCGTCACCCAGAGGAACGTCTGCCAGCCGCGGGCGCCGAGGTCGCCGGAGGCCTCCTCCAGCGAGGTGCCCATCCGGCGCAGCCGGGCCTGCACGTTGTTGTAGACGATGACGATGCAGAACGTGGCGTGGCCGATGATGACGGTCGCCATCCCGAGGGTCACGCCGAGCGGCCCGAGCACCGTGGTGAACGTCGACGCCAGCGCGATGCCGGTGACGATGCCCGGGAGGGTGATCGGCAGCACGACCAGGAAGTTGATGCTCTGCCGGCCGAAGAAACGGAACCGCTGCACCGCGAACGCCGCCATCGTCCCGAGCACCAGCGCGATCGCCGACGCGCAGAGCCCGGCGATCACCGAAGTCGCGAGGGCGTCCGCCGCGCCCCGCGACTGGAACGCGTCCACCCACCACTGCAGCGTGAAGCCGGGCGGAGGGAACGAGAACGTCCGCGAGCTGTTGAACGAGTTGAGCACGATCAGCAGCAGCGGAACGTACAGGATGACGAGGCCGACCAGCATGCAGAGGCCGACGACGATGCGCGCGGGGGTCGAGAGCAGCTTCACACGTTCTCCAATGCGCCGGTGCGGCGGACCGCGAGCAGGTAGAGCACGACCGCGACGAGCGGGATCACCGACAGTGCCGCCGCCAGCGGCTGGTTGTTCGCCGTCACCAGCTGCCCGTAGATCAGGTTCGCGAGCAGCTGCGTCTTGCCTCCGACGATCCCCACGGCGATGTAGTCGCCGAAGCTCAGCGCGAAGGTGAAGATCGACCCGGCGACGATCGCCGGGAACACCAGCGGGAAGGCGACCGTCCTGATCGTGCGCCAGGTCGACGCGCCCAGGTCGTAGCTGGCCTCGAACAGCGAGTCGGGCACGCGGTCGAAGCCGGCGTAGACCGGGATGATCATGTACGGCAGCCACAGGTACGCCAACGTCATGATCGTGGCGGGGAGGCCGAAGCCGGGCGCCCAGCCGCCGGTCGCGACCGCGATCGGGCCGCCCGGCTCCACGAGGATGCGCCATGCGTACGCCTTGACCAGGTAGCTGGCCCAGAGCGGCGTCGTCACCGCCACCAGGTAGAGGGCGCGCCGGCTCGGCCGGGCCACCTTCGCCATGAACAGCGCCATCGGGAAGGCGACCACGGCGTCGATCAGCGTCACCCCCAGCGCCACGAGCAGCGTCCGCAGCGCGACCGTCCCGTACAGCGGGTCGGTGAACAGCGTCGCGTAGTTCTCGAGCGTGAAGGTCGGTTCGACCGCGCCCGTGAACCCGTTCACCGTCCAGAACGACGAGACCAGGAGGACGGCGATCGAGCCCAGGTAGATGACGACGAGCCAGAGCAGGGGCGGCCCGAGCAGGAGGCCCAGCCGGGCCTTCATGCCCGGACTCCGGTCAGCCCTTGATCTGCTGCCACTTGGTCACCCACTCGCTATAGGCGGTGCAGTCGTTGCCGCTGCCGTCGACGCACTTGGTCTGCGGGGTGGTCCAGTAGTGGATCTTGGACGCGTAGCCCGCGTCGAGCGCGTGGTACGTGTCGCAGAAGGTCGGGTCCTGGGTCTGCTCGCACGCCTTGGTCTGAGCCGGGGCCTCGCCGAACCACTCGGCGACCTCGGCGTTCACCTTCGGGGAGGTGATCCAGTTCATCCACTGGTACATGCAGTTCGGGTGCTTCGCCTTGGCCGCGATCATCCAGGTGTCCGACCAGCCGGTCGAGCCCTCCTTCGGGACGGTGGTGCCGACCTGGACCTTGCCGTCGCTCTGGATGAGGTTCGCGATGACCTGCCACGACGTGCCGACGACGCTGCTGCCGGACTCGAACGACTGCACGGACTTGGTGTAGTCCGACCAGTACTCGCCGATGGAGGTCTTCTGCTTCTTCAGCAGCGAGACCGCCGCGTCGAGCTGCTTCTCGGTGAGCGAGTACGGGTCCTTGATCCCGAGCGACGGGTCGTGCGCCTTCAGGTACAGCGCGGCGTCCGCGATGTAGATCGGGGAGTCGTAGGCCGTGACCTTGCCGGCGTACTTGGAGGCGTCGTCGAAGACGGCCGACCAGGAGTCCGGCGCCGGGGTGACGGTGGACTTGTTGTACATCAGCACGTTGGCGCCCCAGCCGTGCGGGATGCCATACATCTGGCCGTCGACGGAGTTCCAGGCCTTGTTCTTGAGGAACGAGGAGATGGTCGTGTAGTTCGGCACCAGCTTCGTGTTGACCGGCGCGACCTGACCGCCGTAGACCAGGCGGAGGGTGGCGTCGCCGGAAGCCGAGACGCCGTCGTAGTCGCCGGTGCGCATGAGCTGCACCATCTCGTCGGAGGTGCCGGCGACCTTGGCGTTGACTTTGCAACCGGTGTTCTGCGCGAACGGGGTCACCCAGTTGACCTTCGGATCGTTGGAGCCGTCCTCGGCGTAGCCCGCCCAGACGATGAGGTTGAGCTGGCCCTCGTTGGTCCCGAGCTTCTTCGCCATCGGGACGTTCGGCACCGAGCCGGCCGAGCCGCCGGTGGAGCCGCCGCCGGAACAGGCCGCGAGCACCAGGAGGGCGGCGGAGACGGCCGCTGCTGCGGCCGCCGAGCGCGCCACGCGCTTCGTTGCACGGATCATGAGTCTTGCCTCTCTGCTACACCTCTGCTGCGAGGTACATCTGCCGTCGGGAGATCGTCGTCCGGCGCCGCGGCCGGCGTGCTGCCGCCGAGCCTGCGGAGGTCGTCGTCGTTCCAGGTCACGTGCACGCGCGAGCCGCGGTCGAGCTCGGCGCGGTGGGTGCGGTCGTTGCTCTCCAGCACCGAGATCCGCAGGCCCGCGTCGAGGTCGACCACCCGGCGGATGCTGTTGCCCGCGTAGACCGACTCGACGAGCGTGCCGGCGGCCGACGGCGAGCCGGAGCCGCCGGGGAGGGTGTGCAGCTCCAGCTTCTCCGGCCGGATGGAGTACTCGCCGTCGCGGCCGAGGATGCTGCGCGCGTGCTCGAGGTCGAACAGGTTCGACGTGCCGACGAAGTCCGCGACGAACCGGGAGTTCGGGTGCTCGTACAGCTCCCGCGGCGTTCCGAGCTGCTCGATCCGGCCGTTGTTGAAGACGGCGATCCGGTCGGACAGCGTCAGCGCCTCGTCCTGGTCGTGGGTGACGAAGACGAACGCGATCCCCAGCTCGTGCTGGAGCTGCTTGAGCTCCACCTGCATCTGCTGGCGCAGCTTGAGGTCGAGCGCGCCGAGCGGCTCGTCCAGCAGCAGCGCCTTCGGCTGCACGACCGTCGCGCGGGCGAGCGCGACGCGCTGGCGCTGCCCGCCGGAGAGCTGGGCGGGCTTGCGGTCGGCGAAGCCCTGCAGCTGCACGGACGCGAGCGCGTCCATCGCCCGCCTCCGCCGTTCCGTGCGGCCGACGCCGCGGACCCGGAGGCCGTAGGCGACGTTGTCCAGCACCGACATGTGCGGGAAGAGCGCGTAGTCCTGGAAGACCGTGTTGACCTCGCGCGCGGCGGCGGGCTTCGCGGTCACATCCTGGCCGAAGAGCTCGATGGTGCCGGAGGTGGGCTGCTCGAAGCCGGCGATGCAGCGCAGCACGGTGGTCTTGCCCGAGCCGGATGGTCCGAGCATCGAGAAGAACTCGCCTGCGGCGATCTCCAGGTCGAGGTGGTCGACGGCGGCGACCGACCCGAATCGTTTGGTCAGTCCGGTCAGCCTGATGGCGGGCTGCTCGCTCACATCCAGTCTCCTTCGACGGTGGGGCGTCGACAATCATATGCGATCAGATGTTGGCCCGACTACGGGATCCGCAGCAAGAATTGGTCACGGATGTCGATTCCGAACGTCCGGCACGTATTTTCGGTTCGGATCTTCAGTGCACGCCCCTCCACGCCGCGGCTACCCTGTCGGCATGGAGGGGCGTGACGCTCCGGCCGGGGCGATCGCAGCGGTGGACGCGGCGAACTTCGCCCTCGAGCGCGGGCAGCCCAACGTCGTCTCGCTGGCGGGGCTGCTGGCTCCCGGCGGATTCGTCGACGACCGGGGCGTACCGGACGTCGAACGGCTCCGGCGGGTGCTCGCAAATCGGGTGCGGGCGGTCCCGGCGCTGTGCCGGCGGCCGGTCTCGGATGGCTCTGCGTGGCGCTGGGAGCCGTCGCTGCCGGACGTGAGCCGTCACGTCCGCCTCTGGCAACCGGACGCGGAGTCCCCGCACGCGGGCGCCTCCGCTGCCTCGTTCGAGCGGGTCTGCGCGCGCACGTTGATGACGCCGCTCCCGCTGGACCGGCCGTTGTGGGAGCTGCTCCTGGTGCCCGCCGCGGCGGGGACGTCGTGCGGGGTCCTGTTCCGGCTGCACCACGCGCTCGCGGACGGGCTGGAGGCGGAGTCGCTGGTGGCTGCACTGTGCGACAGCGACGCGGACGCCGAGGGCGGCGGCTCGGGTGGCTCGAACGTTGACGCGCGTCCGCAGGCTCCCGCCCGGCCGGCCGATCGTAGCTCCCGCCTCGCGCGGCTTCGCGAAGCGGGCGCGCAGACCGTCGCGGTGTTCCGCCGCACCGTGCGCTCCCGTGTGCTGCTGGGATCGCTCGGCGTCACGCGGGACGTCGCGTTCCTGGACGTCGGTCTCGCCGAGCTGCACGACGGCGCGAAGCGCGCGGGCGGAACGGTCGGCGACGCGTTCCTCGCGGCGTTCGGGCAGGGGCTCCGCGCGGTGCTGACGGCCGCGCGGGAATCGCTTCCCGAGACGCTGCCGGTGTCCTCCCCGGTGCGTCTGGCGCGCCGGGGAGGCGAGGGGAACGCGACCGGCGTCATGCTCGTGCACGTCCCCGTCGCCGACGCCGACGCGTCCGCCGGGGTGGCGCGGGTGGCGGCGGAGACGCGCTCGGAGAAGGCGCGCGCCCGGGCGGCGGGCACCTTCACCTGGATGGCGAGCCCGCGGTCGGCCGCGCTGCTGATGCGGTTCGCGCGGACGCAGCGCGCCGTCGCGGCCATCGCCTCCGAGTTTCCCGGTCCGTCGCGCACCCTGAGGCTCGACGGCGCGGAGCTGGTGAGCGCCTGGCCGTTGTCGTTGCTGTCGGCGAACGTCCGCGTCGGCGCCGTGGCAGCCTCCTACGCCGGCCGCTTCCGGGTCAGCGTGCAGACCGACGCCGACCACCTCCCGCCGGCGCGGGTCGTGGCGGACGCGATGGCCGCCGCCTTCGAGGCGATCGCGCGGCGCTGACCCGTCAGCCGTCGGCGAACGGCAGGCCCGGCCGCAGCGCGCGAGGCGCACACTCGTCTCATGACGGATTCGGACGCGCTGGACGCCTACTCGACGGCGGTGGTGCGGGTCGCGCGCGTCGTCGGCCCGGCCGTCGCCGCCGTGACCGCGCGGACCGCGCGCGGCGTCGGGCTCGGCAGCGCGACCGTGATCTCGGCCGACGGCCACCTGCTGACCAGCGCGCACGTCGTGGAGGGCGCGGGGAGCGTCGACCTCGCGTTCGAGGACGGCACCCGGGTCCGCGCCCGCGTGATCGGCCGCGACCCGCTCTCCGACCTGGCGATGCTCCTGGCGGACTCGCCCGTCCCGGCGCCGGTCGAGCTCGGCGACGCGGCGAAGCTGCAGGTGGGCCAGCTGGTCGTCGCGGTCGGGAACCCGCTGGGCCTCGCGGGGAGCGTGACCGCGGGCATCGTCTCTGCGCTCGGGAGGTCGCTGCCGACCCGGTCCGGCCGCGTGGTCGACGAGGTCATCCAGACCGACGCGGCGCTCAACCCCGGCAACAGCGGGGGAGCGCTCGCGGACAGCTCAGCGCGCATGATCGGCGTGAACACCGCCGTCGCTGGGACCGGCCTCGGCCTCGCCGTGCCGATCAACGCCACCAGCCGGCAGATCATGGACACCCTGATGCGCGAGGGCCGCGTCCGCCGCGGCTGGCTGGGCATCGCGGGCGCGGAGATCACGCTCAACCCGGAGATCGCGCGCAAGGCCGGCGCGCGCACCGGCATCCAGGTCATGTCGGTGGTCCCGGACAGCCCGGCCGATCTCGCCGGCATCCGCCCGGGCGACGTCCTGATCTCGCTCGACCGCATGCGCATCCACGCGGTCGCCGACCTCCAGCGCCTGATGATCGCGAGCACGATCGGCCGCCGGCTGGAGCTGACCGTGTGGCGCAACGGCGCCCTCGTCGACGCCATCGTCGAGCCCACCGAACTGACCGACGCCTGAACCGCGTCGGGATTCGTGCCGAATGTCGACTCCCGCTCGGCGAAAGTCGACATTCGGCACGAATCGCAGAGGGTCAGCTCCGAGCAGGAGCGCCCTTCGGCAGCCGCACCACGACCTCCGCGCCGCCGCCCTCGCGGTCCGCCGCCGTGACGCGGCCGCGGTGGCGGTCGACCACCTCCGCGACCAGCGCCAGCCCCAGCCCGTAGTGGCGCTCGCGGGCGCCGGCGCCGTCCGCCGCTCGCGCGGACGCGAAGCGGTCGAACGCGCGGTCCTTGAGGGCGTCGCCGAAGCCGAGGCCGTCGTCGGCGACCGTAAGCACGACCTCCTCGCGCTCCGTGGAGACGTCCACCTGCACGTGGGAGGCGGCGTGGTCGAGCGCGTTGTCGACCAGGGCGACGATCATCCGGCGGAGCGAGACCGGCGCGCCGGTGACGACCGCGCCGGGGACGGCCTGCGTGGTCAGGGCGATGCCGCGCTCGTGCGCGCGCCCCTCCGCGGAGCGGGCGACGACCGCGGCGAGCTCGCCGATGTCCACCCGCTCGGGCTCCGCGTTCTGGCGCGGGTCCGCGGCGGTGAGCAGGTCCTCCACGATCTCGGTCAGCGCGCGGCTGTCGTCCACGATCTCGTCCAGCCCGGAGCGCACGTCCTCGTCCGCGACGGCGGCGCCGCCGCGGCTGAGCCGCCGGCGCAGGAGCTGCGCGCGCGTGCTCAGCAGGGTCAGCGGTGTCCGGAGCTCGTGGCCGGCGTCCGCGACGAAGCGCCGCTGCAGGGCCAGCGCGTCCGCCATCGGGCGCATCGAGCGGCGGGCGAGGAGCAGGCCGACCAGGGCGGCGGCGACGGTGGCGATCACACCGGAGATGATGAGCGCCGTCAGCAGCCGCCCCATCTCCTCCTGCTGCTCCGCGAGGCCGTAGGAGATCTGGACGACCTTGCCGCGCCGCACGTCGGTCTGGGTGAGGTAGCTCTTCCCGCCGGCCACGACGGTCTCGGTGATCGATCCGCCGTTCTGGGCGACCTCCTGCAGCGCGCGCTCGTCGGGCAGCCCGTCCGGCATGTTCGGGGAGACATCCCTGCCCTGCGGGAGGACGACCGTGATCAGGAGGTCGTGCGGCGCGTCGTGCACGGAGTCCACCTGCGACGCGTCCGCCAGCGCCCGCTTGGCCGCCTCCGTCTGGCCGGTGGAGACGACGACGTAGACGACGCCGCCGAGCACGACGAACAGCGCCAGGATGATCCCGGCGAACTGCAGGGCGAGCCGGACGGACGCCGTGCGCAGCTCGCGCTGGTCCGTCATCCGACCCCGCCCAGCCGGTAGCCGACGCCGCGCACCGTCTCGATCAACGTGCGGCCGAACTTCTTGCGGAGGTGGTGCACGTAGGTGTCGACCACCCCGGGGTCGTCCGCGTCGGCGAACACCTCGTCCAGCAGCACGGCGCGCGAGAAGACCTGCTCGGGCCGGCGCGCCAGGAGTTCGAGCAGGCCGGCCTCCCGGTCGGAGAGCACGACGCGCTCGCCGCCGCTGAGCGTGACCGTGCGGCTGCCGACATCCAGCTGCCCGCCGGGGAAGCGCACGGTCGGGACGCTGGACGACGCCCGGCGGATGAGGGCGCGCACGCGCGCGAGCAGCTCGTCGATGTCGAACGGCTTGGCCAGGTAGTCCTCCGCTCCGGCGTTGAGCCCATCCACCCGGTCGGGGGCGGTGCCGAGGGCCGACAGGATGAGGATGGGCGTGGTCACGCCGTTGCTGCGGAGGCCGCGCAGCACGCCGAGGCCGTCGACGGCCGGGAGGCCGCGGTCGAGCACGACGGCGTCGAACGACTCGGTCAGGCCGCGGTGCAGCGCCCGCTGGCCGTCGCGCGCCAGCTCCACGTCGTAGCCGTCCGAGACGAGCAGCGTCTCGAGCATCCCGGCGAGACGGCTGTCGTCCTCGGCGACCAGGACCCGGCTGCGCTCACCCATGCCCGCAGTATAGGAGGGGTCGCCCGCGGGCCCGTCGCCGCTCATCGCGGCTGCCCCGCTCCGGCGAACGCCAGCTCGCCGAGCCCGCGCAGCCGGCCGCTCGCGTCGACGGCGAGCACGCCCCGCGCGCCGTTGCCGATCGCCCAGCGGATCCCGTCCTCGCCGAGCGCGAACACGGCCGTCGCCAGGAGGTCGGCGGTCGTGAGATCGCGGGCGACGACGGTCGCGCTGCGCAGCCCGGTCGCCGCGGCGTCCGTGCGGCCGTCGACGATGTGGGCGCCGCGCTCGTAAGCGCCGGAGGTCGCGACGCCGCCGTCCCGGACCTCCAGCACGGCGAGCACCTCCGCGGCGCTGTCCGGGGAACGGACGCCCACGTTCCACGGCCGGCCCTCGCCGGGGCTGCCGGAGACCGCGACATCACCGCCGGCGTTCAGGCAGAAGTCCCGGAGCCCGCTCACGGCGAGCGAGCGCGCGGCCCGGTCGGCCGCCCAGCCCTTCACGACGCCGTCGAGGTCCCAGGTGCCGTCGGGGCGCCGGATGCGGAACGCCCCGCCTGAGGCGTCCGCCATCGCCGAGCCGAGCCCGACGACCTCCGCGAAGTCCTCGCTCGCCCCCGACGCGTCGCCGCCGCGGGCGTTCACCCGGCTGAGCTCGCTGTCGGGACGGTACGCGGAGAAGCGCTCGTCGGCGTCCCGGAGCACCCGGAAAGCGCGCTCGGCGGCCGCGGCAGCGACGTCCTCCGCGGCGTCCCGGATGTCGATCGACATCGGGATGCCCATGACGGTCTCGAGGAACCTCATCGCTGGTCGATGGCCGACTGCAGCGACTGGATGTAGCCCTCGGAGGTGTAGGTCGCGCCGGAGATCGTGTCGATCTTCGCCGACTGGGAGGCCAGCGCCTCCTGCTGCAGCATCGGGATGGCCTGCGAGTTGATCTCCTGGTCCCGGCCGCTCTCGGTCGGATACTGGATCGCGTCGATCGCCGTGATCTTCGTGCCCTCGAAGGTGACCTTCACCTGGACAGGGCCGTAACGGGTGTCGACGGCGGTGCCGGTGACGGTCTTGGTGGCGGCCGCGGGCGCGGGGGCCGCCGTCGCGGCGGCGGACGGCGTGGTGGTCGGCGTCGCGGCCGTCGGCGTGGGCGCGGCGGACGGCGAGGTCGAGGCGTGCGCCGACGACACCGCGCTGGTCTGCGCGCCCACCCCGTACAGCTTGAGGCCGACGGTGGCGCCCATCACCACGAGGATGATGGTGAAAAGGACGGTCCCGCGCCAGGACTTGTTGTTCATGGTCGCCGTCCGTTCATGACATGCTCAGTTCTTCTCGGTGGATGAAGCGCTTCGGCATCCGCAGCTCGCGCAGCGAGGACTCGACCTGCTCGGCCATGCCCTCGGGGCCGCAGATGAACGCCTCCCAGTTGTGGAGGTCCGGGACGATGCGGCTGAGGGGGCCCGGGCCGAGCGGGTCGTAGCCGAGCTCCGCGCGCCGGCCGACCAGGGGGATGACCGTGACGCCCTCCATCGTCTGCAGTTCGCCGAGCAGCGCCAGCTGCTCCGGCGCGCTGACCCGGTACAGGACCACCGGACGGCCGCCGCGGTACACCAGCTCCTCCGCGAGCGCCCGGATCGGCCCGATGCCGGCGCCGCCGGCGATGAGGAGCAGCTTGCCGCGGCTCGCGCGGTCGGCGGTGAAGTGCCCGAACGGCCCCTCGACGAAGACCATCGTCCCCGGCTTCAGCGCGGTCAGCCGGCTGGAGTGGTCGCCGAGCGTCCCGACGGTGATGCGCAGCCGGCCGTTCGACGGCACCGCCGACACCGAATAGGGGTGCGCCGTGCCGAGGTGGCCCCAGGCGAAGAAGCGGAAGAGCAGGAAGTTCCCCGCGCGGACGCCCAGCTTGTCGACGTTCGGCCCCTCAAGCCAGACGCTGTTCAGGCCGTGGCCCTCCGGGACGACGGCGACGACGCGCATGCGACCCTTCCACGCGTCCATCGTCGGCAGGATGAAGCGCCAGGTCAGCACGGCCGACGCGGTGCCGAGGTAGAGCAGGATCCAGAGCACGCGGTTCAGCGGGTATCCGACGAAGTGCAGACCGGCGCTCAGCTGGTGCAGGAAGGTGAGGAAGATCGCGACGTAGGTCGTGAGGTGCAGCCAGTACCAGACCTCGTAGGACAGCCTCGTGCGGATCAGCCGGGCGCTGGAGAGCCCGACCGCCAGGAACGCGATCGTCCCGACCAGGGCGGGGAGCATGTCCGGGTACGAGTAGTAGACGGTCCAGAACTCGTCCCACGGCGTGCTCTTGTCGATGACCTCGCTGCCCAGCACGATGAACACCACGTGCACGACGATGAGGAAGATCACCGAGGCCCCGAGCGACCGGTGCCAGGAGACCAGCTTGTCGAGCCCGACCGCGTTCTCGAACCACGGCACCCGGGCGATCAGCAGCACCTGGTAGCAGACCAGCAGCGCGCCGACGAGGCCGCTCAGCTCACCGAGTGACGTGATCGCGTTCGCGGGGGTGGCGGCGAAGTTCGCGGGGACGCTGAACCACCACATCGCGAGGACGGCGATGACGCTGGCGACCAGCAGGATGCGCACGGCGCGGGAGCCGCGCCGGTGCCGGGTCGCGGCGCCGCGGCGCGTCCGGGGGCGCCGCACCGGTGCCGTCGTCGCGGCCCACGTCTCAACCATGGCTCCCACGATGCTGGACGAATCTTTGCGGATTCTTACGTCGGCTGAGAACGGGCTAAGGATCGGCTATGCAATCCCGCGGCGCGCCGCGACGGAACGGCCCGCGCCGTACGGCGGCGGGAAGCGGCTACGGTTTCCGCATGAGCTTCGCCGTCCTCGCGCTCGTGGTGGCCGTCGGCCTGCTCGGCCCGCTGGCGGCCGCGCGCTCGATCTGGCGCGTGCCCGTCGTGGTGGGCGAGCTGCTCGGCGGGCTCCTCATCGGGGTCTCCGGATTCCGGCTGGTCGACCCGGCGAACGACGACTTCCAGCTGCTCGCCTCGATCGGCTTCGGGCTGACGATGGTCGTCGTCGGGTCGCACGTGCCGGTCCGCGACCCGGAGGTCCGCTCTGCGCTCGCCCGCGGCGCCCTCGGCGCCGCGCTGGTGGGCGCGGCCGCCGCGATCCTGGCCGCCCTGCTCGCCGCCGTGGGGCACTCCGGGAACGGCCTGCTCTACGGCGTGCTGCTGGCCTCGTCGTCCGCGGCGCTCGTGCTGCCGATGCTGCAGTCCGTGAACGTGGACAAGCGCTCCGCGGCGCAGCTCGTCGCGCAGATCGCCGTCGCGGACGTGGTGTGCGTCGTCCTCCTGCCGCTGGTCGTCCAGCCGGGGAGGGCGCTGACCGCCGGGATCGGGGTGCTGGTCATCGCGGCGCTCGCCGTCGGGCTGTGGTTCGCGCTGACCCGCTGGGTCCGCTCCGATCGCCGCCGTGCGCTGCACGCCTACTCGGAGCGGCGCCGGTTCGCGCTCGAGCTGCGGCTCAGCCTGCTGGTGCTGTTCTCGTTCGCGGCGATCGCCCAGTTCGCGCAGCTCTCGATCCTGATCGCCGGGTTCGCGCTCGGGCTGGTGTTGTCGGCCGTCGGCGAGCCGCACCGGCTGGCGCGGCAGCTGTTCGGGATGACGGAGGGCTTCTTCGGCCCGCTGTTCTTCGTCTGGCTCGGGGCGTCGCTCGACCTGCGCGCGCTGGTTGCGCACCCCGCCATGATCCTGCTCGGCGTCGCGCTCGGCGTGGGAGCGGTGCTCGCCCACCTCGCCTCCCGGCTCGCCGGGCTGCCCTGGGCGCAGGCCGTCGCCTCGGCGGGTCAGCTCGGCGTGCCGGTCGCGGCCGTGACGCTCGGCCTCCAGACCCACACGCTCGCGCCGGGGGAGGGCGGTGCCATTCTGCTCGGCGCGCTCATCAGCCTGGCGACGTCGGCGGTGTCGGTCGCGGCGGTGGCGCGGCGCGCGGGCGGCGCGGTGCGGGCTACGCCAGCGTCATGAAGAGCTTCTCGAGCTCCGCGACCGTCATCGGGTCGGAGGTGTCGTCCGGGTCGTTCAGGCACTTCTCCATCGCCGTGGCGATGATCTGGAAGCCGGCCTTGTCGAGCGCGCTGGAGACCGCGGCGAGCTGGATGACGACATCGCGGCACTTGCCGCCGTTCTCGACGGCGGCGATCACGGCGTTCAGCTGACCCTGCGCGCGGCGCAGGCGGTTCAGCACGGGCTTGATGTCGGCGGGGGTGCGGTCCACGGTCAGCTCCGTCCGAAGAGGCGGCCGAGGAAGCCGGCGCCGGCCGCTGCTGTGGTCTGCTCGGCGTGGCCCTCGCACCACTGCGCCGCCGGGACGTTCCGGCGCACGTCCGCGACGTGCTGGCCGCAGCCGTTCCAGGTCGTCTTGCCGCAGGTGGAGCAGGTGACGGGATAACACATGGGCTGGTCCTCTCCGGGGATTCGCTCTGGGGGGATTCGGGATACCCCTGGAGGTATAGTACGATACCGGCGGGGGTATACGAAATCCGCTCCGCGGACCCCCTGTGCGGAAGAAGGACCATCCCAGTGAGAACGATCATCGTCGGCGGCGTCGCCGGAGGAATGTCGGCGGCCACGCGGCTGCGCCGGCTGGACGAGTCGCGCGACATCGTCGTCTTCGAGCGCGGCCCGTACGTCTCCTACGCGAACTGCGGCCTGCCGTACTACGTCGGCGGGGTGATCCGCGACCGGTCGGCGCTGCTGCTGCAGACCCCGCAGTCGCTGGCGTCCCGGTTCCGGCTGGATGTCCGCACCGGCCACGAGGTGATCGCCGTCGACGCCGCGCAACGCACGGTCACCGTGCTCGACCTCGCGAGCGGCGAGACGGCGACCGAGGGCTACGACGAGCTGGTCCTCGCCGCCGGCGCCTCCGCGCGCGAGGCCGCGGGACATCCGGGCATCCCCACGCACACGCTGCGCACGGTGGAGGACGTGGACGCGATCGGCGCGCTGGTGGACGCTGCGGCCGACCACCCGTCGGCGCTGGTCGTCGGCGGCGGCTTCATCGGCCTGGAGGCCGTGGAGAACCTGGTGCGGCGCGGCATCCACGTCACCCTCGTCCAGCGCGGGCCGCACCTGCTGAGCCCGCTCGACCCCGAGATGGTGGCGCCGCTGGAGGCCCAGCTGCGCAGCCACGGCGTGGACGTCCGCACCGGCGTCACGATCGACACGGTGGAGGACGGTGTCGTCGTCCTCGGCGACGGGAGCGCGCTGCGTCCCGACTTCATCGTCGACGCGTCCGGCGTGGTCCCGAGCGTGGACCTGGCGCGCACCGCCGGGCTGGCGCTCGGCCCGACCGGCGGGATCGCCGTCGACGCGCGCAACCGCACCAGCGACCCGCACATCTATGCCGTCGGCGACGGTGTCGAGAAGATCGACGCGCTCTCCGGGGACGCGGCCCTGGTGACGATGGCCGGCCTGGCCAACCGGCACGGACGCTCCGTCGCCGACGTGATCGCCGGGCACGACGAGCGGAACACTCCCGCGCTCGGCACCGCGATCGTGAAGGTGTTCGACACGGTCGTCGCCAAGGTCGGCTGGAGCGAGCGGCAGCTCGTGTCCGCCGGGCGCGACCACCGCGTCATCCACACTCACCCGACGTCGCACGCGACCTATTACCCCGGGGCGCAGCCGATGTCGATGAAGCTGCTGGTCGACCCGGCGACCGACGCGATCCTCGGCGCGCAGCTCGTCGGCGGGGAGGGCGTGGACAAGCGCGTCGACGTCATCGCGGTGGCGATGGCGGGCGGCATCACCGCCTCCGGGCTCGCCCGCCTCGAGCTCGCGTACGCGCCGCAGTTCGGCTCGGCGAAGGACCCGGTGAACCAGCTCGGCTACGTGGCCGACAACCTCCGCACCGGCGCGACCCGCGCGATCCAGTGGCACGAGCTGGACGCGGCGCTCGCCGCCGGCGCGACCCTGGTGGATGTCCGCACCGCGGGCGAGCACGCCGCCGGCGCGATCCCCGGCGCCGTCAACATCCCCGTCGACGACCTCCGCGACCGGCTCGCCGAGCTGCCCGCAGGCCCCGTCGTCGTGCACTGCCAGGTCGGACAGCGCGGGCACACCGCGGCGCGCATCCTCACCCAGCACGGGTTCGACGTCGTCAACCTCGACGGCGGCTACCGCACCTGGGCGGCGGGCGCGGCCACGAGGGAGCGGGAGGGCGTCGCGGCCTAGGGCAACGGATAGGCGATCGCTACCCGGTCTCGCTCCGCGACGAGGAAGCCACTCGCTTCGGCATGTCACGGCGCTCCGACGTGCCGCTGCGCGCCGACGAGCTCGACGCGGCGGACGACGCTGTGGCGCTCTGCCCGGTGCTCGCGCTCACGCGGGTCGCCCGGTAGTAGTCCCGCCAGATGATCCGGTGCAGCGGGATCCAACGCGGGATCGTGCGCAGACCCGGGATGAACGGCAGCAGCGCGAGCAGCAGCGTCAGCGTGCCCATGATGAGCACGATGACCAGGTCGGCGTTCGAGAGCGACGCGAACGGCTGGACCTGGTAGAAGAGCGAGAACAGCCACAGCCAGGCCTGGCCCGGCGTGTTGCCGGTCTCGTTCATCATCCCCCACTGGTCCCCGGTGAGGTGCTGTGCCGCCGCGAGGTTCCGGAAGTACTGGCCGTCGCCGAGGAACAGGATCGCCGGCGTGTGGTTCAGTGCGTAGAAGCCGCCCTGGCTCGTGAGCGCTCCGTCGAGCGCGCCGCTGCGCGCCATCCCGCTGAGCGACGAGATCATCGCGGGCACCGGGCCGTAGGCGCCCGACGACTTCGGCAGCGCGGTCCCCGTGTCGGCGGCCAGCGCCTTCTCGTACGCGGCCGCCCACTTCGCCTGCTGGGCGGGAGTGGCGCTCGTCCAGCGGGCCACCGCGGCCGGGACGGTCGGGAGTGTCCGCAGCGGGCCGATGACGAAGGCCTGCGCGGTGTCGATCGGGAGGCGCACGCCGGACAGGCTCTGCAGGTCGAGTGGGCCGAGGGTCTGCGTGGCGCCCTGCGTGTCGTTGTACGGCGGCCCGTACTGGGCGGTGCTGCTCGTCCCGTCGAGCTCGGCCGTCGCGGTGGACGCGAAGTCGACGGGGTCGGCCGCCGACCAGGAGGCGAAGGTGACGCCCGGTTCGTCCGGCGACCCGAACACCGCGGCGAGCCCGAGCGTCACGGCTCCCACGACGATGACGCCGATGGTGACCTCCTTGAACAGGTCGTAGTCGCGGACGCGCCCGCGCCAGGGGCGGCCGGCGATGTCGTCCCGGCGACGCCAGGTCATGCTGGGTGTGCGCGTCATCGCGGGGCCCCTGATTCGTTAAATGTCGACTCGTCGTAGGTCGACTCGTTGTACGGGTGCACGACCTGGTCGTCGTTCTCGGTCGCGTCGATCGGCGGCACGACGCCGTGCACGCGGACCAGCAGCACGTGCAGCACGACGATCGCGCCGACGCCGATCGGCAGCAGCACGATGTGCCAGGTGAGCATCTGCCCGAGGTCGGCGACGTTGAACCAGGCGCCGATCCCGACGGCGTTGAGGGCGTCCTTGCCCTGGAAGGCGATCCACTGCGAGTCGAAGTTCGTCTGCAGCAGGTAGCCGGTGAACGCCGCCGCGATCGACACGGCGAAGGCGATCACGCCCGTGATCCAGGTGAGCACCCGGCCGCCGCGCCAGGCCGCCATCCAGTACTTCCCCCAGAGGTGCACGACCATCAGCAGAAAGAACAGCTCGACGCTCCAGAGGTGCACGCTGTTCGTGAAGTGCCCGAGGCCGGAGACGTGGTACCAGGCGGGGCCGTTCAGGCTGAGCACCAGGCCGGACGCGATGACGACCGCGAGGGCGGCCAGCGACGCCATCCCGAACACGTAGATCCACGAGGAGACGTAGCTCGGCTGGTCCTGCGGCAGCAGCTTCTCCGGCGGGAGGACCTTGAGCAGCCAGCGGCGGGCGCGGCCTGTCCAGGTGTAGACCTCTTCCTGGTCCGCGCCGGTCGGGGCGTGCGGCCCGCTCATCGCCGGCGCCTCGCCTTCGGGAACGGCAGCAGCAGCGCCAGCGCGAACAGCACGACCATGATCACGATGACGATGAGATTGCCGAGCTGGATGGTGAACGAGCCCCAGCCGAGGTAGATGCCCGGCGCGCTTGCGACGATGTCCACGGTGCCCCCTTCGGTCGCCACCAGCGTGATCCCCGAGCGGATCGCCGGGCGGGCCGAAGGTCCCGCGGAGCGGTGGCGCCGTACGGCGGCGCCGTCGCTCAGGTCTCCTGCGGGTGGCCCTCCTGCTCCGGCTCGCCGGTGACCTCCAGGATCGCGAGCTCGTCGAGCTCCTCCCTGCCGCGCCTGCGGGCCACCCCGAACAGGTAGACCGCGTCGAGGACGCCGAGCGTGTTGGTCAGCAGCAGCGTGACGAACCACGGCTTGCTGCCGTTCCTGGCGGCGTGCCACAGGGATGCGCCCTTCCAGGCGAGGCTCCAGGCGACGACCGCGACGACGAGGGCGCGGCCCGCGGGCGGCACGTCGTGCATCCCCATCCGGGACGCTTCGTAGTGGTTTCTCATGGGCCCATCAGACCGCGCACGCGTTCGGCGCGGCAAGGGCCGAAGGTCCCTGGCCCGGGGCTCCTCCGCGGGGCAGGCTCGTCAGCGGGACGGATCGGCGAGGGGGTTCACGATGGCGATCGACGGGCGCACGGTGGTCGGATTCGACGGGTCGCCGTCGGCGTGGCGGGCTCTGGACTGGGCGGCCGAGCGCGTCGCCGGCCGCGGCGGCGCACTGGAGGTGGTGCACGCGATCGACACCCGCCTGGGCGGGGCGGTCTTCGGGCCGCGGTTCGACCTCGAGACCACCGTGGAGGCTGGACTCGCGCAGGCGAGGAATCACGTGCGCGCGCTCGCCCCGGGCATCGCCGTGGAGGTCCGCTGGGTGGAGGGGCCGCCCGCGAGCGCGCTCCTCGGCGAGGCCGCGGGCGCCGCCCTCCTGGTGGTGGGGACGGACAAGGGCCCGCTGCAGAGCGGGGCGCGGACCGGGACCCTCCCGCTGAAGCTCGCGGCGAAGGCGGACTGCATCGTCGCGGTGATCCCCGCGTCGCCCCGTCCCGAGCGCAACGTCGTGGTGGTCGGCGTCGACCGTTCGGCGTTCGCGCGCTCCGCGCTGGCGCTCGCCGTGACCGAGGCGAGCTGGTCGGGCGCGCAGGTCGAGGCCGTGCACGCCTGGGACGTGCCGGAGGCCCTGCACTCCGCCCTCGAGTCCGGGGAACACGCCGATCCCGCGTTCCTGAAGCGCGAGGAGGCCGTGATCCCGGAGGCGGTCGCCGACGTCCCGATCGCTCGAACGGCGCCGATCCTGCCGGTCGTGGTGCGGAGGAACCCGGCCGAGGCGCTCATCGAGCAGGGCTCTGGCGCGGTCGCCATCGTCGTCGGCACCCGCGGCCGCGGCCGGTTCGCGGCCTCGATGCTCGGCTCCGTCAGCCACGACGTCCTGCTGAACCTGCCGTGCCCGGTACTCGTCACGCCGAAGGAGTACGCGTTCGTGGTGCCGAGCGGGCCCGACGATCGGGACGAGTGGTGACGCGGGACCGTCCTGCGATCTAGGCGTCCACCGCCAGATCCCGGCGGCGGAACGCGACGAGGCCGACCGTCCACAGCACGACCGCGACACCCGCCAGGATCGCGAGCGGAACCCCGTCGAAGGCCACCCCCGGCAGCCGGGGCGTCGCCGTCAGCGGTGTGTGGTCGACCAGCCAGGACGGCAGGCCGAACAGCGTTCCGGCGAAGCTGAGGATCGCCATCGCGCTCAGGTAGCTCCAGGACAGCACTCCGGCGAGCCGCGGCACGAGCCCGAAGAGGAGCACGGGGACCCCGGCGCTCACCAGGACCGCTGGCCAGTAGGCCAGGGAGGCGCCGGTCAGCGTCCACGCCGGGGAGAAGTCCGACGTGGAGGCCCCGTACGCCGCGCCCATGACGAATCCGCTCACGGCGAGCAGGAGCGCGGAGCCGAGGGCTGCGACGAGCAGCCGGGAGCCGGACCAGCGCAGCCGGGAGATGCTCCCGGCGAGCTGCGGCTCGGCGTATCCCGCCGCCTCCTCGCTCCGCGCCTGCAACGCCGTCTGCACGCCGAACGCGCTGGCGATGATCCCGTTCAGCAAGACCAGCCAGCCGAGGATCGCGTTCACGAACGTGGACGTGTGGCCGCCGATGTAGGCCGCGAACACCGGGTTGGAGCCCAGCAGGTTCGCGATGGCGGTCGCCACCGAGCCGTACAGGATCGCCAGGGTGATGCTGCCGGCGAACCATCCGACGAGCAGCCCGCGCTGCTCCCGCACGGCGAGCCCGAATGGGGACGTGAGGAAGCCTCCGGCGCGCGGCGCCCCGGCCCGGTCCGCCAGAACGCCGGCGCCGAGGTCGCGGCGGCCCTCCAGCCGGAGGGCGATCGCGCAGAGCAGCGCCGCTCCGCCGACCAGGAGCAGCGCAGGCCACCAGCGGTTCTCTCCGTACGGGCGCATCGCCTGTCCCCAGCCGATCGGGGAGAGCCAGGAGACCCAGGACGGCGCGGTCCCCGTGCCGTTGAGGTCGCCGACGGCCCGGAGCACGAACACCGCGCCGAGGACGGCCGTGCTCCAGCCGTTCGCGCCGCGTCCGGTCGAGGCCAGCTGGCCGAAGAGCGCGGAGACGCCGAGGAAGAACAGCCCGACCGCGGCCAGCGATCCCCCGAGCACCAGGCTGCCGCCGACCGGGAGGGTCAGCGCCGCGGCGGTCAGCGCGATCGCGGCTCCGACGACGAGGTCGAAGGCGCCGACCACCAGGTAGTTCGCGACCGTGTAGGCGTGCAGGCCGAGGGAGTTCGCCCGCAGCAGCTCCGCCCGGCCGCCCTCCTCGTCGGCCCGGCCGTTGCGGGTCACCAGGAAGATCGTGGCCAGCGCGAGGCTGAGGGCGAGGGTCATCCAGATCTTGAGTACCAGGATGCCGCCGAGCGTGTTCGCCGCGTAAGGCGTGCCCGTGAGCGCGGCGACCGACGGCGTGTCCGCGATGCGCGCGTACGCCTCACGCGAGGCCTGGGTGGGGAACGCCGCGCGCTGCGACTCGTAGACCAGCGGGATCATCCCCACGAGCACGACCGCCCAGACCAGCAGCCGGAGCCAGTTGCGCGCGACGACGAAGCGCAGCATGTGCGGCAGGCCGTGCAGGTCGGCCCGGGGCGCCGAGCCGGTGGCGGGGGATGCCGGTCGTCCGAGCGACGCGGCGGTGGCGGAGGCGTTCATGATGCGGGGGAAGCGAGGGCGGACAGTTCGGTGCCGTAGTGCCGGAGGAAGATCTCCTCCAGCGACGGCGGGGTGCAGACGAGCGACTGCGGCTTCAGCGGGGCGAGCGCGGCGAGCACCGTGCCGAGGTCCTCGTCGGCGACGGTGAAGGACGCGTGGGGGCCGTCCAGGGCGAGGTCGTGGACGCCGGCGATGCGGGAGAGCCCGCCGCCGGAGTCTCCGAGCACCACCGACACGCTCGTGCGGTTCAGGTGCCGCAGTTCCGCGAGCGTTCCCGCTTCGACGGTGTGCCCCTTCCTGATGATCGTCACGGTGTCGCAGAGCCGCTCGACCTCCGCGAAGATGTGGCTCGACAGCAGCACGGAGCCGCCGTCGGCCTGCACCTGCCGGACGCAGGTGCGGAACTCGGCGTCCATGATCGGATCGAGCCCCGCCGTCGGCTCGTCGAGGAGCAGCAGCTCGGCGTCCGACGCGAGCGCCGCGATCAGCGCGACCTTCTGCCGGTTGCCCTTCGAGTAGGTGCGGGCCTTCTTCGACGGGTCGAGGTCGAAGCGTTGCACGAGCTCGTCCCTGCGCGCCGGGCGGACGCCGCCGCGCAGCCGGCTCAGGATGTCGATGATCTGGCCGCCGGTGAGGTTGGGCCACAGGTTGACGTCACCGGGGACGTAGGCGATCCGGCGATGCAGCTCGACCGCGTCGGTCCAGGGGTCCGCGCCGAGGACGCGCAGCGTCGTCGCCTCGGCCCGCAGCAGCCCGAGCAGCACCCGCAGCGTGGTGGTCTTGCCCGCGCCGTTCGGGCCGAGGAAGCCGGCGATCTGCCCGGCCTCGACGGTGAGGTCCAGCCCGTCGAGCGCGACGGTGCGCCCGAAGGACTTGCGGAGGCCGCGGACGTCGACGGCCGCGCCGGTGGTCGGCATGGGTTCCCTCTTCTCGTTCTCGCTACTGCCGGGGCGGCTCGCCCGTCAGGACCTGGCCGGCGTCCGGCTGCGGCGCCGTCGCGGACGGCGCCGCAGGGGCAGCCGCTCCGCCGACGCGCCAGGGACGCACCCGGTACAGCTCGAGCAGCTCTGCTCCGAGCCCGAAGAACACCATCGCCAGCCAGACCAGGATGTTGAGGACCGGGATCTGCAGCCCGACGATCAGGATCAGCCCGCCCACGAAGGACTGCAGGACGGGATGCGGCGAGCTGCGCAGCACGACCCGCCCGAGGTAGTGCGCGCCGACCAGGAAGGTCGCGAGCGTCAGCACGGTCCAGATCAGCAGGCCGGCGAGCGCGAGGGGGGCGCCCACGATGGTCACGAGCAGGACCAGCAGCCCGATGGGCACGACGATCGCGGCGACGAACCCCACCAGCAGCGCGCGCCAGGGCGACGGCAGGAGGCGGTCCGTGACGCCGGTCAGCATGCGCGGGACGAGCAGGCCGGCGGCGACGGTGAGCAGGCTGAGCGCCACTAGTGCGTAGACCAGCCCCAGGAACCAGCCCAGCACCGCGGCCCACGGCGAGATCTGCGGCGCGGAGGGCTGCTGGGTCTGGACGTGGTTGATGCTCCCGGCGACCGCCCCGGCGGTGATGTGCGCCGTCGTCGGGCTGGCGTAGGTCACGTCGCCGCCGACGTTCCCATCGATCCGGAGGTCGCTGACGCTGACCAGCAGGTCCCTGCCGACGTCGCCCGCGACGCGGATCGTCGACGCGGTGGCGACGATGTCGTTCTGCACGGACCCCCCGGCGTCGATGAGGAGGTCGGAGGCGAAGATCGTGCCGCTCCGCGCGACCTGGCCGGTGATCGTCACATTCGCCCCGGCGAGCCGGACGTTGCCGTTGACGCGGCCGCTGATCGTGATGGTCTGGGCGGCGGCGATCACGTCGCCGGTGACGTCGCCGCTGACGGTGACGCTCTGCCCGGCAGCGTAGACATCGCCGTTCACCGGTCCGGACACGTCCACGGCGACCCCGCTGTAGAAGTGCGGTCCCGTGCCTCCTCCGGTCTGCGCCGGCGCGGCGGCCGCGGCGCCCAGGGTCACCGCGAGGAAGCCGGCCAGGACGGCCGAGCCGGCGATCCGCAGGAAGTGCGTTGCTCGAGTGTTCATGTCGGAGATCCCCCTTATGGCTCCCAGCATCCGTGCGCCGGACCCGGCTCGGATGAGTCGAAGGTCCCGCCGGACGCGCGGGACCTTCGGCCCACCGCGGGAGCGCCCGGCGGCCGTACGGTACCGGCGTCACAACGGACACCGAGGAGAGAGGACACCGTCATGGCACGCAATCTGGTCCGCTTCGACCCGTTCGCCGAGCTGAGCCGGATGGAGCGGGACTTCTTCGAGGACGGCATGCTCGGGAGCCGGCGCACGATGCTGCCGACGACCGACATCTACACGAAGGACGACAAGGAGATGGTGGTCGAGGTCCACCTCCCCGACTTCGACGACGGCGATGTCTCCGTCGACATCGACGAGGGCGCGCTCGTGATCCAGGCCGAGAAGCACGAGAAGGAGGAGGACAAGGACAAGAAGTACGTCATCCGCGAGTCCAGCCAGAGCTTCTACCGGCGCATCATGCTCCCGCAGCAGACCGATCAGTCGAAGATCGCCGCGACGTTCGAGAAGGGCGTTCTGAAGATCGACGTCCCGTTCGCGCCGCTGCCGGCCCCGACCAAGGTCCCGATCACGGCCGGATCCAAGGCCTGACGGGGCGCCCCGGATGTCGACGCACATCGTCGAGGGCCGGTTCTCCGACGCGCGCGTGATCGTGACCGGGGCGGGCTCCGGGATCGGCCGGGCCACCGCCGTCCGCCTGCTGGCCGAAGGGGCCACCGTCGTCGCGACGGACATCAGCGAGCCGCGCCTGGCGGCGCTCGCCGAGGAGTTCGGCTCGGACCGCCTCCTGACCTTCGCCGGCGATGTGAGCGACGAGGACGTGGTGGCCGACGTGATGCAGGTCGCGGACGGCCGGGTCACCTCCCTGGCGAACGTCGCGGGGATCATGGACGACTTCCTCCCGCCCGCCGAGGTGGAGGACGCCGTCTGGGACCGGGTGCTGCGGGTCAATCTGACCGCGGTGATGCGGCTCACGCGGGCCGTGCTGCCCGGGATGCTGGAGCGCGGAACGGGGACCATCGTGAACGTGTCCTCCGAGGCGGCCCTCCGCGGTTCGGCCGCGGGGGCCGCCTACACCGCGTCCAAGCACGCCGTGAACGGCCTGACCCGCAGCACGGCGTTCTTCTACGGGGCCAAGGGCATCCGCTGCAACGCCGTCGCTCCCGGCGCGACCATGACGAACATCCAGGCGGAGTTCCGGTCGGCGTTCGCGGGCGAGCGGATGGCAGCGTACATGCAGACCAACGTGCCGCAACCGGCGACGGCGGAGGAGTTGGCGGCGGCGATCACCTGGCTGCTCAGCGACGACTCGTCGAACGTGAACGGCGCCGTCCTCCCGTCCGATGCGGGCTGGTCGGTGATCTGAGACCGGGGGAAGAAGCGGGGGACGAGGGGGCTGACCGGAGCTTGAGTCCGGTCAGGCGCGGCCGCGGTGCTCGAGCTGGAGCACTGCGGCCTGCGTGCGCCGCTCCAGGCCCAGCTTGGCCAGCAGCGAGCTCACGTAGTTCTTCACCGTCTTCTCGGCCAGGCCCAGCCGTTCCGCGATCTGCCGGTTGGTCCGTCCGTCTGCGATGAGCGCGAGCACCTGCCGCTCGCGGAGGCCGAGCGAGGCGAAGCGCGGGTCGTCGGCGGGCGCGCGCAGGGTCGCCGAGACGCGCTCGGCGACACGCGGGTCGATGAGGCGCTTGCCCCGGTGCGCGGCGCGGATGTCGTCGAGCAGCGTGCTCGCGCGGATGTCCTTGACCACGTAGCCGTCGGCGCCGGCGATGATCGCGCTGCGCAGGGCGTCCTCGTCGTCGTACGCGGTGAGCATCAGGCACCGGATGCCCGGCTCCGCCTGCTTCACGGCCCGGCAGACGTCGATGCCGCTGCCGTCGGGCAGCCGCACGTCGAGGACGGCGACGTCCGGCCGGACGGCGAGGATCCTGGCCCGCGCCTGCGCCGCGGTGGCCGCCTCGCCGACGACCTCCAGGTCGTCCTGTCCGTCGATCAGCGCGGCCACACCACGGCGGACGACTTCGTGGTCGTCCGCGAGGAAGACGCGGATCGGCGGCGCGCTCATCGGACCCGCTCGACGGGGACCGGCAGCCGCAGCCGCAGGCGCGTCCCGTTCGGGGTGGACTCGACGTCGAGCACGCCGGCGCGCCGCTCGGCGCGCTCGGACAGGTTGGCCAGACCGCTGCGCCTGCTCGTCTCGCCGATCCCGGCGCCGTCGTCCGCGACGTCGACCGTGATCTCGTCCGCGGACGCAACGACGTCGACCGTGGCCGTCTCGGCGCCCGCGTGCCGGACCACGTTGGTGAGCCCCTCCCGCACGAACGCCGCGACATCGTCCGCGAGCGCGGGGTCGGCCACCAGGTCGACCGGACCGGCGAAGGAGACCGTCGCCGGCCGGGGGAGCGCCACGCCGACCTCCTGCACGATGTCGAGCAGCCGGTGGCGGAGGCTGTCGGCCGGCCCCTGCTGGCGCGAGAGCGAGAAGATGGCCGTGCGGATCTGGGCGATCGCGTCGTCGAGCGACTTCACGGTGCCGTCGATCCGGTCGGCCAGCGCTCCCGGGCCGAGGGCGGACTGCACGCTCTGGAGTTCGAGCCCGGCGCCGAACAGCTGCTGGATGACGTGGTCGTGCAGGTCGCGGGCGATGCGGGCGCGGTCCTCCAGCAGCACCACGCGCTCGCGGTCGGCGCGCGCCTCCGCGAGCTCCATCGCCAGGGCGGCCTGGCGGGAGAACGTGACGGCACGCTCGAGCTCGAAAGCCGTGAACGGCGGCGCCCCGCTCTCCCGGACGGCGATCAGCACCTCCGGCGAACCCGTCTTGCCGTCGAACGGGACGACCACCGCGGGCCCCGGCTCCCAGCCGTCCGCGAACGCGTAGCCGCTCAGCTCGTCCAGCCGGGTCGGTTGCGCGCCCTCGATCGCGCTGCGCACGCGGTCGTTGTCGAGCACCAGGGCGCACTCCTCGGCGCCGCCGGCCTGCCGGTCGCTCCGCCCGAGCAGCGCTGCGGGATCATCGGGCACGCCGGTGCCGAGCACGACCGCAGAGCGCGCCTCCAGCAGCCCGGCGGCACGGGTCGCGAACTCCTCCTGCGCCTCCGCCGTGTCGCTGCCGAGGATACTGGCCGTCATCTCCGCGGCGGACGCGCTCCAGGCCTGCCGCGCGACCGTCTCGGCGAACAGCCGCGCGTTGTCGATGGCGAAGCCGGCGTTGGCGGCCAGCGCCTTCACGAGCTGCTCGTCGTCCTCGGTGAACCCGCCGCCGACCGGGTCGGTCAGGTAGAGGTTCCCGTACACCGCGTCCCGCACGGTGATGGGGACGCCGAGGAACGCCGTCATCGGCGGGTGGCCCTCCGGGAAGCCAGAGGAGCGCGGGTCGTCGGCGATCGAGTCGAGGCGGATCGGCCGGGGATCGTCGATGAGGGCGCCGAGCAGGCCGTGCCCCTCCGGGAGGTGGCCGATCCGGTCCACGACGTCGTCGGTCATGCCGACGTGGATGAACTGCTCGAGTCCGCCGCCCTCGGCGATCACCCCGAGCGCGCCGTAGCGGGCGCCGACGAGCTCGACGGCCGCCTCGATGATCGTCCGCAGCACGACGGGGAGGTCGAGGTGCGACACCACCGCCCGGTTCGCGCGCACGAGCGCGCGCAGGCGGCCCTGGGTGTCCAGCACCTTCCTGGCCTGCTCGACGAGCTCGCTGAGAGCGTGGTCGAGTTCGGCGCGAGGCGCGTCGGGGAAGGTGATCGGCTCATCGCCCGGAATGGCGGGCCTCCTCTCGGTGGCGGCGGCACGGAGGCGGGCGCCGTGAGCTGCACGCGCCCTTACGCGCCGAGTGTAGCTCCCGGGGAGGTCGCAGGCACCTCCGTGTCCTGCACCGCCGTGTCGCGCATCTCCGTGTCGTGCCCCTCCGCGTCCAGCGACTCCGTGCCCTGCACCTCCGTCTCCTGCCCGACCACCACGGTCGGCGCGGCGAGGTCGAGCACGAGCCCGTGCGACACCGAACCGAGCCAGGTGCGCCTCCAGCCCGTCAGACGCCGGCTCCCCACCACCAGCATCGACGCGTGCTCCGACTCGACGCGGAGGCCGGAGATCGGGTTCTGGCGCAACAGTACGTGCCGCACGGCGACGCCGGGGTGCCGGCCGCGCACCGCGCGGACGTGGTCGTCGAGGAGGGCCTGCCGCTCCGTCTCCTGGGTGGTCACGAAGTCGTCGTCGGGGACCACGAGCGGCTGCTCGGACAGCGGCGCCACCCAGCAGTGCACGATCGTCAGCGGCTCCCGCAGGGCCTCGGCCTCGCCGGCGGCGAACTCCAGGGCGAGCCGCCCGACCTCCGAGCCGTCCACGCCAACCACGACGCCCCTGCGCGCGGCCGCCGCCTCCGTCTCCTCCACCGGGACGACCGCGACGGGACCGGCCGCGGCCGTCGCGAGCCGCGATCCGAGCGACCAGCCGTAGCGGACCCGCGGCCCGACCCGGTGCCGGGTGCCCACGACGACGAGGGTGTCGGGCCTGGCCTGGGCGGCCAGCAGGTCGAGGGGGTCCCCGACCAACACCCTGGCCCCGGATACGACGCCGGGGTCGGACTCCCCGAGCTCCTCCACCCGGGAGTCGAGCCGGTCCTCCTCCTGCTCCTTCGCCCGGTCGAGGGCGGCGGGGTCGCCCAGGAAGAGGGCGTCGTCGACCACGTCGTACACCTCCAGCGTCGAGCCGGTCCCGCGCGCACGGCGGAGCGCCCAGCCGAGCGCCGCCTCCGCCGCCGGTGAGCCGTTCCAGCAGACGATCGTCCGGTCCGTCATCGTCCTGTCCTTTCCGTCATCGTCCTGCCCCTTCCCTCAGGCGACCCGGAGGACCAGCGAGCCGCTGACCCTGCCGCGTCGCAGGTCGTCGATCGCGCCGGCCAGCCCGTCGAACGGCACGGCCGTCACCGTCGGACGGAGCCGGAGGTTGCGGGCGAGCGCGAGGAACCGCGCGCCGTCCTCGCGGGTGTTCGCGGTGACCGTGCGCAGGTCGCGCTCCCGGAACAGGGACTCCGTGTAAGAGAGCGGCGGGAGGTCGGACATCTCGATCCCCGCGAGCACGACGGTGCCTCCGCTCGCGGTCGCCCGCAGCGCCACCGGGACCAGCCCGCCCGCCGGCGCGAACACGATCGCGGAGTCCAGCGGCTCCGGGGGCTCCTCGTCCTCCTCGCCGACGAAGTCGACTCCGAGGTCGCGGGCCAGGTCGCGGTTCTGCACGCCGCGGGTCATCGCGAAAACGCGTGCGCCCTCCGCCATCGCGAGCTGCGCCGTGACGTGCGCGCTCGACCCGAAGCCGTAGATGCCCAGGTTGCCGCCCGGCGGGAGCTGAGCCCGGCGCAGTGCCCGGAAGCCGATGATCCCGGCGCAGAGCAGCGGTGCGGTCTCCAGCGCGTCGGCGTCCGCCGCGATCGGGTAGACGTACGCGGCGGGCGCCACCAGGTACTGGGCGAAGCCGCCGTCCGCGTCCCAACCGGTGTACTCCGAACGCGGGCACAGGTTCTCCGCTCCGCGGCGGCAGAAGACGCACTCGCCGCAGGTGCGCCGCAGCCAGGCGACCCCGACACGGGCTCCGGGCTCCAGCGACGTCACGGCCTCGCCGGTGTCGACCACCGTGCCGATCGCCTGGTGGCCCGGCGTCACCCGCGGGCGGTGCACGGGGATCTCGTGGTCGATCACGTGGAGGTCGGTGCGGCAGATCCCGCACACCTCCACCTCGACCAGGACCTCGTCGGGCCCGGGCTCCGGCACCGTGGCGTCGACTGCTTCGAGGCCTCCGCTCGTCCCCGTGGTGCGCCACGCTCGCATGACCGCCATCTCCCCGCCTTCCGTTCCGTGACCGAGTCAAGCGCCGCGGTCAGGTCCCGGGGCAGGCCGAAGGTCCCACGGGACCAATGGCCCTTCGGAGGGTCGCGCCGCCGACCAGACTGCAGGCGGAGGTGTCCCATGGAGATCCGCGGATACGTCGTCGGGGTGGACGGATCGGTGCCGGCTCGTGCCGCCATCCGCTGGGCGGTCGCCGGGGCGCGGGAGCGCGGGGTCGGCGTGACGCTGGTCCATGTCGCCGACGACGAGTGGGGAGCCGTGGGGGCGCTGCTCATCGACGAGGTCGACCAGGACGCGGAGAAGCGGCTGGCGGAGGAGCTCGCCTACGCGCGCTCCCTGGGGGTGAACGTGCCGATCAGCGGCGAGGCCCGGACCGGCAGCCCGATGGCGGAGCTCGCCGCCTACAGCGACGAGGGGACGATGATCGCCGTCGGCACGCACAAGACCGGCTTCCACTACGGTCGCGCGTTCGGCTCGCGCAGCCTCCAGCTCGCGAACCTCGCGACCGGCCCCGTCGCGATCATTCCGGAGGCGGCGTCCCGGATGCGGCGCGGAGTGATCGTCGGCGTCGACGACACGCCTGCGGGGGAGGCAGCGGTCGACCTGGCGGCCGACCTGGCCTGCGACCACCACTGCGAGCTGATGACCGTCCGCTCGTCCGAGGCGCACATCCCGTTCGACTCCGACGACCCCGACGAGCGGCGCGACTGGCAGCTTCGGCGCGACGACGAGGCGCGCGGATTCCTCGCGACGGCCGTCGCGCGGGCGCGGGCGAGGCAGCCCGGCATCGTGATCCGCAGCCGCGTGGTCAGGAGGCCGGCGGGCGCCGCGCTCAACGAGCTGGCGCGCAGCGCGGAGCTCCTCGTGATCGGGGACTCGCGCCGGGCGCACGCGCAGCTGGGCAGCCTCGGCGCCGTCGCGTACGACGTGCTGCTCAACCTGTCCTCGCCGACGATCGTGGTGCACGCCCCGACCGCCGGGGCGCGGGCGGGGCAGCAGAAGGCGGAAGGAGAGAGCCATGTCATCGGATGACCCGGTCCGGGTGCTGGACCGCGACGAGTGCCGGGAGGTCCTGAAGGGCGCGAGCGTCGGCAGGCTGGCGACGGCCGTGGGTGGCGAGCCGGACATCTACCCGGTCAACTTCTACTCCGACGGGTCGAGCATCCTGATCCGGACCGCGCCGGGGACCAAGCTGCTGGAGCTGACCGTGCACGACACCGTGGCGTTCGAGTGCGACGGCTGGACCGACGACGAGGCCTGGAGCGTCATCGTCCACGGCACAGCCAAGCAGCTCGACCACCAGGCGGAGATCGACGAAGCCGACAAAGCGCCATTGCGGCCCTGGATCCCGACCCTCAAGTACCGCTACGTTCGCATCGACATCGAATCGATGTCCGGCCGGCGCTTCCGACGCGAGCCGGAGCCGGAGCGCTGGTGATCCGCGCACGGAAGGAAGCATGATGAGCGACGCACCCCGCACCGAGGAGTCCGAGGACCGCATCCACCCCGGCGGCCGCATCGTCGTCGGACTCGACGGGTCCGCGGAGTCGCTGGCCGCCCTGCGCCGCGGCGCCCGGATGGCCGAGCGGCTGGGCTGCAGCCTGGTCGGCGTGACGGTGTGGGAGTTCCCGCCGTCGTGGCCCGGGTACGTCATGGGCGGCTGGGATCCCGAGCGGGACGCGCACACGATCGCGGAGGACGCCTCCCGCGAGGTCTTCGGCGACACGCTGCCGCCCTGGTACTCGACCGTCATCCGCTCGGGCTCCGCCGCACGGCAGCTGATCGCCGAGGCGGAGGACGCGGAGATGCTGATCGTGGGCAGCCGCGGGCTCGGCGGATTCACCGGCCTGCTGCTGGGGTCGGTGTCGCGGTCGGTGGTGGAGCACGCGGACTGCCCGGTGCTCGTCATCCACGGGTCCTGAGCCGAGTCGGTCCTGTGCCGAGTCGGTCCTGAGCCCGCGTCAGACGGCGACCGAGGAGCGCAGGGCCGCGCCGATCGTGCGGCCCCACTCCCTGGCCACCTCGAGCTGACCGGCCTCCAGCGCGCTCTCCTTGTCGACCAGGAAGCTCCGCTTGGGGAGCAGCCGGTGGGTCGTCTCCCCACTTCGCCGCCTCCACCCGGGTGGAGGGGCGGCTCAGCGAGTGCACGTGGGTGGGCGCCCCGACGAGCAGGAGGTCGGCGTCCGGGAAGGCCTCCGGCGCGTCCTTGACTTTCACGATGGTCACTGCCGCGAACGGCCGCAGCCCCTCCGCGATGGCTTCCGCCACCTGGCGGGTGCTGCCGAACATGGACTCGTAGACGATGGCCGCGCGGGCGGCCGGTGCGGTGTCGTTCATGCCGCCACCCTGGCGCGACTCGCGCGCGGCGCGCAGGGCCGAAGGTCACGTGGGACTTTCGGCACAGCGGGACTTTCGGCACTGCGGGACGGCCCCCCGGCTTGCGAGACTCGTCGCGTTCACCGAGGGCTGGAGGATGCGATGGCCGAGACGATCATGGTCGGCGTCGACGGCCGGGCCGAGCACCGGGCCGCGCTGGAGTGGGCGGCGCGACGCGCGGTCCGCGACGGCTCCCGGTTGGAGCTCGTCTTCGTGCTGGAGCATTCCTGGGGCGACGACGCGGACGGCCCGAGCGACCTGCTCGTCCTCGCGGCGAAGTCCCTGCTGGAGAGGGAGCGCGAGGCCGCCCTCCGCATCGCGGAGGCGGCGTCGACCCGGGTGCCGGCCCTGACCGGCCCCGAACCCGCGCCGCTGCAGCCCCCGGGTCTGGAGGTGGGCACGCGCTACCGGTACGGCCACGTCGGCGCCGAGCTGACGTCGGCCTCCCGCGACGCCGACCTCCTGGTGCTGGGCGCCCGTTCGCGCTCGGAGCGCGACAGCGGCTTCGCCGGCTCGCTGCATCTGCGCGTCGCGTCGACCGCGGCCTGTTCGGTCGCCGTCGTCCCGCACGGCTGGGACGGCTCCGGAGCCGGGGTCGTGGCCGGCGTGGACGGCAAGCGGCCCGCCGAGCTCGCGGTCGCGTTCGCGGCGGACGAGGCCGCGGCGCTCGGCGAACCGCTGCGGATCGTCTGCGTCGGCTACACCGCCAACCCGCTGCTGGCGGGGTTCGTGCCCGACGTCACCCTCGACGAACGGCGGAGCCGCGTCCTCGACGAGGCCGCGGCTCGCGCGCGGGAGCTTCAGCCGCGGGTCGAGGTCCGCGCCGACGCGGTCGAGGCGCCGCCCGCCCGGGGCTTGGTGGAGGCGGCGGAAGGCAGCAGAATGCTGGTCGTGGGAACCCGCGATCGCCACGGCGCCAAGCGCATCATGCTCGGCTCGGTCGGCCACGACGTGCTGCTGAACGTCCGCGTCCCCGTCGTGATCGCACGAGCGCACCACGAGGCCGAGTGACCGGGGCGCCGGGCACGGCGGTCGTCGCCGCCGCGCCGATCAGTCCGGTCCGGGCCGCGGCCGCGCGCGACGCAGCGGCCGTGCTGTCCGAGGAGGCCTCGTCGGCCTCCGGCCTGTCCGACGCCGAGGCGGCCGCCCGGCTCGCCCGGTTCGGGCCGAACGCCGTCCGCGGTCACCGCGCGCGCCCGTGGCGGGTGCTGGGGCGGCAGGTCCGCAGCCCGATCCTCATCCTGCTGTTCGCGACGGCGATCGTCTCCGCGTTCGTCGGACAGGGGACGGAGGCGCTCATCATCGCGGTCATCCTGGTGGTCAGCGTCGGGCTGGGGTTCGTCAACGAGTTCCGGGCGGAGCAGGCCGCCGACGCGCTCCACGACCGGCTGCGGCACACCTCGATCGTGCTGCGCGGCGGCGTGCGCCGCAGCGTGGATGTCACCGAGCTCGTCCCCGGCGACCTCGTCGTCCTGTCCGTCGGCGCGGTCGTCCCGGCGGACCTGCGCCTCGTGGAGGCCAATGGCCTGGAGTGCGACGAGAGCATCGTCACGGGCGAGGCGCACGCCGCGGCGAAGTCCGTCGCGCCGGTCGCGGCGGGCGCCGGCGTCGGCGACCTCTCCTGCTGCGCGCTGATGGGCACCGTCGTCCACGCCGGCGGCGGCACGGGCGTCGTGGTCGCGACCGGCGGCTCGACCGAGTTCGGCCGGATCGCCGTCGGGCTGACCGCGCAGCAGCCGCAGACCGAGTTCCAGCGCGGGCTCGGCCAGTTCTCCACCTTCCTGCTGCTGGTGGCGATCATCCTGACGACGCTGATCTTCGTGGCGGCGCTGCTGCTCGGCCGGCCGCTCATCGAGTCGCTGCTGTTCTCCCTCGCCATCGCCGTGGGGATCACACCGCAGCTGCTGCCGGCCGTGGTGAGCACCAGCCTGGCGGCGGGCTCGCGCGCGCTCGCGCGGCGCCGCGTGCTGGTGAAGCGGATGGTGTGCATCGAGGACCTCGGCGACCTCGACCTCCTGGTCACGGACAAGACCGGCACGCTCACGACCGGGCGGATCGTGTTCGACCGCTCGGTGCCGCTGGACGACGTGGAGGCCGACGAGGTGCTGCTGCTCGGCCTCCTCGCCACCGACGTCGACCCGGCCGCGCCGCAGACCGTCGGTCTCAACGCGCTCGACGCCGCGCTCTGGCAGAGCGAGGAGGCTGCCGCAGCCCCCGTCTCCGCCTACCGCCGACTGGACGCCGTGCCGTTCGACCACGAGCGGCGCATGGCCGGCGCCCTGGTCGCCGCGACGGGCTCCGCGCCGATCGTCGTCGTCAAAGGCGCGCCCGAGTCCGTCCTGCCGCTGTGCGCGGAGGTGGACGCGTCGGCGACCGCGGCGCTGCAGCAGCTCTACGCGGCCGGCTCCCGCGTCATCGCGATCGCCACCCGCCCGGCCGGCGGTCTGACCGCGCTGACGGCCGACGACGAGACCGGTCTCACGCTGCGCGGCTACCTGGCGTTCGTGGACGGCGTGAAGCCCGACGCGCGCGCCTCGCTGGAACGGCTCGCCGGCCTCGGCGTCGGCGTCAAGATCGCGACGGGCGACAGCGCGGTCGTCGCCGAGCGCGTCTGCACCGAGCTCGGCATGCCCGCCGCGGGCACGCTGACCGGCGAGGCGGTGGACGCCCTCGACGACGCGCAACTGGCGGAGGCCGCCCGCGCCGCCACGATCTTCGCCCGGGTCTCGCCCGAGCAGAAGGCGCGCATCATCCGCGCGCTGCGGCAGAAGGGCCGCGCGGTCGGCTTCCTCGGCGACGGCGTCAACGACGCACTGGCGCTGCACAGCGCCGACATCGGCATCTCGGTCGACTCGGCGGTCGACGTGGCCAAGGACGCGGCGGACGTGCTCCTGCTCGACAAGGACCTCGACGTGCTGGCGGACGGTGTCACCGAGGGCAGGCGGATCTTCGCGAACACCATCAAGTACGTCCTGATGGGCACCTCCAGCAACTTCGGGAACATGTTCAGCGCGTCGATCGCGTCGGTGATCCTGCCGTTCCTGCCGATGCTGCCCGGGCAGATCCTGCTCAACAACCTGCTCTACGACTCCAGCCAGCTCGCCATCCCGAGCGACAACGTCGACGCGGAGCAGCTGGCGGCGCCGTCGCACTGGGACATCGGCGCGATCCGCCGCTTCATGCTGCTCTTCGGCCCGATCAGCTCCCTGTTCGACTTCGCGACCTTCGGCCTGATGATCTTCGCCTTCCACGCGGCCCCGCCCGAATTCCGCTCCGGCTGGTTCATCGAGTCGATCGCGACGCAGACGCTCATCGTGTTCGTCATCCGCACCAGACGGGTGCCGTTCCTCCGCAGCCGGGCCTCCCTGCCGCTGGCGGTCTCCGTGCTGGCGGTCGTCGCGATCGGCGCCTGGCTGCCGTACTCGCCGCTGGCCGGCGTCCTGGGCTTCACCCCGCTGCCCGCGCTCTTCTTCCTCGCCCTGGTCGGTCTGGTGCTGGTGTACCTGGTCCTCGTGGAGCTCGCGAAGGTCTGGTACTACGCGCGCCTCAGCGCGCCGCGGGCGCCGGAGGAGCGGCGGCGCGCGTACCCGTTCCGCGTGGCGCGGCGAGCGGCGCGGTTCACGACCCGCTCGCCGCGGCCGAGCTGACCGTCTCCCCGAACTCCGGCACCCGCGCCTCCCAGCCGAGCTCGCGCCGCACCCGCACGCGCAGCGCGTCCGCCGCGTGCGGCTCCCCGTGCGTCAGGTACATCGCTCGCGGTGGCGCGGGGGCCGTGCGCAGCCAGTCGACGATCTGCCCGGCGTCCGCGTGCGCGGAGAGCATGTCCAGCACGTGCACCTGCGCCCGGATCGGGATGTCGCGACCGTAGATCCGCAGGCTGCGCTCGCCGCGGCGCAGCGCGTCCCCGCGGGTGCCGCCCGCCTGGAAGCCGGTCAGGACGATCGCGTTGTGCGGGTCGGAGCCGTAGGCGGCGATGTGGTGCAGCACCCGGCCGCCCTCCAGCATCCCGCTCGCGGAGATGATGATCGCCGGGCCGCCGCGCAGGTTGAGCAGCTTCGAGTCGTCGACCGTGCGCACGAGGGTGGCCAGCCGGTACATCGCCTCGAACTCGGCCGGCCGGATCCGGTGCTCCTCCGGGTGGCGCGCGTAGATCTCGGCGGCGTCGACGGCCATCGGGCTGTTGAGGAAGACCGGGACGTCCGGGATGGCGTGCCGCGCGCGCAGTCGGCTGAGGTGCAGGAGCAGCGTCTCGGCGCGGCCGACCGCGAACGCGGGCAGGATCACCACGCCGCCACGGCTGCAGACGTTCCGGACGATCTCGCCGAGCGGCCACGCCGGGTCCGTGTCCGGGTGGAGGCGGTCGCCGTAGGTCGACTCGCACACGAGCAGATCGGTCGCCTCCAGGGGCCGCGGCGGCAGCATGAGCGCGTCGTCCGGGCGGCCCAGGTCCCCGGTGAAGTGCAGCCGGGCGCCCTCGGCCTGCAGCAGCACCTGCGCGGCGCCGAGGATGTGGCCGGCCGGGACGAAGCGCGCGGTGAGGCCGGCGACCTCGCGCTCCTCGTCGAAGGGGTGCGGCTCGAACCGGTCCAGCGCGGCCAGGGCGTCCTTCTCGGTGTAGAGCGGGAGTGGCGTCGCGTGCTTGGAGCTGTGGTGCCGCGCGGCGAACTCCGCTTGCTCCTCGAGGAGCCGGCCGCTGTCCGGCAGGATCAGGTGGCTGAGCTCGGCGGTCCCGTGCGTGGCGTGGATGCGGCCGCGGAAGCCGTCGCGGACCAGCGCGGGCAGGTAGCCGGTGTGGTCGAGGTGGGCGTGCGTCACGACGACGGCGTCGATGCTGGACGGCTCCACCGGGAACGGACGCCAGTTGCGCTCGCGCAGCACCTTGTAGCCCTGGAACAGGCCGCAGTCGACGAGGACGCGCCGGCCCTGCGACTCGACCAGGTAGCGCGACCCGGTCACGGTGTCGGTGGCGCCGAGGAAGCGGAGGGTCGCGGTCACAGCGCCGCCGCCCTGCCGCCGCGGTCCTGCTCGCGCCGCCCGACCAGCCCGAGCCCGAGCAGGACGAGTCCCAGCTCCGTCAGTCCTGCGGCGAAGTACGCCGCCTGCAGTGCGCTGAACGGGATGAACACCATCTGCACGAAGATCCAGATCAGGAGCCCGAAGCCCGCCACCGCCGCCGCGACCGTCCCGGTGTGGGACGCTCGCCAGACGAGGAACGCGGCGGCCAGTTGCGTCCCGCCCACGACGAGTGCGAGCAGCAGCCCGGGCACCAGGTAGGACGGGAAGGGGCTGCCGCCGAGGAAGGCACGGTCGGGAACGGCCCCGCCGAGTGTCGACGAAGTCGTGGCGCCGACGACGAGCGCGGCTCCGCCGGCGATGGCGGTGACCCCGACCGCTGCGCACAGCACGCTCAGGGCGACCCGGATCCAGCGCTGCATGACTCCTCCGATGCTCGGGCTCCTCCGCGCGTCCCAGCCTCGCGGCCGGCGCGGATGCAGTGCAGGGCCGAAAGGCCCGCGGGAGGCGGGTCGGCGGAGAAGGCCGGAGTCAGGCCGCGTCGATGAGCCTGCGCGCGAGCGCGGCCGAGCGCGCGCCGAACCGCGCTCCGTCGAGGACGGCGGCGGTCGCGTAGGCGCCGTTGAGGACGATCAGCAACTCGTCGGCGAGCTGGTCGGGGTCGGCGATCCCGGCGTCCACGGCCAGCGCGCGGAACAAGTCCCTGACGCTCTGCTTGTGCCGGACCGAGACGAGGTGGGCCGGGTGGTCGCCCTCCGGGAACTCCGTGTTCGTGTTCAGCATCGGGCAGCCCCGGTAGCCGGCGCCGCTGGTCTCCTGTGCGAGCGCCTCGAAGACCGCGGCGAGCTTCTCCCGCGGGTCGGCGGCCGACTCCATCGCGTGGTTCATCCGGTCGAACCACCCGTCGGCGCAGCCTTGCACATAGGCGGTGGCCAGGGCGTCCTTGCTCGGGAACGCCCGGTAGACGGTGGCGTTGCCCATGTCGGCCTCGCGGATGACCGTGTCCATCCCGACGGCGCGGATGCCGCGCTCGTAGAAGAGGCGCGTCGCGACGCCGAGCACGGCCTGCCGGTTCTCCTCTGCGGTGCGGCGCGTCACGGGCGGCCCCTTCCTGCGGTGTCTGAGAGTGTCCGCATCCAGTTTGACAGACGGAACGATCCGTCACAAGCTGTATGTGAACGATCCGTCACATTCTGGCGCCGGCCACGAGCCCGCCACCACACCACTCGAGGAGACCTCTTGAACATCGCCGCATTCGGAACCGGAGTCGTCGGCCGCACCCTCGCCGCCCGGCTCAGCGAGCTCGGCCACACCGTCACGGTCGGGACCCGCGACCCCGAGGCGACGCTCGCCCGCACCGAGCCCGACCGGATGAGCGGGGAGACCTTCGCCGCGTGGGCGCAGCGCCACCCGGGCGTCGGCGTCGCGACGTTCGCCGACGCGGCCGCCGGGGCCGACGTGATCCTCAACGCCACCAACGGCGGGGCCTCCCTCGACGTCCTCGCCCTCGCCGGCGCCGCGAACCTGGCCGGGAAGGTGATCGTCGACATCGCCAACCCGCTGGACTTCAGCAAGGGGATGCCCCCGACGCTCTTCGTCAAGGACACCGACTCGCTGGCCGAGCAGCTCCAGCGCGCCTACCCGGACGCCCGCGTCGTCAAGGCGCTCAACACCCTCAACGCCGGGCTGATGGCCGACCCGTCGGCGCTGAGCGACCCCGGGACCCTGTTCGTCGCCGGGGACGACGCCGACGCCAAGGCCGTCACCACCGGTCTGCTCCGCGAGCTCGGGCACGCCGACGTCATCGACCTCGGCGACCTCACGGCCGCCCGCGGGACGGAGATGCTCCTCCCGATCTGGCTGCGCCTGATGGGCACCCTCGGCACGGCGGCGTTCAACTTCAAGATCGTCCGCTGAACCGGCCGCCCGGCTGAGGGGGCCGCTCCAGCGGCGGTCCTATTCGGCCGGGTGGTCCTCTCCGCCCCGGAAGATCTCCACGGCCTCGCGCACCGCGTACGCCACGATCACCAGCCCCGCGGCCGGGTCCGCCCACCACCAGCCGAACAGACCGTCGAGCAGGATGCCGACCAGGACGGCGGTCGCGAGGATGCCGTCCACCAGGGTCACGCGGCCCTCCGTGATCAGGACGGGGTTGCCGAGCCGGCGGCCGGTGCGGGCCTTGCCGAAGGCGAGTGCGAACATCACGAGCGCGGTCACGGCCGTCCACCCGGCGCCGCCCGGGGTCGGCGCGGCGCGGTGGCCGGCGATCAGCGCGACGACCGCCTGGACGAGGAGGTAGGCGGCCAGCAGGACGAACGCGACGCCGATGAGGCGCAGCGCCAGTCGCTGGCGGCGCTCGCCGGCGCCGGTCAGCTCCCAGATGACGACGACGCTCGCGAAGATCTCGATCAGGCTGTCCAGGCCGAAGCCGAGCAGGGCGACCGACGCGCTCGTGTAGGCGAGGACGGCCAGAACCACAACGCCGACCACGTTCCAGCCGAGCGTGACGGCCTCCAGCCCGATGCCGAAGCGGATCAGCCGGCGGCGGGTGACGCTGTCGAGCTGCGCTTCGGTCATCGCGCCGCGTCGGCCGCGGGGACGAGCTCGAGGCTCAGCTCGTCCAGGTTGCGGAGGTGCGACGCCGCGTGCGCCCGCGCCGCCGCCGTGATCCGCTGCGCGTCGGCCAGGGTCGCGGCGTCGACGGCCAGGCGTGCGCTGCCGTGCAGCCGGTGGCCGACCCACCGGAGTTGCACGCGCGGCACGGCGGTCACGCCGGGGGTGTCTTCGAGCGCGTGCTCCAGCCGGCCGACCAGCTCCGGCTCGATGCCGTCGAGCAGGCGGCGGCCGATGCTGCGGACCGTGCCCCACAGCAGCACGATGATCGCGGCGGAGATCAGCAGTCCGACGATGGGATCGGCGAGCGGGAAGCCGAGCATGACGCCGACCGCGCCGATGACGACGGCGAGCGAAGTGAAGCCGTCGATGCGGGCGTGGACGCCGTCGGCGACGAGGGCTGCGGAGCCGATCCGCTGACCGACGCGGATGCGGTAGATCGCGACCGCCTCGTTGCCGGCGAAGCCGATCAGGCCGGCGACGACCACCCAGCCGAGGTTCTCCAGCGGGTGCGGGTGGAAGAACCGGTCGATCGACTGCCAGGCGGCGACGATCGCGGACAGCGCGACGACGGCGATGATGAACAGCCCGGCGAGATCCTCGGCGCGGCCGTAGCCGTAGGTGTAGCGCCGGGAGGCGACCCGGCGGCCGAGCACGAACGCCACCCAGAGCGGCACGGCGGTCAGCGCGTCGGAGAAGTTGTGGACGGTGTCGGCGAGCAGTGCGACCGACCCGCTGAGCGCGACCACGACGGCCTGGAGCAGCGTCGTGCCGAGCAGCACGAACAGGCTGATCTTCAGCGCGCGCACGCCCTCGGTGCTGGCCTCCAGCGCGTCGTCGATGGAGTCCGCGGCGTCGTGCGAGTGCGGGACGAAGAGGCCGTAGAGGAAGCCCTTGAAGCCGGTCGGGTGGTGGTGGTCGTGGTCATGCCCGTGCTCGTGGTCATGCCCGTGGTCGTGGTCGTGCCCGTGCTCGTGCTCGTGCTCATGCTCGTGCTCGTCCTCATGCCCGTGCGGATGCCCGTGCCCCGCCTGCGTCCCGCTGCTCATGCTGACGCCTCCTCGGCGGGTGGCTCAGCCGCGGGCGCGTCCGTCTCGGCCGCCTCCGCGAGGTGGTGCCGCGGGGTGCCGCCGAGCGAGTGCTCCGCCTGGAAGATCGCGTCCGTGACGAGCCGGCTCGCGTGCTCGTTCTCCAGCCGGTAGAAGACCCGCTGGCCGTCCTGCCGCGTGGCCACGATGCGGGCGAGCCGCAGCTTCGCCAGGTGCTGGGAAACCGCCGCCGGCTGCTTGTGGAGGATGTCCGCGAGGTGGTTCACCGACAGCTCGCCTGCGTCGCGGAGTGCGAGGATGATCCGGACCCGGGTGGGGTCGGCGAGCATCCCGAACACTTCCACCGCGAGCTCGACGAACTGGCTGTCGGGGAGGTGGCCGAATATCGGCTTATCTGCGCGCATACGCAGATTAAATCACACCACCCTCGGCCTCACACCTCCGGACGACGCAGCACCAGGAACCGCACCCCGTACGGGCCGATGCTCAGCGGGAAGCTGCTGAGGTTGTCGACCGTCGTGAGCTCGCTGTCGTCCCCGGCGTCGATCACGGTCGCGCCGAGCGGCAGCGCGTCCGAGCGGATCGTGCCGTCCACCGCCTCTGCGCTCATGTTCAGCACCGACAGCTGCACGATCGGGAGGCCGTGCTCGTCCAGCGTCTCCAGCTCGTGCACGAGGACCAGCATCCCGGGGTGGGCGACGTCGGGCACGTCCACCTGGCGCGCTGTCGCGATCCCGTAGCGGGAGCGGATCCGCAGCAGGTCGCGCAGCCCGCTGGCGAACGAGTCGGGGCGGGCGAGCTGCTCCGGCAGCGTGCCGTAGAGCGAGCGGGCCCGCGGCATCCCCGACGCCGAGCGCTCCTCCTCCGGAGCGACTCCCAGCAGGTCGTGCGCGCCACGCTCGATCCAGCGGGTGTCGCCGTCCGCGATCAGGTCGGCGACCTGCTCGCGGGGGAGGGTGAGCGCGCCCAGCAGGTCCCAGCCCGACAGAGCGAAGACGCCGGGCTGCCAGGCGTTGAACGCGGCCAGCAGCAGGTGCGCGTCGCGGATCGCCGGGATGTCCGCCTCCGTAATGGAGTCGAGCGTCGCGTGGCCCTGCGTCGCGGCGATGAGGGAGGCCGTGGTGCAGGCGATCCCGTTCGTGGTGAACACCAGGTTGTAGTCGGCAGTGGGCGCGGTCAGCTTCTCCACCAGCTCCGACCGGATCAGCTCGGCCAGCTCGCCGCCGGTCAGCTCCTGGTACCGGAACGGGTACAGGTCGTTCTTGTGCAGCGTCGCCCAGTGCACCAGCTCGTAGGTCAGCTCGTCGTGGTTCTGGAGGCCGTGCACCAGGCTCGCCGGCTCCACGCCGAGCTCCAGCGACGTGCGCAGCGTGAGCCGCAGGAACTCCGTGTCACCGGTCGCGAGGGCGTGGTGGTACGCGGGCCGGTTGATGAAGTCGTAGGACAGGTCAGCGCCGACCGCGCCGGTGTCGCGGATGTCCTCCACCGTCAGGTTGAGCTCCTGGAAGGTGAAGCCGCCGACCTTACGCACCATGCCGGCGATGACGTGGTTGGCCGCGTGCGAGAGCGGGTGGCCCTCCGACCAGGCGGGCAGGCCCTCCGCGCTCTTCTCGACGCCGAGGAACCCGTTCGCGTCCAGGCGCAGCGCGCTGGTGCCGAGGTCGCCGAGCGAGTGGAGGGCGTCGCCGATCACCAGGCGCATGCCGGAGAAGGTCGGGTCGAGCCAGTTGACCGACGGCTGGCCCTCCTTGAAGTAGTGCAGGTAGACCCAGCGGCGCGTGACGCCGTCGACGCCGACGACCGGCGCGGTGACGCTCCAGTTCGTCTCCTTGACGCCGGGCGCGTAGAAGATGACGCGCTGCAGCTCGCCGATGATGTACCCGCGCTCGGCCAGGGCGGCCTCGGTGGCGGCGTCGAGGTTGACCGAGTCGCGGTGCTCGGGGACCTCGGGCAGCAGGTCCCACTCCTCCGGCGGGATCTCGACCATGTGGTAGATGCCGGGGTAGTCCTTGTAGGCCATCTCGGCGAGGCGGAAGTCGGCGCCCTTGCCGGTGTGGCCGGGCACGATGTCGTCGATGACGACGCCGCCGTGCTCCTCGGCGACGTCGGTCATCCGCTGGAAGGTCTCCTCGTCGCCGAAGATCGGGTCGATCTGGGTGCCGATCCGGTCGAAGTGGCCGTCGACGCTCGGGGTCTCCTGCCAGCCGCGCAGGCCGCCGGCCCGCTTCACCGGACCGGTGTGCACGCCATTGATGCCGATCCGCTGGAACGCCGTCCACAGCTCCGGGTCGGCCAGCGCGGCGAGGAAGCTCTGGTCCCGCCGGGTGATGAGCGAGATCGGGTAGGCCGTGAACCACACGTCGGAGGTCGACACCGCTCGGCGGGCGTCGGGCCGCGCGTACGGGTTGCGCCACATGCTCGGCGAGCCGGACAGCTGCCGGCTGAGCACGTCGGCGTCCTTCAGCATCGACTGGCGGACCAGCCACTGCACGTAGGCGGGGTTCAGGCCGTTGGCCGCGCGCGGGTCGGAGACGGTGCGGCGGATGCTGCCGCCGCGCAGGTTGGCGCGCGGGCGCAGCCGGCGGGGCCGGGCCGGGTAGAGCTGTTCGTCGTAGGTGATCTCGGTGGATTCGGGCTCCGGGACCTCGACCGCCGCGACCTCGGCTTCCCTGGCTTCGGGCTCGGTGGTCTCGGGCTCGGTGCTGTCCGTGGTTCGGGCGGTCCCGATCGGCTCGTCCATCTGCTCTCCTTCCGGCAGCTGCCACCGTATCCCAGCTTGGCGAACAGACGACGTGCTCACGCAATCCGTCCGGCCGGAAGCGCTTGGACGCGGCCCGCACCGCCGTCTGAACAGGGGTCGCAACACGCCGCTAAGCCCACGCGTCAACGGCGTGTCGCGGCCCCTGTGCGCTTGTGGGCGGGGTGCTCAGGCCACCACGCGCCACGGGACGGGGACGCTCTCCGCGTCCTCCCCGTCGCGCACGCCCTCCGGCGGCACCACGAGGATCCCGCTCGCCCCGGCGAGCCCGCGCATCATCGCCGCGCCGCGCCACGCCGCGACCTGCGCGCGACCGTCGATCTCGGTGTAGGGCACGAGCACCGTCGACCCCGCGCGCCCCTCGGCCGTGGCCCCGCGCACCGTGCGCACCGGCTCGGGAGGGCGCCCCGCGAGCCCGGCCAGCAGGGGCTCCACGAGCGTGATCGCCGAGACCATTGCGGCGAGCGGGTTGCCCGGGAGGGCGGCCACGAGCCGGCCGTCCGGCAGTTCGGCGATCCGCGTCGGGCCGCCCGGCCGCATCGCGACGCCGTCGACCAGCAGGCGGGCGCCGAGGGTGCGGAGCGCGTCGCGGAGGTGGTCGGCCGACGACGTGCCGGTGCCTCCGGTCGTCACGATCAGGGCGGCGTCGGCGTCGCGCAGAGCCGCCACCGTGTCGTCGAGCCGGTCGGGCACGCGCGCCGTGCCGGCCACCCGGCCGCCGAGCATCCCGATCAGGGCGGGGAGCTGCACGGCGAAGCTGTCGCGCACGCGCCCGGGCGCCGGGACGCCGGAGGTCACGACCTCGTCCCCGGTGAGCACGAGCGCGACGGACGGGACGGCGGCCACCAGCAGTTCGTCGGCGCCCGTGGCCGCCGCCAGCGCGACGTGCGCCGGGTTGAGTGGCGTGCCCGCCCCGATCAGCCGCTCGCCGCGCAGCGCCTCCGTGCCGGGCCGGCGGATGTGGTGGCCCGGCCTCGGCTCGCCGGCGACGGTCGAGCGCAGCGTCCCGCCGGCGACCTCCCCGCTCTCACTGCGGAGCACCGCGAACGCGTCGGCCGGGACGAGGGCGCCCGTGACGATCGGGGACGCCTGCCCGCGCCCGGGGGAGTGGTCCACCAGCGTCCACGGCCCGTCGCCGGCGACCAGCCAGCCGTCCATCGCCGCCGAGGCGAAGTGGGGGAGGTCGATCGGCGTCACGAGGTCCGCCGCCAGCCGCCGTCCGATCGCCGCGTGCAGCGGGACGCTCTCCGGCGCCAGCGCGCTCCCGGCCGCCGGCGCGCTCCCCGCCGCCGGCGCGCTCCCCGCCGCCGCGGCGATGGCCCGGGCCTCGTGCCAGGACGGCCGTCCGCCGTTCCCGGTCACCGTGCCAGGCCCGCCCACGGCGCTATGCCCATTCCCGATCCTCTTCCCGCAGTATTCGAATGACCCACTGCGGGCATTCCGTTCCGGTCTCACGCTACGCCGTGATAAGCCTGGACCATGAGTCGAACGACATCGCGAAAACAGATCAGTCGCATCGTCGTCGGCGAATCGCTCAGGCGCCGGGAGGACGTGCTCGCCGTCGAGGAGCCGCTCGAGATCCGGGTGGCGGGCACGCCGCTCTCGATCACCATGCGCACCCCGGGCAGCGACTTCGACCTGGCGGCCGGCTTCCTCGTCTCGGAGGGCGTGATCTCGCACGGCGACCAGCTCGGCGCCATCCGTTATTGCGCGGGCGGCGCCGTCGACGGCGAGAACACCTACAACGTCCTCGATGTGACCCTGGCGCCGGGTGTCCCGCGCCCGGACCCGAGCCTCGACCGTAACTTCTACATGACGAGCTCGTGCGGGCTGTGCGGCAAGGCCAGCATCGACGCCGTGCGCACCCGCTCCGCCTACCCGGTCGACGCCGACCCGGTCCGGGTCGCCGACGAGCTGCTGACCACCCTCCCGGACCGGCTGCGCGAAGGCCAGGCGATGTTCGAGAAGACCGGCGGCCTCCATGCGGCCGCGCTGTTCGACGCGGCGACCGGGGCGCTGCTCGTCCTGCGCGAGGACGTCGGCCGGCACAACGCCGTCGACAAGGTCGTGGGCTGGGCGCTCAAGGAGGGCCGGCTCCCGTTGAGCGGCACCGTCCTGATGGTGTCGGGGCGGGCCAGCTTCGAGCTCGTCCAGAAGGCGTCGATGGCCGGCATCCCGATCCTGGCGGCGGTCTCCGCGCCGTCGTCGCTCGCGGTCGACCTCGGCCGGGAGCTCGGGCTCACCGTGGTCGGGTTCCTCCGCGGCTCGTCGATGGTGGTCTACTCCGGCGCCGAGCGCATCGTGGTCACCGAACCGGCGCCCGCCGAGCCGGCGCCCTCCGAACAGTCGCCCTCCGAACAGTCGCCCTCCGAACAGAAAGCGATGGCCTGATGCACGACACGGACGTCAACCCGGGCAACGAGTACCCCGACCTCGAAGTCGGGCACAACAAGACCTGGGCCGTCGGGGTGCCCGCCATCCTGCACTCGATGGAGCCGGCCATCCGCGAGATGGGACCGACCCGCACCGCCAAGCTGATGACGGCGATCAACCAGAAGGACGGCTTCGACTGCATGAGCTGCGCGTGGCCCGACCCGGGCGACCGCAACATCCTGGAGTTCTGCGAGAACGGCGCCAAGGCGGTCACCTGGGAGGCCACGCCGATCACCGTCCCGACCAGCTTCTGGGCCCAGAACTCGCTCACCAGCCTGCTCGACAAGTCGGAGTACTGGCTCGGCATGCAGGGCCGCCTCGTGGAGCCCGTGCACAAGCCGGCCGGGGCCGACCACTACGAGCCGATCGGCTGGGACGAGGCCTTCGCGCTCATCGCGGAACGGCTGAACGGCCTGTCGTCGCCCGACCAGGCCGCGTTCTACACCAGCGGCCGCACGGCGAACGAGACGGCCTTCGTCTACCAGCTGTTCGCGCGCGCGTTCGGCACCAACAACCTCCCGGACTGCTCGAACATGTGTCACGAGTCGACCGGCACCGCGCTCAGCGAGACCATCGGCATCGGCAAGTCGACCATCGCATACGACGACTTCGGCAAGGCCGACCTCATCATCGTGATGGGCCAGAACCCGGGCACGAACCACCCGCGCATGCTGACCGCGCTGGAGGAGGCAAAGCGCAACGGCGCCACCATCGTCGCGGTGAACCCGCTGCCGGAGGCCGGGCTGATCCGCTACAAGAACCCGCAGAAGCCGCGCGGAATCATCGGCCGGGGCACGCAGATCGCCGACCACTTCCTGCAGATCCGCTCCGGCGGCGACATGGCCCTCCTGCAGGCCGTCTCGCAGCGCGTGCTGGAGGCGGAGGACGCCGCCCCCGGCACCGTTCTCGACCACGAGTTCCTCGCGAAGCACACCCTCGGGCTGGAGGAGTTCCGCGCGCACATCGCGACACTCGACGACTTCACCGTGCTGGAGGCCACCGGCCTCACGCTGGAGGAGATCGACCTCCTCGCCGACCTCTACATCCGCTCCGACCGCGTCATCATCACCTGGGCGATGGGCCTCACCCAGCAGAAGAACGCGGTCGCGACGCTCAAGGAGCTCATGACCCTGCTGCTCCTGCGCGGCAACATCGGCAAGCCCGGCGCCGGCGCCTCCCCGATCCGCGGGCACAGCAATGTGCAGGGCGACCGGACGATGGGCATCTGGGAGCAGATGCCGTCGACGTTCCTCGACGCCCTCCAGGCCGAGTTCGGCTTCGACCCGCCGCGCGCCCACGGCTTCGACGCGCTGCAGACGCTCGCGGGCCTCCAGCGCGGCGACATCGACGTGTTCTTCGCGATGGGCGGCAACTTCGTCGCCGCGATCTCCGACACCGCCGCCGCCGAGGCGGCGATGCGCGGCGCCGGGCTGACCGTGCAGGTCTCCACCAAGCTGAATCGTTCGCACGTGGTGACCGGCGAGGAGGCGCTGATCCTGCCGACGCTCGGCCGCACCGAGGTGGACCTCCAGGCCGGAGGCCCGCAGTTCCTGTCCGTCGAGGACAGCGTCTGCGCGGTGCACGCGACGCACGGCAAGATCCCGCCGGTCGCGCCCGGGCTGCTGTCCGAGGTGGCGATCGTCTGCAGGCTCGCGCAGGCGACGCTCGGCGACAGGCACGGGATCGACTGGGCCGGCTTCGAGGCGGAGTACGACGTCATCCGCGACCACATCAGCCGCGTGGTCCCCGGCTTCGAGACGTTCAACGCGGACGTGCGCCGCAAGGGCGGCTTCGTCCTCCCGAACGGCCCGCGCGACGAGCGCCGCTTCGACACCGCCACTGGCAAGGCGATGATCACGGTCAACGAGCTGGAGCCGTTGGAGCGCCCGGAGGGCCGGCTGATCCTGCAGACCCTGCGCTCGCACGACCAGTTCAACACGACGATCTACAGCCTCAACGACCGCTACCGCGGCATCAAGAACGGCCGCGACGTGATCTTCGTCAACCCGGACGACCTGCTCGAGCTGGGCCTGACGGACGGCCAGCGCGTCGACATCCACAGCGAGTGGTCCGACGGGGTCGACCGCGTCCTCCCGAACTACCGTGTGGTGTCGTACCCGACCGCGCGCGGCTGCGCGGCGGCGTACTACCCGGAGGCGAACGTCCTGGTGCCGCTGCAGAGCGCGGCGACGGGGAGCAACACCCCGGTGTCGAAGGCGGTGATCGTCCGGCTGGAGCCGGTGCCGCAGGCCTGAGCGGCCCACGTGACTTTGGTCCCTGTCCGCCGCGTCCGACCGGGGGCATCGTTGCCGCATGAGCACCCCGGATGCGGAACGGCTGCATCGGTCGTCCGCGTTCTCCCGCGACGACTTCGCCGCGGTCCCGTACCTGCGGCACGGGCAGTCGATCTCGCTGATCCACTGGAGCCGGGTGGACGGCGACTGGTGCTTCGCCACGATCCTCGGCGAGTACGTGCACCGCGACGAGTGCTACTGGTATCTCGTCATCCAGGGCGCGAACGTCCGGCTCGACCGCGCAGAGTGGGCCATCTTCAGCTGAGCGGCCGCGCGCAGGGCGGCTACTGCTCCCCGCTGGTCCGCGCGCGCTTCAGGTAGCCCCGCGACCGCGCGACCTGGTGCTCCAGCGCGTCCACCGTCTGCGACATGCTCGTGATCGCCTGCCCGCGGTAGACGTCGATGCCGTCCATCGTCGCGAACACGTCGTCGAACGCGCGCTGCAGGACCTGGGCGTCGACGGCGGAGGTGGTCTGCTCCTTCTGGATCTGCTCGGTCTGGTCGCGGAGCACCTCGCCGGTGCGGCCGATCAGGGCGTTGGTGCTCTGGTTGAGGGCGCCGAGCTGGTCAATGACCAGACGCTGGTTCTCCAGCGCCTGCGCCACCACGACGGCGGTGCGGAGCGCCGAGACCGTGGTGGTCTTCGCGCGCTCGACGCCCTTGATGAGCTCGACGTTGTTCTTCTTGATGACGTCGAGGGCGAGGTACGCCTGCACCGAGACGGCGATCTGCGTCGTCAGGTCCTGGCGGCGCTGCCGGATCGGGAAAAGGGCCTCCTTCTCCAGGGTGGCCGCCCGCACCGGGTCGGTGAGCCGCAGCTCGTCGGCGCGCTCGACGGTCGCCCGGTCGAGCGCGGCGGCCAGCGTCACGTACTCGTTCAGCCGCTCGGTCGTCTTCCAGAGCGCCGTGCGCTCGTTCTCGATGTCCTCGTTGTCGCGACGCAGCCACTCCTCGCCGTGGTCGAGCGAGACGACGATCTGGTCGAGCTGCTTCTGCGCCGACTCGAACCGCTCGACGTACTTGCGGAGGCGACGTCCGCCGGGCATCCTCGCCAGCATCCGGTAGCTCTTGCTGGTGTGCTGCGGATCGAAGTCGCTCACCGTCGCCCGGAGGGCCTGGAGGGTGCGGAGGACGCCGTACTGCGGGTCCGAGCGCACCGCCTTGCCGCGCGCCGCCGCGAGCGCCGTGGCCGGGCGGCTCAGCAGTTGCCGGGAGGCCTCGCTCGACTCCCGCATCTCGGCGTCGCCGAGGCGGGAGAAGCCGGTGATCTTGCGGCGGAAGGCCTCGCTGTCCGGCTCGGCGGCAGCCAGATCGCGAATCCACTCGCGCGCGCGGCCCTCCAGTTCGGCCGCCCGCTGCGGCGACACGCTCATCATGCCCATCGCGCGCTCGTCCGGGAGCTCCGGCACCGCCTCGGGCGGCCGCAGGCCGTCCCCCTGGTCCGCTTCCATGAGCACTCCTCCCACCGGGACCGCAACCCCTCCAGGGTAGGCCGCGGACCTGCGGGAACGGTACGGTCTCGCTGGCAGCCTCCCGGGGACGGTGGGATACTCGCGGCATGGGCAGCACCACCACCGACCGGTCGTCCTTCTTCGACGGCCTCGCCGCCGAATTCCTCCAGCACTACCGCCGCGGACCGCGGTTCATCGCGGTGACCGGCGTCGCCGGGGCCGACCTGCCGGACGCGGCCGACGCGCTCGCCGAGGCGCTGCGCGCGAGCGGTCAGGCGGTGGAGCGCGCCCACGCGACGGCGCACGCGACGCCGGACGGCCTCCGCGCGGACCTGGTGACGCCGTTCCGCACCACCTCGCCCGACGGCGTCCTCGTCGTGGACGGCCCCGGGCTGCTGGGCGAGGGCCTGCGAGGGCTCTGGAACTTCTCGGTCTGGATCGAGCACGACCCGGAGCGCGACGCCGACTGGTCGTTCGTGGCCACGGGCCGCAAGGATCCGCTGGGCGCGCCGCGCGAGGTCGCGTCGGTGCTGTTCGACGACGCCGACCCCGAGCGGCCACGGCGGCTGTTCGCGGACTCCTGCTGAGCCGACGCCTGCGGACCTGTTCGCGCGGCCTCGCCGTGTCATGCTCTCCGTTATCAGAGCGGCCCGCCTCCGCGACCTCCTCGAGCGATAAGGCGTGCCCGCAGCCTGTGGAGGTTGGGCATTATTCCGTAGATGACGATCGGGACCGCGACGGTGACCACGACGAGGGTGCGCAGAACGGGGTGCAGTGTCGCGAGCCAGTCGCCGAACGCGACGTTGATCACGGTCAGGGTGGGGAATACGGCTATCCAGATCATCAGCGCCAACTGATGTTGGCTCGGTGGTGCCACTCGGGCGGTACGCGTTGTCGTGCGTCGATGCGACATGTCTACTCCTTCAATACGTTGACGTTGTTCTGCGCTCGGAACGGGAGCACCAGGATGTGGCTTTGTCGAGTGACCGTTCATCCGAGTGCATGGGACCTGACGCGCCGACAGACGATTTTGAAATGCGCATCTCGCTCGTGTCCGGCGCGGTCAAGAGGGGCGCGCCACGGTTTGCGGGCCGCGGGGCCGCGCCGTTGTGGGTCAGTCGGTTCAGGGCTGCCTGAGTCCCGGTGCCGCCCTGAGGCAGGTATGTGAAGAGGCGGAGCGTCGGAAACCGCGGGACCTCCAGAACCAGCGGATCGAAGCTCAACCGGCCCACGACAGGGTGGTCGAAGACGACGTCGATTCGATACGAATCCTCCACGACGTGGCGTTGCCACAACTCACAGAAATCCGCCGAGACCTCGCAGAGGCCGCGGGCCATCACCTCGAATCGGGAGTCCTCCGGATACCGCGCCGACTGTGCCCGGAACTGTGCGACCATCGACCGAGCCATCATCGCGGGCTGCACATGCGAACGGGCAAGCTCGTCATCCGTGAAAAAACGCTTCAGGCAGCTAGTGCCGACGCGGGTATCGAACGCGTCCGCCGCGGCGGAGTTCATGGTCACTACAGTCCAGAACGGATCGGCGACGTAACTGGGGTTCGTCATAGCGTCCACCAATTGCTGTAGAAGCCTCAGCCGGCCGCCGTCGAATTCGGGGGACTCGCCGGCAGCGAAAGCGGTAGACCTCTCGGGCGAACGTCTGACTGATGCCAGGCGGAAGACATGTGCCTGGTCCTCGGGACCGAGCCGAAGCGCGTTCGCAATCGCCTCGAGTACTTCCTCAGAAGCTCCTCGTGCCCGGCCCTGCTCCAGCCAGGTATACCAAGACACTCCGACGTTCGCGAGAACGGCGACTTCTTCGCGCCGGAGCCCCGGGGTCCGGCGCCGGGTGCTCGCAGGCAAGCCGAGGTCCTCCGGGCGTGTCTGTTCGCGGCGCGCCCGGAGAAAGCGGCCAAGGCGTACGTGGTTGGACAACGGTTCATCGATCCGCACGGATTCTCCAATTCAGACGCGCGTCCGGCCGGCCACTTTCTGCGGTGGTCGGCCGGACGAACAAGTAAGCAGAGGCTTGCCTCTGAGCCCTCAGAGCTCTGGCTGCTGAAGGGCCCGCTCCCGTTCGGTGCGGACGTCGAGAAGGGCATATTCCTCTGAAGCCAGCCGCAGAGCATCCTCGGCAGAAATGCACGCCTCCAGGCTGAAAAGACCGGCGATCTGCTCGAGCCGTTCCTCGACCGAGCCGGAGACCACGTGGAACGGGATCCCTAGTTCGCTCATGGTCTCCTGCAGGATCGAGTCGGACATGTTCCGGAACTGGTCGTTGACCGGTCGGTGCCCGTCGGCGGAAAGCGGTAGTTCGTTCTTCAGGTGCACAAAGGCGTCGAATGAGTCCTTCACATGCCTCTTGAAGCTGTTTCCGAGGCTCGCCATCACCTCTTCGAAGAAGGCGAGTTCCGCCGTCTTCTCGACTGATTCCCCCGCCTTCAGATTCGCCGAGGCACTGGGGTTCAACCCGAGAGAAACACGCACCGACCCGTAGATCCATTCCTGGAGCGAGGACCCGTCCGAAATGAAGCCGTCCGAGAGCTTGTCCTCGTATACGGCACGTTCGACATGACGTGTCACGATCATCTGAATGAGCTCAGCTGCGGTGCATTCCTCGAGGGTCTTTCCTGGCGCTGCCTCGGGGAGGATCTCCCGCATTGTCCTCGCCCTGGTCCTCGGCATCCCGGTGTAGTGGGACAGTGCAATCGAGGTGAACGTCTTGCCCGAGGAGTAGGTACCCGAAATACCGATGCGCATTGCGTCCGCCTCAGTCGTTGACGAGCTGCAGAGTTGCTGCGGCGCTGAGCTTGCGGGCGAACGCGACCGCCGCGTCGGTGAGCTCTGCCTCGGCGGCCGCGCGCGTGCCGTCCACGTCACCGTTGACGACCGTCGGGGCGAACCGGACGTGAGTGGCGTCCTCGATGCCCACGAAGCTCAGCCAGTCGGCGAAGAACGTAGCGCTGAAATCAGCTCCGAAGCTGGCCGGGACGCCGGGCGCATAGACACCGCTGGTGTGAATGGCGACGGCCTGCTTGCCCTCCATCAGGCCGTTGTAGCCGTTCTCGGGGTCGAACCCGAAGGACCAGCCGGGCTGGGTGACGATGTCGATCCACTGCTTGAGGACGTACGGAACGCCGGCGTTCCACATGGGGATGTTGAAGACGTAGGCGTCGGCGGCCGCGAACCGGTCGAACACGGCGCGGGCGGACTCCCACGCTCCGATCTGCTCCGGCGTCTGCTCCTGGCCGGAGAACACGGCCATCTTGGCCGCAGCCGCGGTACGACCGAAAACGGGCAGCGCACCGTCCTCGAACAGGTCCAGCGTCTCCACCTCGAAGCTCTCCGGACCGGCAGTCTGGACACTGTCGATGAAGTGCCGTGCCAGCCGCAGGGAGTCGCTGTTGGCGTAGCGGGGCGAGGCGTTGATGTGGAGGATGGTGGGCATTGGCTTCCTTTCGGACTGTGCGGTTGGGGCCGTAGGGACCCCGCCCTCCATCCTCAGCTGCACCGCTGGAGTCCCGTAAGAGCGCACTAAATTGTGCCTAAGGCACTTCAATGTGCCTGCTTGTCATGGCTTCCACATCGGGACAGGGGTTCCTAGGATTCTTCCCGTGGAAGATTCCGACAGTTCCCAAGCTGCCTACACAGACGTGGACGGCACAGTGGTGGCGTATAACTCCATCTTCGAACTCCTTCGCTTCGACGCCGCTGAACGACTTCGCTGCGCCGAGGCGGACGAGTTCCTGGCCGGACTGCGCGCTGCGGCCGCTCGCGGCGTGCCAAGGTCCGAGACCAATGCCCGCTATTTCCGCTGGTGGCAAGGCCGGAGTGTGACGGAAGTCGCCGAACTCGGGGAGCGCTGGGCAGACTTCCAGGCAGACTCGCCTATGCGATGGCAGTTCCTGGAACCAGTGGCGTCCCTCCTGGACGGGCACACGCGAAACCGGCGGCGAATAGTCGCAGTGACGGCCTCCTTCGAACCTGCACTGGTGCGTGTGAAACGGCGCTGGCCGCAGCTTCAGATACTGTGCACGCTCCCTCGGATCAGGAACAGCCGTTACACCGGGGAGATCGAAGAAGCGTTGGTGGGCGCTGCCAAAGCGCGCGCCGTGGCGTCCCACGCTGCCGAACATGGAGTGGATCTGGCGGCGAGCCTCGCCTACGGCGACCACGATTCGGACTTGCCGTTCATGGCGTTGACGGGTGAATCGCTGTTGGTCGGACCGAAGGCGAACGATCAGTCAGTGACGATCGCGTAGCGTCATGTACGTTTTCTCTCTGTATGTAAGCCCAAGTATGCTTTTGTCCCATGAGCCAATCGGTGGAAAAGGGTTGTGGGACGGGAAGCCTCACGGCAGAGCAGAGACGTCTGAAAGCCCAGAGGCAACACAACGCCCATTTGGGCGCTTGCCCGGCTCGCCAGCTCCTCGAAGCCATCAGCAGCAAGTGGGTGACTCTGGTGATGCTGGCACTGGAAGATGGCCAGCTCCGCCACAGCGAGCTCCGCAAGCGCATTCCGGGTGCCAGCCAGAAGATGCTCACATCAACGCTTCGATCCCTGGAGCGCGACGGCCTGGTTTCTCGGCACGTCACGGCGTCAGTTCCCGTGCGCACAGATTACGAGCTCACGCTCCTCGGCCAATCGCTCCTTCGAATCGTCTTTGAAATGAAGAACTGGGCTGAGACGAACATGGATGAGGTGGCGGCCTCCCGCGCGGAGCATGACACTCACCGGCTCCAAGTTCGATAGCGTTCGGACATCTCCATGCATCTCTTCTGCCTGCATCATGCTGGGGGTACAACCGCGAGCTTCGCAGGTTGGCGCATTCCCGGAGTCGATGTCACCAAACTGGGCTACCGTGGAAGAGACTTCGGGTCTATCGCTGGAGCCGCAGATGTTCTTGCCGAGCGGATAGACGCGTCATCGTCGCCTCGGCTTGCGCTTTATGGTCACAGCATGGGGGCGACCCTTGCGTTCGAGGTGGCCCTCCGACTCCAGGATGTCGATCGTCTGGAACACGTCTTCCTCGCGGCCGCTCGTCCGCCATGGGAAGCACCCGACGGCGCTACCGCTTTCTCGGTAGAGCGCGCTGCAGCTCGCGCGTCCGCCCTCTCCGGCGAATTGTCCGAGCGTGCGCGTGAGATCCTGCTCGAGGACCTTGCGCTGTTGGCGTCCTACCCGGGCAGGCGTCCGGAGGGGCAGTTGAAAGTCCCGGCAACGATTCTCTACAGCAACGACGACCCTGTGGTGGCCGCCATCGACTCCGCGCGCTGGGCTTCCTGGTGCTCAGCTGAACCACGGCTGGTGGAACTATCCGGTGTCGGGCACCTCTTCCATCGCGCCAGCCTGGACGTGCTGGCGGTTGTGCAATCTACGCTGTCTCCGCTAACGCCGATACACACTGCTACGCCGGCGTCTGCGTGAGCGAGGCCCGCGCTACGGGTCACCGGTCTAAGGCGCAGCGGCCGGCGACGAAGATGGCCGTCATGTCGGCAACTCTTCGGCCCAGATGCTGTGCTGTCGCGACATCCGCTGGGTGTACACCTTCGACGCCGACATCCGAGAAAGTTTGGGCGGCGGCCCCATTGAAATAGCCGAAGCGGTTGAGGTCATTCTCGGTGCCCCGGGTATTCTTCCATCCCGGGAGCAGGCCGAGGTTGATCCAGTTCATCCCGTGCTGCGCGGCAAACGTCGAAAAATAGTCCAGGGTGGAGTGCTTGTCTCCGGCCTTGCAGGCTGCATTGGTGAAGCCCGCTGCGAGCTTGTTGTGCCATCTCTGTTCAGCCCAGCGGCCTGTGGTCTTTTCGGCGAATGCATGGAAGGCAGATGGTGCTGTGCCCATGTAGGTGGGGGCGCCGAAGACGATCGCATCGGCCTCATCGAGGTAATCCCAGGACCGCTCAGTCATCGCCTCGACGTGGATGAGGGTGGTGGTCGCGCCGCGAGTGCCGACAGCATCGACCACGGCGTCTGCCAGGACTTTGGTGTGGCCGGAGCCCGAATAGTAAACAACTGCAATTGCCGGATCAGCCATGTGTCCTCCTTCTTGTGCTCGGTCTGTTGTGGGCCCTGTGACGGGCATGGCTAGCTCGCGTTCCGCGGTGCCAGTCTGTTCGTGAGCATCGCGGCTGCAGCGTGCGCATTGCCTGCATCTGCGAGTTCGAATTCGTCGACGCGCACGCCGAACTTGTTGCTGAGGATCACGGCGGCCTCAACGAGGGTGAGCGAGTCGATGTCCAGATCCGCAAAGGCGTCGTCCGGTTGCATGTGGCTGAGCTCGTCCATGACGGATCCGATCGCATCGACAACGTCGGGAGCGGTGATTTCCATTGGTTTTCCCCTATCTGGTGATTGAGGTGGCCCGGGATCGTCCCGCGCCACAGAGGTCCTGCACGGGCGACGCCTTGCAGGATTCGGCTGGTCGCCTAGTGCGGGTCGATAACCGACATCGATGGCCACGTCATGGCTATGGCGCCCCACGTGGTTCCGCCGCCGAAAGCCGTCAGAACGACTTTGTCGCCCGGGTTCCTGTGACCTTTGGTACCAGCATTGGTCATCGCCAACGGGATCGACGCGGCCGACGTGTTACCGACCTTGTCCAAGTGGATCTCCGCTTTCGAGCCAGGGATGCCGGTCACTGAAGCGACCGTTTTCAGGATTCGGACGTTGGCCTGATGTGCGATCAAGGAGTCCACGTCATTCGCGGTCCAGCCCGCGCGCGCCAGAACCGTTTGTACGGAATCCGACATCGCGGACACGGCCTGCGAGAAGACTTCTTTTCCTTGCATCTCGAAGAAGGCGCCAGCGCGTCGTGGCACCTGGATGAGTTCTTCGCCCGTGCCGTCCGAGTGGAGCGTCGAGGCCAGGATGGTGCCGGGCTCCTCGGCTTTTCCAGCCGTGAGGTATGCGGCACCTGCCCCGTCCCCGAAGATTACGGACGTAGCCCGATCCGTCGGATCGAGAAGGCGAGTGAACGTGTCAGCGCCGATGACGAGGGCGGAGTCGACGGAGCCTGAGCTGATCGCCCAGGACGCCGTGGCCAAGGCGTACACGAATCCGGAGCAAACGGCGGAGACGTCGTAAGCGGCGACCCCTCGCAGCCCCAGATTTGCCGCCACCTTCGGAGCCGTTGCGGGACAGACCTTGTCCGGCGTTGACGTCGCCACCATCAGGAGACCCGCGGAGTCGGCGCCGGCGCTGGCCAACGCGCGTTGGGCAGCGACGGTGGCAAGCGCACTCGTTGTCTCTGTTTCACTCGAGTGACGACGTTCGGCGATGCCGGTTCGGCGCCTGATCCACTCGTCGGAGGTGTCCATGAGCGCGGACAGGTGGTGATTGGTGACGACGCGCTCCGGAAGGGCGCCTCCCAGGCCGCGTATGACGGCAGCAGGCGCGCTCATCGGGCGACCTCAGACGCCTGAGTCGCGCGGCGAGCAGGCAAGCGATGTGCCACACTGCACACCACTTCGCCGCCGTCGAACGTGCCTACGACGTCGGCGCAACGCCACGACTCGTCCTGCTTCTCGATGAGCCGGTTCCTGCGCAGCCGGACAGTCAGGCCGGTTGTTCGCCCGGCCTCCGCATGAGGACTCGGGCGGCTGAGCGCAATTCGAGTCTTGCGCATCCACAATGTGTTGCTCTCGGCACGGTTCACGGAATCGAACCCGTAAAGCAGGACCTGGCCGAGTTGAAGAGTCGCGACGAAGAAGTCGACTGCGCAGAGCGCGTGGGGATAGGCAGCCTCAAGCCCGCTCAGGTCGGCGATGCGGCTCGGGGTGGGCTGGCTGAACGATAGCTGCGCGCTGACAGCCTCGTCCTCCGCGTCGAGCTGGATGTCCTCGAGTGAAACCCGTCGTCGTGCCCAGCGGTCGCCGTAAAGGCGTGAACCGGCGTCGCCGACGAGAGCCTCCTCGGTCGGTGCTTGGACTGAAGCGAGTCCGAGCTCGTGGGCATCGTGGGCCACCGTCAGAGTTGCTGTCATGGAGGCGACCGAGCAGCGCATGACTGAAGGCGAGCCGTTGCTTCCAGTCTGCAATGTGGCGCCGGATTCAAGATCGCTGAGATCTCCTTCGACTGGTTCGCCGCCTCCGGAGACGATAATCGATTCGACGTACGCGGTCGGAAGAATCTCCGGGGAATAGCGACCGGCCAATATGGCTTCGGCCATTCTGCAGGCAAGGACGAGAACATCGGTGGTTCCCAAATGTGGGATCTGCTCCGTCTCGCCTTTGAGGGACCAGGATCCGTGGATCGCTATGCCGGCGCGCGCCGTGAGGGTGGACTCAGAGACTCCGTGCGCCACCCGGACTCTCCGAAGCAGCGGGTTCGTGGACTTGTAGCCGTGACTGAAGAAGCGGCTGCGTCCGTCGCCCAGAAGATCGTCGATGGTTGCGTAACGCTGCGGAGCAGAGCGCGTGGTGAGTGGCATGCGGGTCCTTGGATTGTCGTCGACTCGTATCCACAGGATCCTTGGTCGCGCGGCAAGCAACCAGTGTCCCTCGATGGTGGTGCTGCTAACACCAGGATCGTCTCGCAGGCGTGCAGCCTCACCGAGCCCTTCGCTACCGCGGCCGGTCGAATCGCGCCCCCAGCGGGTTCGACGGAAGGGCCGTGAGCACCAGCTGCACCACCCAGCCGAGCGGGACGAACGAGATGAAGTACCACGGGCCGGCCAGGTTCGCGTCGTGCAGACGGCGCCAGATCAGGGCCAGGTGGGGCACCAGCGTCGCGAGGACCCAGACGATCCACACGGCGAGCAGCACCCAGAACAGCGGTCCGACGATGCGCGGGGAGCCGGTCATCCGGAAGCTGCCGCTCAGCCGGCTGATCACGACCACGAACAGCCAGTAGGCGATGGCCAGCAGCACGTCGAACAGGAAGAACCACCAGTACTCGCCGCGGCTCGCCCGTCCGGTGAAGTCCGCGTACTTGGTGAAGAACCGGCGGATCGCGTCGCCCATGGTGGCACCGTAGAGCGGCGCCGACAACGGCACCGGCCCGGACGGCGGCACCGGCCCGGACGGCGGGACGGGCCCGGACGGCGGCGGCGGGGCGGACGGCGGCGGCGGCTCCATGGACATGGTGGTCCCCCTCTCGCGAGGCTACGAGTACAGGATGCGACGGGCGCCTCGTCCCGCACTACCCCGGTGTGTCCACGACATCCGCGGCGCCGAATCGCCGCGCAATCGAGCGCCCTGCCGTGTCGCGCGGCGTCCCCGGGTTAGAGTTTGCTCCTGGGGGGACCGCCGCATCGAACGGATTCGAGGACCCCAGCCATGCCACGTCAGGAGCGCGCCGAGCGCAGCCGTGCCAGCATCCTCGACGCGGCCGCGGACGAGTTCGATCAGCACGGCTACGCCGGAGCCCGGCTGGAGCGGATCGTCGAGCGCACCGGCCTGACCAAGGGCGCGGTGTACTTCCACTTCCGGTCCAAGCTGGACCTGGCGAAGGCGCTAGTGGCGGAGAAGTACGGCAACTGGCCGGCGATCGTCTCCGACATCGACGCGAGCGGGCTCCGCGGCGTGGCGGCGGCCGCCGAGCTGACCAGGCGGGTCGGCGCGGTGTTCGCCTCGGACGTCCGGGTGCGCGCGGCGATGGCGCTGTCGCAGACCGTGCTCCCGCCCGGCCCGGACGCCGACCCGTACGACAACTGGGTGGGCGTGGTGGCCGGCTACCTGGCGCAGGAGGAGGGCGCCCTGCCGCAGGGCCTGGAACCGCGCGCGCTCGCCGTGGTCGCGGTCCAGGGCTTCTTCGGCGCCTACATGATCGCGGCGGAGCGCGGCCGGCTGGACGGGCTCCCCGCCGACATCGACCGGCTCTGGAGCGCCCTCGGCGCCGCGTTCGCGGCTGCGGCCTGAGCGCCGCCCTCCGCACGCCACCCCACGCCCCCCCACACGCACGCCAGCGGCCGCATGTCGCACGTCGCCGGGCGGAGCGTGCGATACGTTCTTCCGTGCGGACCGATCCGATTCCGCATCCTCGGGGGGAAACCAATGAAGAAGATCTCTGTCGTCGCCGCTGCCTCGATCGCGCTCGTCGCGGCGCTCAGCGGGTGCTCCGCGTCGAACGCGCCGACCGTCACCGCCACGCCGACCGCGTCGGCCACCGCCACGGCGGCCGCGCAGACCCATGCGGAGGCGTGCGCCATCGTCATGAAGACGATGCGGGAGCTCGCGTCGAAGCAGGGCGAGGCGGCGTCGGCCATGTCCGATCCGTCGAAGGCGCAGGCGATCCTGGACGAGATGTCCGCGTCGTTCGCGAGCATGGACTCGGGCGTGAACAACGCCGAGGTCAAGGTCAAGACCTCCGCCGCGGCCGCGGCCTTCTCGGACTACGCGGACTACATCAAGAAGATCCAGGCTGATCCGACCACGGTGAGCACGGACGTGCTCACCACCAAGCTCAAGGCGCTCTCGAGCGCGTCCACGGCGGTCGGAACGGAGTGCGCGGGCGCCTAGCCCTGTCCGGCCGGCCGCCGGCGGCCGGCCTCAGATCGCCGTGAGCTCCTCGCGCACGAAGCGCGCGAACTGCTCGGCGGCCGCCGACTGCGAGCGGGTGCGGTTGCGGGCGAGCCCGATGACGCGCTGCGCCTCGTCCGCGAGCGGCACGGCGACGATCCCCGGCTCGGCGGGCGTGTCCGGGATGAGGGCGACGCCGACGCCGTCGCGCACGAGCGCGCGCAGCGTGGACAGCTCGGTGACCTCGATCACCGGTGACAGCACCTCGCCGTGCGCCGCGAAGTACGCGTCGGCGATCGTGCGCAGCCCTGAGCCCGGGCGCAGCGCGACGAGCTCCGCCTCGGTCAGGTCCGCGAACGACGCCTCGGCGCGGGTGGCGAGCGGGTGGCCGTCCGGGACGCCGAGGACCAGCCGCTCCGCGGTCAGCGGGACCCACTCGATGTCGGGGTCGCGCGGGTCGGGGCTGAGGAACGCCAGGTCGGCCGAGCCCTCGCGCAGCGCGTCCAGGACGGTGTCCGCGGTGCCGCCGCGCAGCGCGAAGCGGATGTCGGGGAACAGGCTGCGGTACTCGCTCACCACGCGCGGCAGCAGCCAGCTGCCGAACGACGACACGTAGGCGAGGGAGACGATCCCGGCCGCCGGGTCGCGGAGGGCGTCGATGCGGGCGCGGGCCGTCTCCAGCTCGGCCTCCGCCCGGGACGCGTGGGCCAGCAGGATCTCGCCGTACTGGTTCAGCTCCAGATGCCCGCGCCTGCGGTCGAACAGCTCGACCCCGGCGTCCGCCTCCAGCCGGGCCAGCGAGCGCGACAGGGTCGACTGCGAGACGCCGAGCGTCTCGGCGGCCAGCGCCAGATGGCCCTCCGCCGCCAGCGCCCGGAAGTGGGCGATCTCGTCGATCCGCATGCACACCATCATGGCCCACCCGCGTCGCGCCCGCCGGATGGCGAAGACGCCGGCAGCCGTCTCCCCGCGAATGGGGCTGCTTAAATGAGCGGTCTACCCCCGGACGAGTTTTATGTACGTTCACTCACAAGACAGTGCGCGGTTCTCCGGGATCTCTAAGTTGACCGCGGGCTCGCACGAGTTCCCCCCTTCCGACCGAGGAGAGAAATGTCACCCAGATTGCGCACCTTGTGGCGCGCCGCCACCGCCGTGGCTGTCGGAGCCGGCCTCGCCGCCGGCTCCCTCGCCGCGACGCCGGCCTTCGCCAGCACCGACGGCACCGGTGTCGTCATCAACGAGGCGTACCTCTCCGGCGGCAGCGCCGGCGCCGCCTATGCCAACAAGTTCGTCGAGCTCTACAACCCGGGCGACCAGCCCGTCGCCCTGACCGGCTGGAGCGTGCAGTACCGCTCCGGGACCAGCACCGGCGCGGCCAACGGCGTCGTCCCGCTGAGCGGCACGATCGCGGCCAAGGGCTACTACCTGGTCGCCGGCGCCTCCAACGGCACGACCGGCGCCGCCCTGCCGACCCCGGACGCCGCGAGCAACGGGCTGAACCCGTCCGGCACCTCCGGCACCCTCATCCTGGCCAAGTCGGCCACCGCGCTGACCCTGCCGACGGGCTCCGTCACGGGCAACCCGAACGTCGTCGACCTCATCGGCTACGGCGCCTCCAACACCTTCGAAGGTTCGAAGACTGCGACCGCCCCGAGCGGCAACACGGATGTGAAGTCTCTCAACCGGACGGCCTTCAAGGACACCGACGACAACGCCGCGGACATCTCGCTGAGCGCGACGATCACCCCGCAGAACACCGCGTCGGCCCCCGACCCCGGCAACCCGGGCGACGGCGGAGGCACCGACCCCGGCACGGGGACCGACCCCGGCCCGCCCGGCACGATCGCCATCTCCGACATCCAGGGCACCGGTGACACCAGCCCCAAGGCCGGCCAGACGGTCAGCACCGTCGGCGTCGTCACCGCCGCCTACCCGACCGGAGGCTTCAACGGCTTCTACCTGCAGACCCCGGGCACGGGCGGCGCGATCGACCTCGCCACCCACACCGCCTCCGACGCGATCTTCGTCTTCGGCTCCTCCGCCGTCGCCGGTGTCGCCGTGGGCGACTACGTGAAGGTGACCGGCGCCGTCAGCGAGTACAACGGCCTCACCGAGCTCACCGCGACCAAGGTCGACACGCTCGACAAGAGCACCGTCACCGCTCCCACCCCCGCGCTCGTCGGCCTCCCGACCACCGACGCGCAGCGCGAGAGCCTCGAGGGCATGCTGATCGCCCCCCAGGGCGCCTTCACCGTCACCGATGTCTACTCGGCCAACCAGTACGGCGAGATCGGCCTCGCGGCCGGCGACAAGCCGCTCGTGCAGCCGACCGAGATCGCCCGTCCCGGCACCACGGCCTACGCCGCGGCCGTCGCCGACAACAAGGCCCGCTCCGTCACCCTCGACGACGGCGCCTCGACCAACTTCCTCAGCGCGGCGAACAAGTCCAAGCCGCTGCCGTACCTCTCGCTGACCAGCCCGGTCCGCGTCGGGGCGCCCGTCACGTTCACCAAGCCGGTCATCCTCGACTACCGGAACGACGCCTGGAAGTTCGAGCCCACCGCCGAGCTAACTCCGGCGAACGCGTCCGCCGTTCAGCCCGTCAGCTTCGGCAACACCCGCACCGCGGCCCCGGCCACCGTGGGCGGCGACCTCCGGCTCGCCACGTTCAACGTGCTGAACTATTTCCCGACCACCGGCGACCAGCTCACCGGCTGCACGTTCTACACCGACCGCGACGGCAACAAGATCACGGTCAACTCCGGCTGCGACGCCCGCGGCGCCGCCGACGCGACCAGCCTCAAGCGCCAGCAGGACAAGATCGTCGCCGCGATCAACGCCCTCACGGCCGACGTGGTCTCCCTGGAGGAGATCGAGAACTCGAAGCGCTTCGGCCTCGACCGCGACGACGCGCTGAAGACCTTGGTCTCCGCGCTCAACGCCGCGGCCGGCAGCGAGGTCTGGGCGTTCGTCCCATCCCCGGCGACGGTCCCGGCGTCCGAGGACGTCATCCGCACCGCGTTCATCTACAAGAAGGCCGTCGCGGCCCCGGTCGGCGCGTCGAAGATCCTCGACGACGCAGCGTTCTCCAACGCCCGCCAGCCGCTCGCCCAGGCCTTCAGGAAGGTCGGCGCGCAGGACTCGTCGGCGTTCATCGCCATCGTGAACCACTTCAAGTCGAAGGGCTCCGGGAGCGGGGCCGACGCCGACCAGGGCGACGGGCAGGGCGCGTCCAACGCCTCCCGCGTCAAGCAGGCCAACGCCCTCGTCGCCTTCGCGAACGAGCGCAGGACCACGCTCGGCTCCGACAAGGTGCTGCTGATCGGCGACTTCAACGCGTACCTCAATGAGGACCCGATCAAGGTCCTGACCGACGCCGGCTACGTCGACCAGGTCAGCACCCGGACCGCGAAGGCGACCTACTCCTTCGGCGGCACGGTCGGCTCGCTCGACCACGTGCTCGCGTCGCCGGCTGCGAACGCCGCCATCACCGGCGCGGACGTCTGGAACATCAACTCCGTCGAGTCGGTGGCCCTGGAGTACAGCCGCTACAACTACAACGTCACCAACTTTTACGAGGCGGGCCCGTACCGCTCCAGCGACCATGACCCGATCGTCGTGGGCCTGGCGGTGAAGGCGGCCCCGGTGACGCTCAACCTGCTGAACATCAACGACTTCCACGGTCGGATCGACAGCAACACCGTCAAGTTCGCCGGCACCGTCGAGAAGCTGCGCGCGGAGGGCGGCGAGGGCAACACCCTCTTCCTCTCCGACGGCGACAACATCGGCGCCTCCCTGTTCGCCTCGGCCTCGGCCGGCGACGTCCCCACCCTCGACGTTCTGAACGCGCTCGACCTGAAGACGAGCGCCGTGGGCAACCACGAGTTCGACAAGGGCTTCGCCGACCTCACCGGCCGCGTGAAGGACGCCGCGAAGTTCGGCTACCTCGGTGCGAACGTCTACCAGAAGGGCACGAAGACCCCGGCGCTGCCGGAGTACGCCACCTTCACGGTGAACGGGCTGAAGGTCGCCGTCATCGGCGCCGTCACGCAGGAGACCCCGACCCTGGTCTCGCCCGGCGGCGTCTCGACGCTCGACTTCGGCGACCCGGTGGAGGCGGTTAACCGCGTCGCAGCGCAGCTCACCGACGGCGACCCGGCCAACGGCGAGGCCGACGTGATCGTGGCCGAGTACCACGAGGGCGCCGGCTTCGGCACGCCGGACGGCGCCACGCTCGACCAGGAGGTCGCGGCAGGCGGCGCGTTCGCCGACATCGTCACCAAGACGAGCGCGAAGGTCTCGGCGATCTTCACCGGCCACACGCACAAGGAGTACAGCTGGGACGGCCCCGTCCCGGGTGTCGCGGGCGCGACCCGTCCGATCGTGCAGACCGGCAGCTACGGCGAGAACATCGGCCAGGTCAAGCTCACCGTCGACCCCGACAGCCGCGCGGTGACCTCGTACACCGCTCGCAACGTCAAGCGCACCACGGACGCCGACGCGAGCCTGGTCTCCGCCTACCCGCGGGTGGCGAAGGTGAAGACGATCGTCGACAAGGCGCTCGCCGACGCGGCCGTCATCGGCAACCAGAAGATCGGCTCGGTCACCTCCGACATCACCACGGCGTACATCAACGGCGCCCGCGACGACCGGATGAGCGAGTCCACCCTGGGCAACCTCGTCGCCGACTCGCTGCTGTCGACCCTCTCGCCCGCCCAGTCGGGCGGCGCCGAGATCGGCGTGGTGAACCCGGGCGGCCTCCGCGCCGAGCTGCTCTACGGCACGGACGGATCGGTCAGCTACGCGCAGGCGAACGCCGTGCTGCCGTTCGTGAACAACCTGTGGACGACCTCCCTCACCGGAGCGCAGTTCAAGCAGGCGCTCGAGCAGCAGTGGCAGCGGAACGCCGACGGCACCGTGCCGAGCCGGCCGTTCCTCAACCTGGGGCTGTCGAAGAACGTCAGCTACACGTACGACGCCACCCGGCCCGAGGGCGACCGCATCACGAGCATCATCGTGAACGGCACGCCGATCGACCCGGCGAAGTCGTACCGGATCGGCACGTTCTCGTTCCTCGCGCAGGGCGGCGACAACTTCCGGGCGTTCGCGGCTGGAACCGACACACGCGACTCGGGTCTCATCGACCGGGACGCCTGGATCGGCTACATCTCCGCGCACAGCCCGCTGTCGCCGAGCTTCGCCCGCCGCGGCGTGTCCGTCACGGACGTCCCGACGGCGACCCTGAAGCGCGGCCAGCAGGTGAGCTTCGGGGTGCAGAAGCTGAACCTGACCAGCCTGGGCAGCCCGGCCAACACCTCGCTCGAGCTGAGCTGGGGCGGCTCGGCGGTCATCGGCAGCGTGCCGGTGGACGCCGCGGGCAACGCGACCGTGGGCTTCACCGTCCCGGCCTCGGCCGCAGGCGCGAGCACCCTGGTGCTCACCGCCAAGGAGTCCGGCACGACCGTGCGCATCCCGCTCACGGTGGAGGCCGCTCCGACCGACGGCAAGCCCACGACCGACCCGAAGGCGGCGGCCGAGTCCGCGCTCACCAAGGCCCTGAACGGCAAGATCTCGTTCAAGGACAAGGCCTACCACGCGGGCGACCCGATCGACGTCTCGGTCGGCAAGGCGCGCGCGGGCCAGTGGGTCTCGGTGTGGGTGTACTCGCAGCCCCAGGCCGTCGGCGCCGGCTGGATCCAGGTGCCCGCTGACGGCGTGCTGCACCTCACCCTGCCGAAGCCGCTCGCCAAGGGCGACCACAAGCTGTCCGTGCAGGACAGCAAGAACTCGGTGATCGGCTGGGACGACCTCAAGGTCGCCAACGGCAACGCGGTCGGCCACTGGGTGTGGACGCTGATCTGGAACTGGCTCACCGGCTGGCTCTGGGGCTGGCAGCAGCAGTAGTCCCTGATTGACGACGACCGCCGGGCGCGCACGCTGCGCCCGGCGGTCGCTCGTTCGCGGGCGCATTCGTCACGAATCGCGCGAATCCGCGCCCGAATCGCAACATTCGTCACGAATCGCGTGTCAGAAATTATTGACACGATGTACGCGTCGCTTTACACTCGCCATGTAAATGATTTTTGACATGGGAGGTGCGAAGTGTCCTTCGACGAGAAGAACGCGTGGGCGTACCTGGTCGTCGCCGTCCTCGGCTACGCGACCTACCTGATCCTGCTCGCGGCCCTCGGCCCCGGCGCCTACGTGCCGCTGCTGCTCTGGACGGTCGGCGCCTCCATCGCCGCCAACATCGTGGCCCGCATCGGCATCTCGATCGGCAACCCGCGCGAGGCCGACAAGCGCGACCAGCGCGACCGGGAGATCAAGGTGTTCGGTGAACGCGTCGGCCAGGCCTTCGTCGTCATCGGCGCCCTGGCCGCCCTCGTGCTGGCGCTGTTCGAGGCGCCGTGGTTCTGGATCGCGAACGCGGTCTACGCGGCGTTCGTGCTCTCCGCGGTCGTCGGCTCGATCGCCACCCTCGTGGCCTACCGTAAGGGGCTGCCCGCATGGTGAAGCCCACCCGGGTCACCAACAGCATCCGGGCGCTCCGGTTCGGCGCGGGGGAGATGACCCAGGCCGAGCTCGCGGACCGGGTCGGCGTGACCCGCCAGACCATCATCGCCATCGAGCAGGGCCGGTACTCGCCGTCCCTGGAGATGGCCTTCCAGCTCGCTCGGGTGTTCGGGGTCCCGCTCGACGACGTCTTCCAGTACCCCGAGGAGTGAGGGGAATCATGAACGCCACGATGCGCGCCGTCGTCCAGGACGTCTACGGCACCACCGCCGCCCTGCGGGTGGAGGAGGTGCCCGTGCCGTCGATCGGCCCCGGCGACCTGCTGGTGCGCGTCGAGGCGGCCGGCATCGACGCCGGCACCTGGCACCTCACCACCGGCCGCCCCTACCTGATGCGGCTGATGGGCTTCGGGATGCGCGGCCCGTCGCAGCGGGTCCGCGGCGCCGCCTTCGCGGGCGTCGTGGAGGCCGTCGGAGCCGAAGTGACCGACCTGCGGCCCGGCGACGCCGTGTTCGGCTCGGCCGCCGGAGCGCTCGCCGAGCGGGTGCGCGCCGCGCGCGCGGAGGTCGTGCCGATCCCCGCCGGCCTCGGCTTCGCGGAGGCCGCCGCGGTGCCCATCTCGGCGGTGACCGCGCTGCAGGCGCTGGCCGCTGCGCAGGTGGATGCCGGCGACCGGGTCCTGGTGCTGGGCGCGGCCGGCGGGGTCGGCCATTTCGCCGTGCAGCTCGCCGTCGCCCGCGGCGCCGAGGTGACGGGCGTCTGCAGCGGCCCCAAGACCGCGCTGGTGCGCGAGCTGGGCGCCGCCGACGCGATCGACTACACGACCACCGACCCGCTCGGCCTCGGCCGGGTCTGGGACGCGATCATCGACACCGCGGGCAACCGGCCGCTCCGCGCGCTGCGGGCGAGCCTCGCCCCCGCGGGCGCGCTCGTCCTCGTCGGCGGGGAGGAGGGCGGCAGCATCCTCGGGGGGATGGAGCGCGTCGCCGCGGCGGGGCTGAGGAATGCGACCTCCCGCCAGCGCCTGATCGGCCTGATGGCGCGCGAGCGCCAGGAGGACCTGATCGAGCTCGCCCGGCTCTACCGGGAGGGCGCCTTCCGCCCGGTCGTCGACACCGCCTACCCGCTGGAGCGCACCGCCGAGGCGATCGACCACGTCGGCGCCGGGCGGGCGCGCGGCAAGGTCGTGGTGGTGCCGTAGCATCCTGCCGGGTCCGCCGGGCGTCACACCTGGAAGTACAGCTCCGTGTGCAGCGTGCACCCCGGGTTGAACGGCGCCCCGCACTCCGGGCAGGAGTCGGCCTCCAGGTAGTCGGCGATCGTCAGCGTGGCCTTGCACACCCCGCACAGCACCGCCCGCTCGTCCCGCTCGGCCACCGGCCACTGCTCCGCCGGGTGGCCCGCCGTCTCCGCGTGGCAGGCGTGGCACGGGTAGAACTCGCCGCAGCAGGCGAACCGGATCGCGATCACGTCGAGCGGCGTCCGGTAGTGGACGCAGCGGGTCTGGTCGTCGACCGTCGGGCCGAGCACACGCGGCCCTGTCACGCCGCCGCTCATCGCACGCCTCGCGCCGTCAACGCGTCGCCCAGCTCGTCCGCGTGCTTGAACGCCACCACCAGGAACGGGACGGCGAACGCCCGCAGGCCGGCCCGGGCGCCGCGGGCGCGCTGGGCGTCCCGGACGTCGCGCGCCAGCCCCGCGAGGACGGGCACGGTGCTCAGCGTCACGGTCAGCAGCAGCGCCGCCCGCGCGGGGTCGACCCGCAGGGCGGCGAGCGGCCGGAGGCCGCGCTCGACGGCGTCCAGCAGGTTGGTGACCCGGGTGGTCAGCACGAGCAGCGCCGCGAGCACGACGGCGGAGGTCACCCGGGCCGTGTTGGCGACGGCCGGCTCCGGGCCGAGGAAGAGCAGTTGGCCGCCGAGGGTGATCACGATCACCCAGCGTACGGCGAGCACCTGACGGGCGAGCTCGCGCAGGCCGAGCATGCCGTCGCCCAGCCCGGCGAGCGCGTAGGCGACCACGGGCAGTGCGGCGGCGATCCCGGCCGCGGCCCAGGTGGAGGGCAGCAGGGACACCGCGAGCACCGCCGCGAGCACGAGCAGCAGCTTCGGCCCGGCGGGCATCCGGTGCAGCGGTCCCGTCCCCGGGCGGTAGAGGGTCAGCACGGGAGGCTCCCCTCGGCGAGCAGACGCTCGTATGCCGCGATCAGGTCGCCCGGCTCACCGACGGCGGCCACGGTGCCGCCGGCGAACAGCACCGCGGCGTCGCAGCGCGCGGCGAGGGCCAGGTCGTGGGTGACCAGGAGGAGGCGGTGCCCGGCGTCCTCGAGGAGGTGGTCGGCGACGCGGCGCGCGTTCCGCGCGTCGAGGTAGGCGGTGGGCTCGTCGGCGATCACGAGCTCCGGACGCCGGACGAACGCCCCGCAGAGCGCCAGGAGCTGCTTCTGCCCTCCGGACAGGTCGTGGGACGGCCGGTCGGCGAGCGCGGCCAGCCCGAACCGGTCGAGCGCCTCGGCCACCCGGGCTGCGGTGGCCTCCCGGCCGAGCCGGTCGGCCCGCAGCGAGAAGGCGACGTCCTCCGCGACGGTCGGCATGATGATCTGGGCGTCGGGGTTGCTGAACACGACCGCGATCCGCTTCCGCAGCTCCGCGGCCTGCCGCGCCGGGTCGAGGCCCAGCACGCGCAGCTCCCCGGCGGAGGCGGGGACCAGCCCGCCGAGGAGGCGCGCGAACGTGGACTTCCCCGACCCGTTCTCGCCGATCACCGCCACCGTGCGCGCGTCGAGGTCGAGGGTGACGTCGTGGAGCGCGTCGACGTCGCCGAGGCGCACGCCGACGTCCCGCAGCCGGAGGGCGCTCACCGCACGACCTCCAGCACCGCGGCGACGCCGAGGCCGCCTCCGACCGACGCGGCGGCGACGCCGATCGTCCCGGCCGGCGCCCCGCCGCGCACGAGCCGGCTGAACAGCCGGACCACGGCGACGGCGCCGCTGGCGCCCCACGGGTGCCCGAGGGCGAGCGCGCCGCCGTCCGCGCACACGCGCGGGTCGTCCTCGGCGACGCCGATCCGCTCCAGGACGGCGATGCTCTGCGATGCGAACGCCTCCACGAGCTCGAACGCGGCGACCTGGTGCCGCTCGACGCCGGCGGCCGCGAGTGCGGACAGGATCGCGGGCGCCGCGCCGATCCCGGGCAGCGCGGGGTCGCAGCCGACGATCGCGCCGGCGCGCACCGCGAGTCCCGGAGCGGCGCCGGCGGGAGCGACCAGGACGGCCGCCGCGCCGTCGCCGATGCGGGTCGCGGTCCCGGCGGTGAGCGCGCCGCCGGGGAAGAGTGCGGGCAGGCGCGGCAGCAGCCGGTCGGCCGCGCCGATCGCGTCGTCCCGGTCGAGCCCGGCGAGCGGCACCAGCTCGTCCGCGAACCGCCCGGCCGCCAACGCCTCCCGCGCCCGGGCGTGGCTGCGCGCGGCGTGCGCGTCGAGCCGCGACCGCGGGATGCCGTCGTGCGTCGCCAGATCCTCCGCCGCCCGCACCATGTCCGGATCCGGGAAGCCTTCCGGCGCGAAGGGCGCCCGGTCGTAGGCGACCCCGTCGACCGACCGGACCGGGGCTGTGGAGGCGCTCTCCACACCTCCGGCGAGCCGGGCCCTGCCGTCGCCGGCCCGGATCCCGGCGGCCGCGTCGAGGATCGCCGCCAGGCCGCTCCCGCACTGCCGGTCGACCGTGCCGCCAGGGATCGCGGCGTCCAGCCCGGCGGCCAGCGCGGCGACCCGGGCCGGGTTGCCGCCCGGGCCCATGCAGTTGCCCAGGAGCACGTCGGCGACGTCGGCCGGTGCGCCGGCGGCGGTCGCGGCGTCGTCCAGGACGGCGCGCAGCACCGGAGCGGCCAGCTGCTCCACGCGCAGGCCCGCGAGAGCGCGGCCGCGGGTGCCGATCGGGGTGCGGCGCGCGGCGATGACGATGGGGGAGCGCTCAGCGTTCAAGCGGCCGCACCTCCCCGTCGAGCACGCGCCGGACGGCCTCCGCGCGGGCCGGCTTGCCCGCGGCCGTGCGCGGCAGCTCGGCCGCGAACCAGCGGCGCGGACGGTGCGCGGGGGCGAGCCGTTCGGCCGCCGCGGACCGGAGCACGGCGAGCGACGGGACGGCGCCCTCCGGCTCGACGACGGCGGCGACGAGAGCGCCGATCCGCCCGGTCGGGAGGCCGAACACCACGGCGTCGCGCACACCGGGAACCGACCGCAGCGCCTCCTCCACCTCGTCCGGCACGATGGTGGCCGACGCGCTCAGGATGGCGCCGTCCGCCCGGCCGAGCAGGCGCACGCGCTCGCCGCCGCCCGGAGCGGGGACCAGCTCGGCCCGGTCGCCGACCGTCGCCCAGTCGCCGTCGCGGCGCAGCGGCCCCGGAACGCCAGCGTAGCCGTGGGCGACGTAGGGGGAGCGCACCCACAGCTCGCCGCCGCGCACCCGCAGCCCCACGCCGGGGAATGGGACGAGCCCGTCGCCGTGGTCGACGGCGACGAAGGACAGCTCCGCCGCGCCGTAGTACGCGGTCACGCGCAGCCCGGCCGCCTCGGCCCTGGACCGCAGCGCCGGGTCGAGGCGCGAGCCGCCGACCAGGGCCGAGCGGATGCCGGAGGCCGCTCCCGACTCCAGCAAGCGCCGCAGCGACTCCGGGGTGCCGTGGAAGCAGTCGGCGCCGGAGCCGTCCGCGAGCG